>NZ_JBHXMA010000041.1:88035-104653 GCF_042721035.1 Streptomyces sp. NPDC058464
GCGACGGCATCGTCCAGCTCTCGGACTCGAGCGACCCCGACTGGACCGGCCCGGACGACCTCACCATCAAGATCAACGAGATCCGCGAGATCACCGACTGGGAGAAGCCGGTCTACGTCAAGGTCGGCGCCTCGCGCACCTACTACGACGTCAAGCTCGCCGTGCACGCCGGCGCGGACGTCGTGGTCGTGGACGGCATGCAGGGCGGCACCGCCGCCACCCAGGACGTCTTCATCGAGCACGTCGGCATCCCGACCCTCGCCGCCGTTCCGCAGGCGGTGCAGGCGCTCCAGGAACTCGGCGTCCACAAGAAGCCGGACGGCGTCCAGCTCATCGTCTCCGGCGGGATCCGCTCCGGGGCCGACGTCGCCAAGGCGCTCGCCCTCGGTGCCGACGCCGTCGCCATCGGCACCGCCGCCCTCATCGCGCTGGGCGACAACGACCCGAAGTACGCCGCGGAGTACGAGAGGCTCGGCTCGGCGGCCGGGTTCTACGACCAGTTCCAGGCGGGCCAGGACCCCGCGGGCATCACCACCCAGGACCCGGAGCTGCAACAGCGGCTCGACCCGGTCGAGGGCGGCCGCCGAGTCGCCAACTACCTGCGGGTACTCACCATGGAGGCCCAGACGATCGCCCGCGCCTGCGGCAAGGCCCACGTCACCCACCTCGAACCCGAGGACATGGTCGCCACCTCCATCGAGGCGGCCGCCATGGCCCGCGTCCCGCTCGCCGGTACCTCCTGGATCCCGGGGCAGGGATTCTGATGGCGACGAAGGCAGTGGTCGTCGGAGGCGGCCTGATCGGGCTCTCGATCGCCAGGGCCCTGACGCGGCGCGGACTCACCGACGTGCTCGTCCTGGAGCGGCACCAGCTCGCCGGCGGCGGCACCGGCAAGTCCAGCGGGATCGTACGCGCGCACTACGGCGTGCCCTCGATCGCCGCGATGGCGTGGCGGAGCATGCCCGTCTTCGAGGAGCTCGGCGACCGGGTCGGCTTCCGCCAGGTCGGCTACACCGTCATCGTCGGCGAGGAGAACGCCGAGCCGCTCAGGGCCAACACCGCCATGCACCAGGGCCTCGGCATCGACGTCGACCTGATCGACAACGACCGGCTGGCCGGGCTGTGGCCGATGATGGAGGTCGGCGACGTCGCGCTGGCGTCGTACGAACCGCGTGGCGGGTTCGCGGACGCCACCCAACTCGCCCTGCACTACGGCCAGGTGGCCCGTGACCAAGGCGCGCGCATCCGGCAGAACACCCCCGTCGCCCGCATCCTCACCGCGGGCGACAAGGTGACGGGTGTCCTGCTCGACGGCGGTGAGGTGATCGATGCTGATCTGGTCGTCGTCGCCTCGGGTTGGTGGTCCGCGAAGCTGCTCGCCGGCCTCGGGATCGACTTCCCGATCGAGGCCTACCGCTCGGAGCTCCTCATCGTCGACGCCGGCGAGCCGCTGCCGAACCTCCCGGTCGTCTCCGACCTGGTGAGCCTGCAGTACTGCCGGCTGGAGGGCGCGGGCCAGTTCCTCGTCGGCAACAGCGACCACGCCGACTTCCAGAAGAAGTTCGTCGACCCCGACAACTACTCCAACATCGCCGGCGAGGCCAGTATCGAGAAGTACGCGGAAAAGGTGATGCACCGCTTCCCGGGCTTCCCCGACCCGTCGGTCACCCACACCTACGCCGGCGTGTACGACGTCCCGCCGGACTGGAACCCCGTGATCGCCCCGGTCGGAGGCGTCGACGGCCTGATCCTCTCCGCCGGCTTCGCCGGCCATGGCTTCAAGATCAGCCCGGCCGTGGGCGACCTCGTCGCCGACCTGGTGTTCGAGGGCGACAGCACCGACCCCGACGTCCCCGCCTCGGACTTCCGCCTCGAACGGTTCGCCGAGGGCAAACCGCTGAACAGCCTGCACCCCTATGCCGGTGCCGGCGAGATGCGGTGACGTGACCGGGATGCTCGACCCCTCCCGGGTGGCCCCGACCCCCTGGCGCAACGGTGCCGGAGCCACCCGGGAGCTCGCGACCGGGACGGACGCGTCCGGCCGGGTCCTGTGGCGTATCAGCGTGGCCGATCTCGACCGCGACGCGCCGTTCTCGACGTTCCCGGGGCTCGATCGCCTCTTCGTCGCGCTCGGCCCCCTGCGGCTGACGGTCGACGGGCGGCGACAGCGGCTCGCGGCCGGCGACCAGGCGCGGTTCGCCGGCGAGGCACCGGTCACGGTGGCCCTCGACACGCCCACCCGGGCACTCAACGTGATGACGCGACGGGGCGCGTGCCGGGCGGAGGTGATCCTCCGCCCGGCGTCCGCCCCTCGCCTCCCGGCCGACGCCACCGTCCTGCTGGAAGAGCTGGCCGCCGACATACGACTGTTCAAGGAACCCGATGACTGACACCGTCTCCTCCCTGCTCGCCGAGATCGCCGACGTCGGCACGGACCCCCAACGCGGCGGCTACACCCGGTCCGTCTACTCCGGTGCCGAACTCGATCTGCGGTCGTGGTTCGTGGCCCACGCGCGAAAGCGCGGGCTCGACGTCGAGACCGACCGCAACGGCATCATCTGGGCCTGGCACGGCGGCGTCGGGGACGGGGCCGTCGTGACCGGCAGCCACCTCGACTCCGTCCCGGGCGGCGGCGCGTACGACGGCCCCCTCGGCGTGGCCTCGGCGCTGGTCGCCTTCGACCAACTCGACGCCCGCGGTGTCGCCGGGCGGCGCGCAATCGCTGTCTTCCCCGAGGAGGAAGGCGCCCGCTTCGGCGTGGCCTGCCTCGGGTCACGGCTCCTGACGGGCGCGATCGACCCCGACCGGGCCCGGTCGCTGACCGACACCGACGGCGTCACCTTCGCCGAGGCGGCCCGGCGCGCCGGCCTCGACCCCGCACACCTCGGCCCCGCCCCCGAGACGCTGGCGCGGATCGGCACCTTCGTCGAGTTGCACGTCGAACAGGGGCGCGGCCTCGTCGACCTGGAACGGCCGGTGGCGGTCGCCTCCTCGATCCTCGGGCACGGACGCTGGCACATCGCCGTGTCCGGCGAGGGCAACCACGCCGGCACCACCCTCATGGCCGACCGGCGTGACCCCATGGTGGCCGCGGCACTGCTGGTGGCCGAGGTGCGGCGCCTCGCCCGCACCGTCCCGGACGCCCGGGCCACCGTCGGTCGGCTCGTGCCCGTGCCCGGTGGCACCAACGTCATCGCCTCCCGGGTGGACCTCTGGCTCGATGTACGCCATCCCGACGACGCCGTCACCCGCCATCTCGTCGACGAGGTCGGGCGGGCCGCGCGCAAGCTCGCCACGGAGGAGGGCTGCACCGCGGAGATGACCGAGGAGTCCTTCAGCTCCACCGTCGACTTCGACCCACGGCTGCGCGACCGGCTCGCCGACGTGCTCGACGCGGCGCCGCGGCTGGGCACCGGCGCCGGCCACGACGCCGGCGTCCTCAAGGACCACGTGCCGACCGCGATGCTCTTCGTACGCAACCCCTCGGGCGTCTCGCACGCCCCCGCCGAGCAGGTGGAGGACGCCGACGCCGAGACCGGCGCCGCGGCGCTCGCCGACAGTCTGGAGACACTGCTCGGCCGGTGAGACGCGGGCGCGGCCCGAGGGTGGGGCGGGAGGGTGGGGCGGCAGGGAGGGGAGGGCCGGGCGTACCGCCGCGACGAGCCCGAGTACTGCTTCAACTCCCGCAACACGACTCGGAAGTCGACGCCGACCGACGGGCCGGACCCCGGCACCGAGCTGTCACCGGCCCCGGGCATCGGGGCGTTCGCGGGGAAGACCCCGGTGGCGGCCGGCAGTGCACCAAGGTCGACCCGGCGGCATGTCCCGCCGCAGTGGGGTGACCGAGGAGATCGCCATCGGCGACGTCGAAGCCGCCTTTGAACGCATGCAGCCCCGCGATGGCAGGAGCCTCGAACCGTCTCTGCCGGGGGAGGTTCCTGCCTTCCGTAACAGCCTGGACGGCGGCCTCACTTGGTGCCGTCGGGGAAAGCGATCACGGAAAGGAAGCGGATCGGTAGGTCCACCAGGTCGACGGGGCCGTGGGCTCCCTCGCCGTCGAGGATCAGGGCGTCGCCCGGCTTGAGGCGGTAGACACCGCGTCCGTGGCCATAGTCCATCGCGCCTTCCAGCATGTAGATGAACTCGGTGCCGGGGTGCTGGAAGAGTGGATAGGTCTGGCTCTTCGCGGTGAGAGTCACGAGCAGGCACTCAAGGCGTCTGTGCTCACCGCGAAGGGATCCGAGGAGCTTGTAGTCATGCCCCACCTGGCTGCCGCTGCGAACGATCGGTGTGCCTCGCCCGGCCTTCACATAGGAGGCCGGGCGCTCGGCGTCGGCTCCGCGGAACAGTGAGGTCACCGGAATGTCGAGGCCTTTGGCCAGCAGGGAGAGCGTGCTGAGGCTGCACGAGGTCTGCGCATTCTCGATCTTGGACAGCATCGCTTTGGAGATACCGACCTGGGCCGCCAGGTCGGTGACCGAAAGCCCGCGCTGATGGCGCAGTTCACGCACGTTGCGGGCGATCGCCGCCTCGAGTTCGAGCGTCTCGATCGGCTCGTCGGCAGGGCGGTCGCGTGCCGTGCCGACGTTGCGCAGCAGCGCGTTCGTGTCTTCTCCCATGAGTACACCCTAACGTCACAGTGTCCACTGCCAGTGACCGCGGCTCAGCCGGCTCCTACCGGAACGGGAGCCGCGCCCACTGCGGTTGTCAGGCCGACGAGGCCGATGAGGGTGCGGACACGGCGGCCGCCGCCTCGAAGAGTTCCCGCCGGAACAACCGCGCGGCCGGGGTGAGCGTCTGTGGTTCGGCGACGTACATCACGGTGGTCGGGCGGGAGTCGATCCGGGCCACTCGGACCGACGAGGGCATGAATGACGTGACCGACTCCGGCAGCAGCGTGAATCCCACACCCGCGGCGACGAAGCCGAGCGCCGTCTCCTGGTGGACGACGCGGGTCCGCACGCGAGGGAACGGCATACCGTTGAAGATCGGCCTGATCTCCGCCACGAAGCCGGGCATGTCCCTGGTGGGGAAGAAGATCAGCGGTTCGCGTGCCAGGTCCTCGGCGCTGACGCGCTCGTTCGCGGCCAGTGGATGGTCCTTCGGCAGGCAGGCGACGATCTGTTCTTCGTAGAGTCTCCTGGTCTGCAGGTCGAGGGCGCCCGCTTCGCCCCGCACAATGCCGATGTCGATCGTTCCCTCGTGCACTCTTTCCACCTGCTCGGCGCTGGTGAGCGGTACGAGGTCGATGTCGAGGTCGGGTGCCCGCTCACGGATGCTCCGGACGGCGTGGGGCAGGATCGAGTAACTGGCCGAACTCGGGAAGCCGACCCGGAGGCGCCCTGCCCGACCGGCCGCGACTTGTTCCAGGTCCGCCGTCGCCTGGTCGACCTGTTCCAGGATCGCGACGGCGCGGCGGTGGAACTCGGCGCCCACCGTCGTCAGTCGCACGCTCCTCGTCGTCCGCTCGAACAAGGGGAAGCCGACCTCTCGCTCGATGCGCTTGATCTGGGCACTGAGCGGTGCTTGGGACATCTGCAGACGCTGAGCGGCGCGCCCGAAGTGCAGCTCTTCGGCGACAGCGACGACGCACCGCAGCTGGCGAACCTCCATGGGGACAACCCTAAGCGATTATTTCTTGAATCGGCACAATCAGGCACCGATTGATATTGGACATGCGCTTCCTCGGGGGATGTACTCGTGTGGTGTCCCTGGCCCGCTTCCCGTACGCGCAGAGGCCACAGGCACCGGTCGCCTTCGTGACGGTGCACCCCAGGTCCCCCAGCGAACGCATGAGGACAGCCCCGAATGATGATCACAGTACTTGTGAAGTACGTACCGGACGCGACTGCCGACCGGCAGTTCGAGTCGGACCTCACCGTCGACCGTGCGCATGTCGACGGTCTGCTCTCCGAGCTCGACGAGTACGCCGTCGAGCAGGCGCTTCGGATCAGGGAGGCGCGCGAGGACGAGGATGTCGAGGTCACCGCCCTGACCGTCGGCCCCGCCGACGCGGAGGCAGCGGTCCGCAAGGCCCTGCAGATGGGCGCCGACAAGGCCGTGCTGGTCTGTGACGACGCGCTCGCCGGCTCGGACGCGGTCGCCACCTCGCTGGTGCTGGCCGAGGCCGTCAGGAAGGCCAACGGCGGTGTCGTGCCCGACCTGGTCATGTGCGGCATGGCCTCCACCGACGGCGGAATGGGCGTCGTCCCGGCGATGCTGGCCGAGCGTCTCGGCCTTCCGCAGATCACCCTCGCCTCGGCTGTCGAAACCGAGGGCGACCAGGTACGTGTCAACCGCGACGGCGACGTCGCGACCGAGGCCATCGGCGGCACCATGCCACTCGTTCTCTCGGTCACCGACCAGTCGGGTGAGGCCCGCTACCCGTCGTTCAAGGGCATCATGGCGGCCAAGAAGAAGCCGTTCGAGACCCTCGACCTCGCCGAACTCGGCCTGGAGGCAGGCCAGGTCGGCCTCTCGGGGGCGTGGACCACCGTCGAGGCCGCCGACGCCAGCCCGGCGCGGACCGCCGGTGAGATCGTGAAGGACGAGGACGGCTCGGGCGCCAAGGCGCTGGCCGACTTCCTCGCGTCGAAGAAGTTCATCTGAGGCAGGGGAGTCAAAGAACAATGACGGAGATTCTGGTTCTCATCGACCACGTCGGCGGC
This sequence comes from Streptomyces sp. NPDC058464, assembly GCF_042721035.1. Taxonomy (NCBI): domain Bacteria; kingdom Bacillati; phylum Actinomycetota; class Actinomycetes; order Kitasatosporales; family Streptomycetaceae; genus Streptomyces; species Streptomyces sp. NPDC058464. The sequence continues at coordinate 94,704 of NZ_JBHXMA010000041.1, forward strand.
GCTGTCAGGAAGCCGAGCTTCGAGCTGCTGACCATAGCCAGACGGCTCGGCGAGCCCTCCGCCGTCTTCATCGGCGACGCCGATCAGGCCGCCACCGCCGCCGAGGCCGTCAAGGCGTACGGCGCCGACAAGGTCTATGCGATCGACGACACCGAGATCAAGGGCTACCTCGTGGCCCCGAAGGCCGAGGCCCTGCAGCAGATCGCCGCCGCCACCGACCCAGCCGCGATCCTGCTCCCGTCCTCGGCGGAGAACAAGGAGATCGCCGGCCGCCTGGCGATCAAGCTCGGCTCCGGCCTGATCACCGACGCCATCGACCTCCAGGCGGGCCCCGTTGCCACCCAGTCGGTGTTCGCCGGAACCTACACCGTCAAGGCGAAGGTCACCCGGGGCACTCCGATCATCACCGTCAAACCGAACTCCGCCGTGCCGGAGGAGGCCGCCGGCGCCGGCGTGCTGACACCGTTCGCGGTGACCGTCTCCGACGCCGCCAGGTCCGCCCGGATCGTGGCCTCCGAGCCGCGCCAGGCCTCGGGGCGTCCCGAGCTGACCGAGGCCGCGATCGTGGTCTCCGGCGGCCGCGGCACCGGTGGCGACTTCACCCCCGTCGAGAACCTCGCCGACGCGCTGGGTGCCGCGGTCGGCGCCTCGCGTGCCGCCGTCGACTCGGGCTGGATGCCGCATACCTTCCAGGTCGGCCAGACCGGCAAGACCGTCAGCCCGCAGCTGTACGTCGCGGGCGGCATCTCCGGTGCGATCCAGCACCGCGCGGGCATGCAGACCTCGAAGACCGTCGTCGCCGTCAACAAGGACGAGGAGGCGCCGATCTTCGAGCTCGTCGACTTCGGTGTCGTGGGCGACCTCCACACCGTCCTCCCTGCCCTTACCGCCGAGATCAACCAGCGCATGGGGCTGAGCGTGGGATGACGTCATGGAGCCGCCCTCGGGCGGTCGCCGGAGGCGTCACCATCCTGTCCACTGCTTTGATGGCTGGTGCGCCTTCCGGTAGGACGCGATCTGCTGTGCCGAGCCGCGCCGCCTCCCTGACTCCGAGTTCGCCGGGAAGCTGTTGCGCCCGTTCCCGACGACGGCTTCACCGTCTTCGGCCCAGACCCGCACCGTCCCGACCTGGGACGCGTCGTCACCGACGGCCCCCTCGTCACGCTGCGGACAGGGGCCACTGTCACGCCGGCGAACGGGCGAGCGGCGATCACAGCTACACGGTTGCGTCTGGGAAGGCGATGACAGAAGGAATCGGACAGGAACCTCGACGAGGTGTATGGGGCCGTGAGCGCCTTCGCCGTCGAGTTGGAGCGAATCACCAGGGTGCCGAGGAGGTCGACCGCCTCATGTCCGGCAGCGCACCCCGGGTACTTCGTGGTGGATTCCGAAAGCGCGGCGCGGCGCGCGACCGAGCGTCACGCGGAGGTTGGAAGCGTGGCGCGGTGGGCCCGGGCTTCGAAGATTTCAGCGCACACTCCCAGGCCCTCACGCTGCAGTTCCTGCGCTACTACGCGCAGTAGGCGCGGGAGTTCCCCTACCGCACGCGCGGGTGCGCCCGGACGGGGGCACCACCCGGATGCTGCGCGAGCCCGTCGGGGTGGTCGCGGCGATCGCCGTGGAACGGTCCGCTGCCCGTCTCGCCCTGCTCGGGGCACGGCGCCGGGTTCGCCCCGCCGATCGGGGCGATGGCCGCCGAACTGGCCACGGGCCGGGCCGAGCCGCATTCCCGGTTCGGGCTGGACCGGGCGGCCCGGGCAGTGGCCGAAACTCGCCCTTAATTCGGCGCTTGAGCGTCCGTAACACCCGATCGGTCTACTGCAATGAAACTTCGTTTCCTTCTGCGGGACCCGCTGTCCGTGGGACCCCCGATCCACTCCGCGGAGCGTGCGCATGGACACCGGAAGTACCGCCTGGATGCTCGCGAGCACGGCACTCGTCTGTCTGATGGTGCCGGGCCTCGCGCTCTTCTACGGCGGCATGGTCGCCGCCAAGAGCGTCCTCAACATGATCATGATGACGTTCGGGGCCGTGGCCCTGGTCGGCTGTATCTGGGTCGTCTACGGTTACTCGGCTGCGTTCGGCGACTCGATCGGCGGTGCCGGGATCCTCGGTGACGTCACCGAGTACTTCGGCATGAGCGGCATCATCAACGACAACCCGAAGGCCGTCATCCCCCTCTCGGTCTTCGCCGCCTTCCAGGCGCTGTTCGCGGCCCTGACCGCTGCCCTGATCTGCGGCGCGATCTCGGACCGCATCAAGTTCGGGGCCTGGATGGCCTTCACGGGAATCTGGGTCACCCTGGTGTATCTCCCGGTCGCGCACTGGGTGTTCGCGTTCGACGGCGACAACGTCGTCGGCGGCTGGATCGTCAACAAGCTCGGCGCGATCGACTACGCGGGCGGCACGGCCGTACACATCAACTCGGGTGCGGCGGCCCTCGCCGTGATTCTCGTCCTCGGCAAGCGCATCGGCTGGAAGAAGGAGGGCGGCGCGGAGAAGCCCCACAACCTGCCCCTGGTGATGCTCGGCGCGGGCCTGTTGTGGTTCGGCTGGTTCGGCTTCAACGGCGGCTCCGCGCTCACCTCCTCCAACGCCGCCTCCGTCGTCGTACTGAACACTTTCACCGCCACCTGCTCCGCCATGCTCGGCTGGCTGGTCGTGGAGAAGCTGCGCGACGGCCACGCCACCAGCCTCGGCGCCGCGTCGGGCGCGATCGCCGGACTGGTCGCCATCACCCCGTCCTGCGGGGCGGTGTCCCCGGTCGGCGCGCTGCTCCTGGGTGTGATCGGCGGCGCGGTCTGCGCCCTGGCCGTCGGCCTCAAGTACCGGCTCGGCTACGACGACTCGCTCGACGTCGTCGGCATCCACCTGGTCGGCGGCATCACCGGCACGCTGCTCGTGGGCGTGCTGGCCACCTCCGCCGCCCCGAATGGTGTTGACGGCCTGCTCTACGGCGGTGGTCTCGGCCTCCTCGGCAAGCAGGCGGTGGGCGCCTCCGCCGTACTGCTGTACTCCTTCTCCGTCACCTGGCTCATCGCCAAGGCCCTCGACAAAACCATGGGCCTGCGCGTCCGCCCCGAAGTCGAGGAGGGCGGCGTGGACGTCCACCTGCACGCCGAGAGCGCCTACGACCTCCTCCACCCCGTGGCCACCGACTCAGCGCCCGCCGTCTCCTCGTCTCCGACGCTCTAGCCTCCGCGTTTCACCTGCGGTGGCGTCCAGATCTTGAGCCGGAACGCGAAAGTGCCTTCTGAGCTGGGATGATGAGGTTTGTCTAGGGCTCCTGTCACCACAGCAGGAAGGCACTTTCTGCGTGCACACCACCGGGTCGCGTCCCAAACTCGTCGTGTCAGCCGACGGTCGCGGGGTGGTCAGTCATGCCGGGTTGGGGCCGCCGAGCCGGGTGATCTGCGTATCCACGTAGCTGAACAGGCGCCCGGTGAGCAGGGGTCGTCGGTGATGTCGATACCCGGCACGAGATGGCCGCCGTGGAAGGCCACCTGCTCTGTCTCGGCGAAGAAGTTCACCGGGTTGGCGTTGAGGGTGAGCAGGCCGATCGGTAGTACCTGCGCCAGCTCCTCCGGGACGATCTTGGTGGGATCGAGAAGGTCGATGCCCTGGGACGTCTGGTACGCGGGTGTCGGGGAAGGTCTGGATCCCCAGTTCCCACTGGGGGAACGCGCCTGCCTCGATCGCGTCCGCCAGGTCCCGGCGGTAGAAGTCCGGGTCCAGGCCGCTGCGACAGCCGCCGCGGACCACTTCGCCCCGTGATGTGGCCGCCGCCCGCCCTTATCGTACGAACGTTCCCATGGTCTGATGAGGTAAGTCGCTGCAGGGTGCCAATCGCGAGGAGTCCTGAGCCGATGAGTGCCGTATCGCGGCGAACCGAGCCGCAACGACGAGACCGCATCCTGGCCGTGACACTGGACACCATTGAGGAGCGGGGGCTGAGCGGCGCGACGTACCGCACCATCGCCACGGCAGCCGACGTGCCTCTCGGGTCGATGACCTACCACTTCCCGAACCGAGACGATCTGATCTTCACCGCGTTCGAGCGCTTCGCGAACGATCTCTTCTCACCGCTCGACGAGTCCATGGGAGATCTCGAACCTGGCGAGGACCCTCGTGAGCGCCTCGTCCAGATGATCGTCGCGGACTCCCGCGACCGCAGGCGCGACATGGTACTGCTGGCCGAGCTGTACGTTCTGGCGATCCGCGACGAACGCTACGCCGAACTGATGCGGCAGTGGATGCGACGCGCCAAGGACGCCATCTCCCGCCACATCCACGGCGTCAGCGGTCACGTCATCGACGCCGTACAGGAAGGCATCGGCCTGCAACGGTACTTCCTGCCACAGGAGTTCACCGAGGACGTCGTCCGCCGCACCTTCCACGACCTCACCCCCAAAGCACACAGGGCCCGCACACCTTGAACCAGACACCCGCGTTCCGGCGTTGCGGCTTGCCAATGGTCAGCCCGCAGGAGGAAACGATATGACCATCACCCGTAACGTGCCCGGCCTGCCCTTCCCCCTCTCGCCGTCGTCCGGCGAGGCGTGGACCACCGACGAGGCGACCGCCACGCTGACAGCCGCAGCGGCCGCTCACAGCGACATCTTCATCGACCCGGGAGCGGACTCTCAGCTCAACGCCGAGTCCATGCTCAACGCCGCGACCCTGCTCGGCGTCCCCCCGGAGGGCGACTTCCAGTTCAGCGCACGCGTCACCGTCAACTTCGAGTCCACCTTCGACGCCGGCGTACTGCTCTTGTGGATCGATGACCGCAACTGGGGCAAGCTCTGCTTCGAATTCTCTCCCGACCGCGAGCCCATGATCGTCTCCGTGGTCGCCCGCGGCGTCGCGGATGACGCCAACGCCTTCGCTGTCGACGGCCGGACGGTATGGCTGCGCGTCTCCCGAATCGATCACGCCTTCGCCTATCACGCATCACTCGACGGCAAGACCTGGCGGATGATCCGCTTCTTCACCCTCGACGACACATCCACGCCCGCCTCCATCGGCTTCGAGGCACAATCGCCGACCGGTGACGGCTGTGTAGTCACCTTCGACGACATCCACTTCACCCGCGAGCGTCTGCACGAACTCCGCGATGGCTCGTGACTCAGAGGGCATTCAATTTAGGAAGATCGCCCTGTTTACCCTAGCCTCAATACCGGGACTTTGTTGGTGATGTTGGCGGGGTCATGTGGTGGCTGCGGACAGGCACAGTGCGTGGAAGCGGGTGGTGCGGCGGCGGATTCTGGGGGTGCTGGATACCCAGTCGGAGACTCGGGTGACGTTGCAGGCCAGGGCAGTCTCGAACAGGACATCGAGCCGGTCCCGGATGAACATCGCCGGAGTGCCCTTCGGGCACGCCGCCCGCGCTGTCCGCACCGTCCTCACCGGAATCCGTTGGAAACTCCTCGGCCGTAACGACACTGCCCCCACACCCCAAAACCCAAGGCCACCCCGCACTCCTCCAGCGAACCATCCGACGGCCCCACCGTCAGCGCCCCGGACAACATCACCAACAAAGTCCCGGTATTGACGCTAGACGAGTCGTTCCGAACACGGTCAGTGCTCATAGGCGGTCAGTGGCCGGCTGACCGCCCGGCCGGTCTGGAAGTTGTGCCAGATCGCGGCGGCGAGTGCCAGGACACGCCGCGCGACGCGGACGGCGACGCCTTCGACAGTCCGTGCGCCGTGCTGCGCCAGGTCGAGCCGGCCTTTGAAGGTGTCGTTCACGGACTCGATGAGCCGGCGGACCTTCTTGAGCATCAGTTCACCGGGCCGCGTCACCTCCCTCTTCCGGGGCGCCCTCAGCAGCGTGGTGCCCTGTGGGGACAGCGACCGCTCGAACAGCTTCGACGCGAAACCCTGGTCGCTGATCAGCAGAAGGCCCGGCCGTTCGCGCACCACCGGCGTCGACCTCCAGCGTCGCGGCCGGCACCTCCCACTCTCCGAGCTCGGGATCGGCCAGCGCCCACAGGATCAGCATCCCGGTCGGGGTGCACACCACGTACAGCCGCAGCCCCCAGAGGAACCGCGAATGCGACGTGCAATAGCCGTAGTTCGCCCAGCCCGCCGGTTCCGACCGCCGGGCCGTGAGGCGTGACGTGCCGCACGGGATCGGCGTTCCTGCGGGATGAACGGGAACAGATGCCGGTGGTGCACATGGGCATGAACAGCAAAGCCCCCAGTCAGAGCACTGGATCCCTACTCCCCGATGCGCACCCCTTGCGCCCCCTCCCCCGACAGCCTGCTCCCCAAGCTGACCAATCATCAGGAGCGCAACACAAAAGACCGGGTCAGAGCGCATCTGACTCGATCTCAGGTGGAGCTGCTTTCGGGATTCGAACTCGACGAGACCTACGCATACGAGTACGGGGCTCACCGAAGCGATCGCATGCCGCCCGAGTATCAACTGCCCAACCCCGCAGGCGTCTCACGCAGCATGAGGTACGTTGCAATCAGCTCTCGACAAGAAGCCCCAAAAAAAAGTCCCCGACGTGATTCAAGGCAAGCCTGGCCATGCCAAAATTGCAGGTCAATCCCATGATCAACAGCCGTCCACATGTTCGTCAAGTACAAGGAGACGGCCCGGGGCGGGCTGGCGGTGAACATCATCGAGTGCTGAGGGGGGCGGTCGGCCCCTGACCCGCGCGGGGATCCGGCGGCCTTGTGTGCGGGTGGTGCATGCATCGTCCACGGGAACCGGATCCGTACAGCCGGTCCGTTCGGCTACAGCGGAACCGTGCGAGCGCTCCGGCCCGGGAGCCGGCTGCCGTCCTCGCCGGGCCGGGGCGACCAGGCACGGTCGCCGAGCAGGGCCAGGGCGGCGGGCAGGAGTACGCCGCGGACGACGGTGGCGTCGACGATGACGGCGACCGCCATGCCGACGCCCGTCATCTTGTACTCGATGGCGGAGAGACCGACGAACACCGTGAACACACCGATCATGATCACGGCCGCGCTGCTCACCACACCCGCACTGCTGCTGATTCCGTCGATGACCGCGGCACGCGAGTCGGCGCCGCCCGCCCAGCGCTCCTTGATCCGGCTGAGGATGAAGATGTGGTAGTCCATGCTCAGCCCGAAGAGGATGACGAACATGAACAGGGGTAGCCAGGCGACCACGCCTCCGTAGGAGGTGAAGCCGAGCAGCGACCCCAGATGCCCGCTCTGGAACACCCAGGTGAGGACGCCGTAGGCCGCGCCGATCGAGAGCAGGTTGAGCAGGATCGACACCAGCGGGATCGCCCAGGAGCGGAAGGCCGCCGCCATCAGGACGAAAGCCAGGGCGAGAACGAAGACGAAGATCACCGGGGCCCGGCTGTCGAGCCGGCGGGCGAAGTCGTAGGGCGTCGCCGTCTTGCCGCCGACCGCGTAGTCGATGCCCTGCACCTTGCCGAGGGTGGCGGGCAGCACCGTGTTCCTCAGCTTCTCCAGGGACGCGTTGGACGTGTCGTCGGTGCCCTTGCCGACGAGCGGTACGCGCACCACGACCACGTCGCCGACGGAGACCCAGGTGATCGGCTCGGCGATGCCGCTGCCGGCCGTGGCGGCCTCCTGGTGCAGGGCGTCGACGGCCGTGCGCAGGGCGGGGGTGTCGGCGCTCGATCCGTCGTCGGCGGCGATCGCCACCCGGGCCGGGCTCGCGGCACCCGGGAACGCGTCGTTCATGCGTACCGCGGCGTCCACCTTTGCGACGCTGCGCGGCAGGCTGTCGGTCGTGGCCGGGTCCTGGAGCCGCATCCCGAACGCGGGCAGCGCCACGAGCAGCAGGGCCAGGGCGGCGACGCCGCCCGTCAGGGCGGGGCGCCGCACCACGGTGCGGGCCACCGCGGACCAGACGCGCGACTCGCGCGCCACGGTCCTGCGCCGGCCCAGCCAGGGGATGCGGGCCCTGTCGATCCGGTGCCCCAGGGCGGCGAGCGTCGCGGGCAGCACGGTGACGGAGCCGAGCACCGCCATGCCCACGACGATCACGGTGCCGGCGGTGAGGCCCTTGAAGACATCGAGTCCGGAGAACAGCAGGCCGAGCACGCACACCATCACGGTGAGGCCGGAGACCACCACGGCGCGGCCCGAGGTGCGGGCCGTGATCGCGAGCGCGTCCCGGGTGTCACGTCCCGCCAGCCGTTCCTCCCGCTCCCTGCGCAGACAGAACAGCGAGTAGTCGATGCCGACCGCCATGCCGACGAGCAGCACGATGGCGGAGGCGGCGCTGTTGACCGGCACGAAGTGCCCGACGGTCCGCAGCAGTCCGAACGTGCCGATCACCGCGGTCGCCGAGAGCAGGAGGGGAACACCGGCGGCGATCAGCGAGCCGAAGACGACGAGCAGGATCACCAGGGTGAGGGGCAGCGAGGTGACCTCGGACTTCTTGAAGTCGTCCTTGATCGCGTCGTCGACCACGGCGTTCAGGCTGCGGTCGCCGGCCGGCACGATCCGCAGGTCCGGGTTGCCGTCCTGCACCTCCTTCAGCAGGCTGACGACCTTGGCGTAGTACTCCTTCTGCTTCTCCAGCGGGCCGCCGAGTTCGAAGGTCACCAGGCCCGACCGGCCGTCGCCGGACAGCCATCGCCCGCCGTCGGCGCCGAGCGGCGAGCCGATGTCCCGTACCCCCGCGTCCGCGCTGCGCAGCTTGGACACCAAGTCCGCGGCGGCGTTCTGCAGTTGGCTGCTCTCGGTGAACCTGGGACCGTCGGCCTCGCGCGACCGGAACAGCACGTTCTCGCGGATCGAGTCACCGCTGTCCTCGGTGCGCACGATCTGCTGGGCCCGGCCCGCCTCACCGGGATCGGTGGACCGGGCGTCGGAGCCGCCGATCAGCGCGCTGGAGAGGACGGCGACGATCACCAGCGCGAGCCAGCCCGCGATGGCGAGGCCCTTGTGCCGGACCGACCATCCGGCGACGGACTCCACGACCCCACGAGCGGGTCCCACCGGCTCCAGGGCCCGCGGTCCGTCCGGCCTCTCTTCTCCCGCGGGCAGCCCGCGGTCCGACTTGCCTGTGCGCAGCATGAGCTGCTCTCCTTACACGTGGAGGAGCGTATCCAGGGAAAACTCGCCCAGCGGCGAGGGACATGCCTTCCGAACACTGGGTCGCCGAGTTGCAGCTCGGCGGCCCAGTCATGCGTCTACTCGACTTCTTTGAGGATCCGCTCCAACGACGCCATGCGGCCGTCGATGTCCGCCAGCCGGCGTTCCGTCTCCTGCTGGGCCGCGAGCGACTGCTCGGCCAGCTTGCGGTACTCCTCTTCACGGGCCAGCACGGCCTTCGCGCGCCAGTTCGCGCCGAACTGCCAGATGATCACCGTGAGCACCACGGTGATCAGCAGGAAGACGCCTATGACGCCGAACACTTCCTGCCAGTCGGTACCGGTCTGATAGTCGGTGGCCTTCATCGGACAGTCCCCTCCCCGTCCTCGCGGGTCGTGTCGACACCGGTCGGCTCCGGCACCGCGGCCGCGATCGCCTCCGGTGTCAGGTGCACCGAGAACCGCGTCACCTCGTAGAACTTCATCGCTTTCCCATCAGGTGAGATCTCCAGCTGCGCCGACACCAGTCCCGCGGCCTCCAGCTTCTTCAGGTGGACCTGGAGAAGCGCACGGCTGATCCCCATGTCCCGAGCCAACTGGCTCACGTACTTCCGCCCACCGGCCAGAATCGCCACCACCCGCAGACGGTGCGGGTTGGCCAGCGTCGCCAGCGTCAGCACCAGCTCGTCGCCGCTCGGGAGAGGCGCTTTCATAGCAACACCCGGTACATGCAAAGAAAGATTAGCAGGTACCAGTCAGAGTTGGCACATGCCATGCGGACCCTCGGCCGGGTCTCCGGGTCCCGGAGCGGAGGGGGAAGGGGGACGGGGGACGGGGGACGGGGGACGGGGGACGGGGGACGGGGGACGGGGGACGGGGGACGGGGGACGGGGGACGGGGGAC
>NZ_JBHXMA010000042.1:0-101909 GCF_042721035.1 Streptomyces sp. NPDC058464
GCTGGCGTTCCTGGCCAAGTAGTCGCGCGGCCCGGCTGCCGCCCGGGGCCCCGCCCCGGGTGGGGCGCGGGGCCGCGGCGGCCGGCGCCCACCCCACCCCGCGCCGGGCGCCCCCCCCCCCCCCCGCCCCGCTGGGGCACCGGCCCCGCTGCTTGGTTTCCCCCCGAGTGGGGGGGGCCCGCCGGGGGGCGGCCACCCCTCAGTCACGCTCTGTCGGCCAGCGAGGCGAAGCCTCAGTGGCCCTGTTCGTCTCGCCGGCGCTGCCAGCGCTCCTCGATGCGGTCCATCATCGAACGTTTCGGCCGACCCTGGCGGCGGGCCTGCGGCCCTGCCGCGGGCTGCTCGCCGGGCTTGGGGGCCTTGCGCCAGCCGGTGACGGCGAGGACCGCGCAGCCCAGCATGACGAGGAAGCCCACCACGCTGACCCAGATCTGCTGTGCGACCATTCCGGCCATGAGGAGAGCGATACCCACGAGGAAGCCTGCGACCGCCTGGTAGACCCGGCGCCGGGTGAACGTCCGCAGCCCGTTTCCCTCAAGCGCTGTCGCGAACTTGGGGTCTTCGGCGTACAGCGCTCGCTCCATCTGCTCAAGCATTCGCTGCTCGTGCTCCGAGAGCGGCACGGCGTCCTCCTCATCGTGCAGTCGCCGGGGCGACCCGGGGGGTCCCTTCAGGATAGGCAGGGAATCGCCCCCGTGAAACCCGCCCCTCTAGGCCAATTGGCCAACCGGAAACCGCCATGACGGTTCTGGCTCGCTGAGGCTTCCATTCCCCAGCGGCCGACCCGTCATGCCGGGCGATCTCCCTCGATCATACGGCGCAAACCCCTCGATCGGGGGGCCTGTGGCGTACTCCATCCGCTGCCGAGCCCCTGATCAGCGGGCTCGTCCCAGGAGAATCTCAGACCTCGGTGGCACCCGGTGTCTCGCCGAGCACATGCAACTGGGTCGCGACGGCGTGGAAGGCGGGGAGTTCCGCCGCGGCGGCCTCCAGCTTGAGCAGGGCGTCGAGGGCGCCGGGCTCGGTGTCCACCAGGACGCCGGGGACCAGGTCGGCGAAGACCCGCACGCCGTGCACGGCGGCGACGGCCAGGCCCGCGCCCTCGACCAGGGCGGTGAGCTGGTCGGCGGTGAACCGGCGGGGCATCGGGTCGCCGCTGCCCCAGCGGCCGTCGGGATCCTCCAGGGCCTGCTTGGCCTCCTTGAAGTGGCCGGCGAGGGCGCGGGCGACCACGGCCCCGCCGAGCCCGGCGGCGAGCAGGCTGAGGACGCCCTCGGAGCGCAGCGCGGCCACCGTGTTGCGCACGCCCTCGGCCGGGTCGTCGACGTACTCCAGGACACCGTGGCACAGCACCACGTCGTGGCCGCCGCGCTCGACCACGTCGAACAGGCCGAGGACGTCGCCCTGGACGCCCTTGACCCGGTCGGCCACGCCGGCCTCGGCGGCGCGGCGCTCCAACGCGAACAGCGCGTTGGGGCTGGGGTCGACGACGGTGACGCGGTGGCCGAGACGGGCCAGGGGGACGGCGAAGTTGCCGCTGCCGCCGCCGGTGTCCAGGACGTCCAGCGCGTCCCGGCCGGTGGCCTTGACCCGGCGGTCGAGGGCGTCCTGGAGGACCTCCCAGACCACGGCGGTACGGAGAGAGGCGCGGGGTCGAGTGGGGTCCGGCACGGCAGTTGACTCCTCGGCGCGGCACCGCCTGTTGCCCGGCGGCGCGAACTCGGTGCCTCCCCGGCCCGAGGTGCGGGAGGAAGGAAGGCTTCAGGCGCTCTCCACCCTATTGCCTCCGCCGCCTCGTCCCCTATTGCCTCCGCCGCCTCGCCCGGTCGTCCCGCGTCGGCGGCTCCCGTACCGGTCATCCCGTACCGGTCATCCCGCGTCGGGCAGTTCCCTCCCCCGAGCGCCGGCCGGCCGCTCCGCGTCCTCCCGTCGCGCCTGTGGCAGCACCGGCTGGAGGACGAGCATCCGCTCGACGATGCGGAGAAACATCGCCACGTCGCGTATGAGGTCGTCGGCGTCCCGGCGACTGGCCGCGCCCTGGATGCCGGCCTCGGCGCGGGCCCGGCGGCCGGCGCCGGAGGCGAAGAGGGCGCTCCACTCGGTGAGCTCGGGAGCGACCTCGGGGAGCACCTCCCAGGCGCTGCGGATCCGGGCCCGGCGCCGGGGCGAGGTCTCGGGGCGGGCGCGGGCGGCGAGCACGGCGGCCGCGGTGCGCAGGGCGGCCAGGTGGGCGGTCGCGTAGCGCTCGTTGGGGGTGTCGAGCAGTTCGGCCTCGTCGAGGGCGGCGCGGGCCTGGGTGAGCAGGTCGAGGGCGGCGGGCGGGGCCGTGGCCCGGCGGAGCACGGGGTGCACGTCGCTCGCCGGGCCGGTCAGTGAGGGGGCAGGGCCGGTGGCGCGGCGCCGGTGGGCGGCGGCCGCTGACGAGTTGGCCATGACGAACCTCCTGTCGTCTGAGTGACGGCGCCCTCACACGGGGTGCCGTATGTGCCCATCGTGAGGTACGGCACTGACAATCCGTTCTGACCTGGACTTTTGCTTCGATCGTAGGTTCGGAGTAGTTTTTGCACTGACCAGTCAGTTCAAAAACAACGCCACAGGGGGGAACCTGTGCACGGCGTACCTGTCACGGCCGAGGGCCTCGGGCTCAAGGGGCCGCGCGGCTGGGCGTTCCGGGGGATCTCCCTGGACGCCGGGCCCGGCGCGCTGATCGCGGTGGAGGGCCCGTCCGGCTCCGGCCGCACCTGTCTGCTGCTCGCGCTCACCGGCCGGATGAGGACCACCGAGGGCATCGCGACCGTCGGCGAGGCCCGGCTGCCCAGACAGCTCGCGGCGGCGCGGCGGATCAGCGCGGTGGCCAACGTGGCCGGGGTCACCGACCTCGAACCCGCCCTGACCGTCGGCGAGCACCTGCGCGAACGGGCCCTGCTGCAGCGCCGGTTCGGCGACTCCCTGCGCGCGCTGCTGCGCCCGCGCGCCATGGGGGTCCCCCCGCTCGAGCGAAGCCGAGAGTGGGGGAGCGGGGCGCGGGCACAGCAGCGCGTCGACGACGCCCTGGCCGCCGCCGGGCTCGACCTGGAGTCACTGCCGAAGGGCGCCCGGACCGCCGTACGGGACCTGGAGCGGATCGAGGCGCTGCGGCTGTCCGTGGCGCTGGCGCTGGTCGGAAGGCCGCGGCTGCTGGCCGTGGACGACGCGGACCTGAAGCTGTCGGAGTCCGAACGGGCCGAGGTGCGGGCGCTGTTGGCGTCGATCGCGGAGGCCGGGACGACGGTCGTGGCGGTGTGCGGCCAGGCGATGGCGGGGGCCGTCGTCGTGCGCACCGGGACCACGGAACCCGTCGAAGCCGGGACGGCCACGGAGGCCACCGAGAACGGGACGGCCGCGGAGGCCACGGAGAAGAAGGAGGCCAGCGATGCGCTCGCCGCGACTGGCCGCGCTTGAGCTCAGGCGCTTCGGGCGGGGCAGGCTGCCGCGCGCGGCCCTGGTGGCCCTGCTGGTGCTGCCGCTGCTGTACGGCGCGCTGTACCTGTGGTCGTTCTGGGATCCGTACGGCCGCCTCGACCGCGTTCCCGTGGCACTCGTGAACGACGACAAGGGGGCGACGGCGAGCGGCGAGCGGCTCACCGCGGGCGACGACATCGTCGCCGGGCTCAAGGACAGCAGGACCTTCGACTGGCACGAGGTGAGCGCCGCCGAGGCGCGCCGGGGCGTCGAGAACGGCACGTACTACCTGTCGCTGACCATGCCCGCCGACTTCAGCGCGCGCATCGCCTCCAGCGCGGGTGACACCCCGGAGACCGGCGCGCTCCAGGTGCGTACGAACGACGCGAACAACTACATCGTCGGGCAGATCTCGCGCACGGTCTTCAACGAGGTGCGCTCGGCCGCGTCCACCAAGGCGTCCCGGTCGTTCCTGGACCGGATCTTCATCTCGTTCGCCGACATCCACGGGCAGACAGTGAAGGCCGCCGAGGGCGCCGACACGCTCACCGGTGGCATCGGGAAGGCCGAGAAGGGGTCCAAGGACCTCGCGGACGGTCTGAAGGACGCCAAGACCGGCAGCGGCAAACTCGCCAAGGGGATCAAGAAGCTCGACACGGGCGCCGGGACGCTGGCGGAGGGCTCCCAGCAGGTCGCGGACGGCACCCAGACCCTGGCGGACCAGGTCGACGGGGTCTACGCCGAGGTCGGCCCGTACCTGGCGAAGAACGAGAAGACCATCGGTGACACGGCGCGGTTGGTCGCCGACTCGGCCCAGACGGTCCGGGACAACCTGGGCGTCCTGGTGAAGACCGCTCCGGCCGCCGCGAAGACCGCCCACGCCGCCGCCGGCACGCTGGACGAGGTCTATGCGGCGCGCTGCTCGGCGGAGCCGCTGACGGACCCGGTCTGCCCCGACCTGAAGAAGGCCGGGGACGCGGCCGACGACGTGGCCGCGGTCGCCGACGACCTGAACACGCTGATCGCCGACCAGAACGGCGACCTCAAGACGCTCGACGCGAACCTCGGGACGCTCCAGACCCAGGCGCAGGCCCTCGCCGACCGCGCCCCGCGCCTCTCCGAGGACGTCGCCGACGCCGTCGCGAAGATCGACAAGCTGAACGAGGGCGCGGCCCGGGTGGCTGCGGGCGCCGCGAAGCTGCACACCGGGCTCGGTACGGCCACCACCGGCGCCACGAGCCTCGACGCGGGCATCGGCAGGCTGAAGACCGGCGCCTACGACCTCAGCGGCGGGATGTACAAGCTCGCCGACGGCTCCAGCACGCTCGCCGGCGGCCTGCACGACGGCGCGGCGAAGATCCCCGACTACGACGAGCAGGACCGTGATCAGCGCACCGGGGTGATGTCCGACCCGGTCCAGCTCGCCTCGCAGGACCTGCACAAGGCGCCCAACTACGGCACCGGGTTCGCCCCGTACTTCATCCCGCTGTCCCTGTGGGTCGGCGCGATGGTGGCCTACATGCTGATCCAGCCGCTCAACCGGCGTGCCCTGGCGGCCGGTTCGGCGGCCTGGCGGATCGCGCTGGCGGGCTGGCTGCCGGTGGTCGCGGTCGGCGTGCTGCAGACGGCCGCCCTGATGGCCGTACTGCACTGGGCGATCGGGCTCCAGATGGTCCACGCGGCCGGGACGGTCGGGTTCCTGTTCCTGGTGGCGGCCTGCTTCGCGGCGATCGTGCAGTGGCTGAACGCGCGCTTCGGAGCGGCGGGGCGGATCCTGGTCCTCGCCCTGCTGATGCTCCAGCTGACGTCGGCGGGCGGCACGTATCCCGTGCAGACCAGCCCGGGCTTCTTCGACGCGATCCACCCGTTCCTGCCGATGAGCTATGTCGTGGCGGCGCTGCGCCGGCTGATCACGGGCGGCGGCCTCGGACCGGTGTGGCAGGCCTGCGCCGTCCTGGTGGCGTTCACGGCGGGTGCCCTGGCGCTCACCGCGGTGTCGGCCCGGCGCCGCCAGGTGTGGACGCTGGACCGCCTGCATCCCGAGCTGAGTCTGTGAGGCCACCATGACCTCCTCCATGACCTCCTCTTCCGTACCCGCGGAGCCCTCCGTTGCTGTGAGAATCGGGACCATGGAAAGCAGCAGCACCACGGGCGGCAGCACACGCCGTGAGGCCACCCGGCAGAAGCTCTACGAAGCCGCCGTCACGCTCATCGCCGAGCAGGGCTTCTCGGCCACCACGGTGGACGAGATCGCCGAGCGGGCCGGCGTCGCGAAGGGCACCGTCTACTACAACTTCGCGAGCAAGTCGGTCCTCTTCGAGGAGCTGCTGCGGCACGGCGTGGGCCTGCTCACGGCATCCCTGCGGGACGCCGCCGAGCAGACCGCGCGGGAGGGCGGCAGCAAGGTCGACGCCCTGGACGCGATGGTCCGCGCGGGTCTCGTCTTCATCGACCGCTATCCGGCCTTCACCCAGCTCTACGTGGCGGAGCTGTGGCGCACCAACCGGGCCTGGCAGTCGACGCTGATGGTGGTCAGGCAGCAGGCCGTCGCGGTCGTCGAGGGTGTGCTGCGCGAGGGCGTGGAGGGCGGCGAGTTCAGCGACGAGATCGATGTGCAGCTGACGGCGGCCGCGCTGGTCGGGATGGTGCTGGTGGCGGCGCTGGACTGGAAGTCCTTCCAGCCGGAGCGCTCCCTGGACGACGTCCACGCGGCGCTGTCCCGGCTGCTGCAGGGGCGGGTGAGCGGGAAGGGCTGAGCCCTTCCGGGACCGGAATCGGGACCGGCACGCGCGCGTGGCCGCGAGAAGGCCGCACGCGCGCGTGCACGGACGAAAGCGCCGGTCCGTGGCGGCCGCGTCCCCCGCGGGCCGCCGTCGGACCGGCGCCTTCCGTACTCCCCCGTGTTCCCCCGTGTTCCCCCGGTTTCCCGCTGTTCCCCCGGGTCCCCTCTCCCCCGTGTCTCGCTTCCGCCGACGCGAATCGGCGGAAGGAGCGGTCGAGGGCGCCGGCGCCGTTCCGCCGCCCCGTGTCGGCGGTACCGGACCTCGCGCCCCTTTCCGTGTCTCCACTCTCCCGTTCACGCAGGTCGCGGCCCATCCGCGCGCGTACTCAACTCGTCCCCTAGGTACACGTACTCAGGTGTGCGCACGCAGGCCCAGGACGTGCGGCCGCCGACTGGTTACGATCGCGTCCGTGTCGGTACTCCCCTTGGTCTTCACCAGCGGCTGGGCCAGCGGAATCAACGCCTATGCGGTGGTGCTGCTGCTCGGCCTCTTCGGCGCGACGGGCCTGAGCGACGACGTCCCCGAGACGCTGCAGCGCCCCGAGGTGCTGATCGTCGCGGGCGTGCTGTTCCTGTGCGAGGCTGTCGCCGACAAGATCCCGTACGTCGACTCGGTGTGGGACTCCGCGCACACGGTGATCCGGCCGGTGGCGGGCGCCTGGGTCGGGGCGCTGCTCGCCGGGCACAGCGGCTCGCTCTCGGACGTGGCGGCCGGGCTGGTCGGCGGTTCCACGGCCCTCGCCAGCCACACCGTGAAGGCCGGTACCCGGATGGCGATCAACACCTCGCCGGAGCCGTTCAGCAACATCGCGGTGAGCCTGGCGGAGGATCTCGGGGTCGCCGGGATCGTGACGTTCGCGATGTTCCATCCGCTCCCGGCGGCGATCATCGCGGGTGTGCTGCTGGCCACCGGTCTGATCGTGCTGGTGTTCCTGATCTCCCGGATCCGGCGGTTCTGGCGCCGCCGCGCCCAGCGCCGGGAGGAACGGCGGCTCGCGGCGCAGGTGGGACCGCCGCCCGGCTGACAGCCCGCCGGACCGGACTCGCCGGACCGGGCTGTCAGTGGCGGTCGATAAAGTCGCGGGCATGGGACGGATTGCGGTGATCGGCGCCGGGATGGGCGCCATGGCGGCGGCCGCCCGGCTGGCCGTGGCGGGCCACCGGGTGACGGTGTACGAGCGGACGGACACGTACGGCGGCGGGGTGGGCCGGTTCGAGCGGGACGGGTTCGCCTTCGACACCGGACCGGGGCTGCTGACGCTGCCCGCCGTGTACCGCGACCTGTTCGTCAAGACCGGCAAGGAGCCGCTGGAGGACTGCGTCGAGCTGGTCCAGGTGGACCCGTCGGCCCGGCACGTCTTCGCCGACGGCACCGAGGTGTCCCTGCCGAACGCGTCCCGCGCGGGCGTCGTGACCGCCCTGGACGAGGCGCTCGGGGCCGGCGCCGGGCAGCGCTGGGGCGACTTCCTGGTGCGGGCCCGGGAGGCCTGGGACCGCACCCGGCGCCCCCTCCTGGAGGAGCCGCTGTGGCCGAACTGGCAGGTGCTGGCCGAGCGCGAGCCGTATCCGTCGGTGCCGCACAAGAAGCTGCTGCGCACCCGCCGGGCGGCCACGCTCGCCGAGATCGGCGCCTGGGAGCTGCGCGACGAGCGGCTCGCCGCCCTCCTGAACAGCCACGCGCTCGCCCATGGCCTCAACCCCCGGGACACGCCGGCGAGCGCGGCCGTGCTGCCGTATCTGGAGCATGCCTTCGGGACCTGGTATGTGCGCGGTGGCACCAGGGAGTTGGCGCGTGCGGTGTACGAGCGGTGCGTGCGCCGGAGAGTGGAGTTCGTGTTCGGCGCCGAGGTCACGGCGGTGCTGGCGAAGGACGGCCGCGCGGCGGGGGTGGAGCTGGCCGACGGCGGTGTGATCGACGTGGACCAGGTGGTGGCCGGGGTGGATCCGGTGCGGCTAGACGCCCTCACCCGGCGCACGGGGTGCCCGCTGGACGCCGACGGCGATGTCCGGGCCGACCTGCGGTCTCCTCGTCCGGGCCGCTTCACCGTGCTGCTCGCGCTGCGTGGCGGGCCCGAGGCCGGTGCCGCGCACCGCACGGTCGTGCACGCCCCGGACGAGGAGACCGAGCTGGACCTGCTGGCCTCGCCCGGCGGCGACCTGCCGGTGCGCCCCACCGTGACGGTGCTGCGCCCCGACGACCCTGCGCTCAGACCGGACGACGGCCACGAGTCCGTGGTGCTGTCCGCGGTGCTGTCGGCCGAGGCCGGCTGGGAGCGGGAGAGCACCGCCCGGGCCTGCACGGACTTCCTCCTGGAAGCCGCCGAGGCCGCCGTCCCGGGGCTGCGGGAGCGCCTGCTCTGGCACGAGACACGGCAGCCGGAACCGGGCACGGAGACCGCCGGGTCCGGGGGGATCTCCGCTCCCGCCCTCGCCGCCGGCCGGGGCCGTTTCCTGCACCCGGCCAACTCCACCCGGCTGCCGGGCCTTTACCGGGTGGGCGGCTGGTCGCACCCCGGCGGCGGGCTGCCGCACGCGGGCATGTCGGGCGCGCTGGTGGCGGGACTGATCGTGGAGGGACCGGAGTTCCGCGGCTCGCAGTGAGCCGGGTGCTCCGGGAGCGGGAGCGCCTCAGAAACGGTACTGCTGCTCGTCGTACCCGTTGCCCTGCTGGCCCTGCTGCTGCCCCTGCCCGTCGCCCTGGCCCTGGCCCTGGCCCTGGCCCTGGTAGGGGTACTGCTGCTCCTGCGGGAGTTCGCCACCGTAGGTCTCGTCGCCGCGCTGCTGCGGGACCCAGACACCGCCCGCAGGGGTCTCGCCGTAGCCGCCGGTGCCGTTGTCGTACTGGCCCTGGGCGTAGCCCTGCTGGTCGTACTGCTGGGTGCCGTACGACGACTGGTCGTACCCGGCGCCGCCGTAGGTCTGGTTGTTGCCGATGTACGGGTCGGAGTAGTTCGCGTACTGCTGCTGGGCGCCCGTGTCGTAGCCGTACTGCTGCTGGCCGTAGCCGGAGTAGTCGTAGGCGTAGTTCTGGTCGGTGCCCTGGGCGGCGTAGGCCTGGTCCTGGCCGGCGGTCGCGTAGGCGGCCTGCTGGTCGCCGGTGGCGGCGTAGCCGGAGTCGCGGTAGACGCCGTAGGAGCCGGTGTCCTCGGGCATCGGCTGCGGCTCGTACACCGCGGTGGACTCGGCCGCGCCGGGCTCCATGGTGCGGGCCGCCGGGGTGAAGACGTCGTCACGCTCGTAGTCGTCACCGCCGTAGGACGGCATACTGCCCGTGGCGTAGGCGCCCTGCTGCTCGGCGTAGGCGGCGTCGGCCGCGTCCGGGTCGGTGGCCTCCAGGCCCGGGTCCTCGTCCGGCTCGCCGCGGCGGCGCTTGGTCAGGCCGCCGTCACCGTCCGTGCCGGGGCGCTTGACCGCCCAGCCGGCCTCGAAGCCGCGGCGGAACGACAGCGTGACGTACGTCTGGCCGACCGCGAACGCGATCGCACCCACACCGATCACGATGACCGACGGGATCAGGACGCCGAAGACGACCCCGAGGAAGCCGACGAAGGCGAGCAGCCGCCAGCGCAGCCGCGCCTTGTACTGCAGCAGTACCTCGCCGAGCAACCACAGCGCGACGATGCCGAACGCTACGTAGAGGACCGTCCAGCCCATGTACGCCCCTCCTCCTGTGACCGCTACGCAGTGTGTCGTACTCCGGTGCGGCCGGTCTAGGCCCGCGGGGGATGGTGCAGGCCCAGGTTCTCGTAGATTTCCAGCGTGGCCGTGGAGCTGTTGAGCGTGATGAAGTGCAGTCCTGGCACTCCCTCGGCCAGCAGCCGGGCGCAGAACTCCGTGGCGTATTCGATACCGATGGAGCGTACCGCCGCCGGATCGTCTTTGGCTGTGAGGATCCGCTCTTTCAGGGCGTCCGGGAACGCGGCGTTGCTGAGTTTGGGCAGCCGTTCCAGCATCTTCACACTGGTGACAGGCAGGATTTCCGGAATGACCGGGGTCTCGCAGCCGGCCGCGACGACCCGGTCACGAAGGCGAAGGTACGACTCGGCCTGGAAGAACATCTGCGTGATGGCGTAGTCGGCGCCCGCGCGGCACTTGTCGACGAAGTGCCGGACGTCGGTGTCCCAGTCACTGGAGCGCGGGTGCATCTCCGGGAAGGCGGCGACGCCCACGCAGAAGTCTCCCGACTCCTTGATGAGCCGGACGAGTTCGGCCGCGTAGGTCAGGCCCTGCGGGTGCGCCACCCAGTCGCCCATCGGGTCGCCGGGCGGGTCGCCGCGCACCGC
This sequence comes from Streptomyces sp. NPDC058464, assembly GCF_042721035.1. Taxonomy (NCBI): domain Bacteria; kingdom Bacillati; phylum Actinomycetota; class Actinomycetes; order Kitasatosporales; family Streptomycetaceae; genus Streptomyces; species Streptomyces sp. NPDC058464. The sequence goes on from NZ_JBHXMA010000042.1 coordinate 10,507, forward strand.
GAGCATGTTGCGGATCCCGGCGTCCGCGTACTGGCCGATGATGTTGCGCAGTTCGGCCAGCGAGTGGTCGACCGCGGTGAGGTGGGCGACCGGGGTGAGCGTGGTGTCGGCGACGATCTGCTCGGTCTCCTTGACCGTGCCCGCGCGGGTGGAACCGCCGGCGCCGTAGGTGACGGAGACGAAGTCGGGGGCGACCGCCTCGACCCTCCGGAGCGCGCTCCACAGGTTCCGCTCACCCTTGGGGGTCTTCGGCGCCGAGAACTCGAACGAGTACGTGGTCTTGCCGGTGGCGAGCATGTCGCGCACGGTGCGCGCGCGGTCAGTCCTGGTCGATGCGGTTCCGAGGGCCATACCCGCAGGTTAGCCAGGGGCGGACGGTCACCCAACCGAACTCGGGATATTTGCCCGAATTGTCGAGCTCGCGTCCGGATACTGGACAAGTTTCCGGACAGCCGGACGAGCGGGGAGCCTGACAGGCAGACGGTTACGCCGACCGCAGCCGCTTGGCGAACTCGGCCGCCGCCGCGCCCGGGTCGTCGGCCGCGGTGAGCGCGCGGACCACGACCACGCGACGGGCCCCCGCGTCCAGCACCTGGTCGAGATTGCCGAGGTCGATGCCGCCGATGGCGAACCAGGGGCGGTCGGTGCCGAGCGCGGCGGTGTACCGCACCAGGCCGAGGCCGGGCGCGGGGCGGCCGGGCTTGGTGGGGGTGGGCCAACAGGGGCCGGTGCAGAAGTAGTCCACGCCGTCCTGGACGGCGGCCGCGGCGGCCTCGGACTCGGCGTGCGTGGAACGGCCGATCAGGACGTCCGGGCCGAGGATCGCGCGGGCCGCCGGGACCGGCAGGTCGCCCTGGCCGAGGTGGAGCACGTCGGCGCCGGCCGCGTGGGCCACGTCGGCGCGGTCGTTGACCGCGAGCAGCTTGCCGTGCCGGGCGCAGGCGTCGGCGAACACCGCGAGGTGCTCCAGCTCCTCGGCGGCCTCCATGCCCTTGTCGCGCAGTTGCACGACGTCGACACCGCCCGCCAGGACCGCGTCCAGGAACTCCGCGAGGTCGCCCTGCTCCTTACGGGCGTCCGTGCACAGGTAGAGCCGGGCGTCGGCCAGCTGGGCGCGGGCGGTGTCGGTCATCGGTGTCCCCCGTCGATTCGGTACTGGTTGCCTCAGACGGCGAGCGCCTGGGCGCGACGCTTCACCTCCGTGCCGCGATTCTCGCTGAGCGCCTGTGCGGGGGTGCCCGGCAGGGTCTCGTCGGGAGTGAAGAGCCACTCCAGCATCTCTTCGTCCGTGAAGCCGTCGTCCCGCAGGAGCGTCAGGGTACCGGTCAGGCCCTTGACGACCTTGTCACCGTCGATGAAGGCGGCGGGGACGTGCAGTGCCTTGTTCTCACCGCGGCGGACGGCGATGAGCTGGCCCTCCTTGACCAGTTGCCGCACGCGCGTCACCTCGACGTCCATCATCTCTGCGATGTCGGGGAGGGTGAGCCAGGCGGGGACGAGAGCATCGGTCTTGGTGTCAATCTCGGTCACGGAACAAGGGTAGGCGTTCTGGCGGGTGGGCCGCGATGGGTGGTTGTTCGGGTGCGGCGCCGTGGGGGCTGGTCGCGCAGTTCCCCGCGCCCCTTTGGGGCGCGTTTCCCTCAGGGCGCTTTCAACCAGTCGTGGCGTTCTTGAGCGGATTGCCCGGGTCGGACAGGGCCTCCGGGTCCATCTGGCGGCCCGCCTCGATCAGGCGGCGGCCCTGGGCCAGGTCGCGTGGGCGGCCTACCGCCAGGAGAGCGACCAGGCGGTCCTCGCGGAGCCAGCAGACGCTCCAGGACGGGCCCGACGGGTCGCCGCGCCACACCAGGCGGTCGGCGGCGGCGTGGTGGCCCGCGTACTGGACGAAGCGGCCGAACTGTTCCGACCAGAAGTACGGGACCGGATCGTAGACCGCGTCGGACTCGCCGAGGATGTTGGCGGCGACCGTGCGCGGGCCCTGGAGGGCGTTGTCCCAGTGGTGGACCAGCAGGCGCTCGCCGTAGCGGCCGGACGGGAAGGAGGCGCAGTCGCCGACCGCGTAGACGTCCGGGGCGCTGGTGCGCAGACGGTCGTCGGCCAGCACGTCGCCGCGGGTGCCCAGCTCGATGCCGGAGCCGGTCAGCCAGGCGGTGGCGGGACGGGCGCCGATGCCGACCACGACGGCGCCGGCGGGCAGCCGCGAGCCGTCGTCGAGCAGCACCGCGCCGGGCTCGACGCCGGCCACGCGCGCGTGGGTGCGCAGTTCGGTGCCGCTGTCCGCGTACCAGGCGGTCATCGGCGCGGCGACCTCGGCCGGGAGCGCTCCCGCGAGCGGGCGGTCGGCGGCCTCCACGACCGTCACCGCGCAGCCGGCCTCGCGGGCCGCGGTGGCGAACTCGGCGCCGATCCAGCCCGCGCCGACGACCACGATGTCGTGCTGCCGGGCGAGCACCGGACGCAGCCGCTCAGCGTCGTCCAGGGTGCGCAGCAGATGGACGCCGGGCACGCCCTCGGTGCCGGGCAGCGTGATCGGCTCGGCGCCGGTGGCGAGGACCAGGACGTCGTACGGCACCGGTCCGGCCTCGGTGTCCAGCTCGTGGTCGGCGGCGCGCACGCCCAGCGCGTCGCGCCCGAGCGCCAGCTCGATGCCGAGCGCCTCGAAGTCGACCTCGAAGGCGGAGCCCTCCGACTTGCCGAGCAGCACGGCCTTGGAGAGCGGCGGCCGGTCGTACGGCTGGTGCGGCTCGGCGCCGATCAGCGTGATGGTTCCGGTGAACCCCCGCTCGCGCAGGGCGACGGCGGTCTGCACCCCGGCCATCCCCGCGCCCACGACGACCACGCGCCGCGTCTGTGACGTGCCCCGTCGCTGCGTCTGCTCGCTCACGTGATCACCATAGACAAGAACGATAGACAACTGACAAAGAGTCAGTCAGCGGTCGTGGCGAGTGACCTGTTCCACAGCGCCGTCCGAGGCATCGTCCCCAGCGCCGGCCGAGGCCGTCTTACAAGGGCGGAGCTCCGCGGGCTAGGGTGGCGGGGAAGCACACGCGGGAGCCCGGACGCACCGGGCTGAGAGGGAGGCTGGCGGCCTCCGACCGTACGAACCTGATCCGGGTCATGCCGGCGAAGGGAGGGGCTGGACGCCCATGTCCTCACGTACGTCAGACGTCCTCGTCATCGGGGGCGGAATCATCGGCCTGGTCACGGCCTGGCGAGCGGCTCAGCGCGGGCTCGACGTCACCGTGGTCGACCCGGCGCCCGGTGGCGGGGCCGCGCAGGTCGCGGCCGGGATGCTGGCCGCGGTCACCGAGCTGCACTACGGCGAGCAGACCCTGCTGGGGCTCAACCTGGCCTCCGCGCGCCGCTATCCCGGCTTCGCCGCCGAGCTGACCGAGCTCACCGGCCACGACCTCGGGTACCGGCGCTGCGGCACGCTCGCGGTCGCGCTGGACGCCGACGACCGCGCCCATCTGCGCGAGCTGCACGCCCTCCAGCAGCAGTCGGGCCTGGAGTCCGAATGGCTGTCCGGGCGGGAGTGCCGGCGCCTGGAGCCGATGCTCGCGCCGGGTGTGCGCGGCGGGCTGCGGGTCGACGGCGACCACCAGATCGACCCGCGCCGGCTGGCGGCCGCGCTGGTGGCCGCGTGCGAGCGGGCCGGGGTGGCCTTCCACCGCGACTGGGCCGAGCGCCTGGAGGTGGTACGGGGGCGGGCCGCCGGAGTCGTCACCCGGACGGGTGCGGCCCTGGGCGCCGGGCAGGTGGTGCTCGCGGGCGGCAGCCTGAGCGGGCGGCTGGCGGGCGTGCCGGACGACGTGCTGCCGCCGGTGCGGCCGGTGAAGGGGCAGGTGCTGCGGCTGACCGTGCCCGCGCGGTACGCGCCGTTCCTCAGCCGGACCGTACGGGCCGTGGTGCGCGGCGGGAACGTCTACCTGGTGCCCCGGGAGAACGGCGAGCTGGTCGTCGGCGCGACCAGCGAGGAGCTCGGCTGGGACACGACGGTCACCGCGGGCGGCGTGTACGAGCTGCTGCGCGACGCGCACGAGCTGGTCCCGGGGATCACCGAGCTGCCCCTGACCGAGACCCGGGCCGGACTGCGCCCCTGCTCCCCCGACAACGCGCCGCTGCTCGGGCCGACCCTCCTCGACGGGCTGCTGCTGGCCACCGGGCACTACCGCAACGGGGTGCTCCTCACGCCGGTCACCGGAGACGTGATGGCGGAGCTGCTGGCCGGCGGCGAGCCGCCGGAGGAGGCCCGTCCGTTCACGCCGAGGCGATTCGGCACCGTTCCCGGCGTCCTTGTGGAGCAGACCGCATGACCATCTCCGTCACCATCTCCGTCAACGGGGAGCACCGGGAGATCGCCCCGGGCACCGCTCTCGACACGCTCGTGCGGTCCCTCACCGCCGCGCCCTCCGGGGTGGCCGCGGCCGTCAACGAGACCGTCGTACCGCGCGGGCAGTGGGCGACGACCGGGCTCGCCGACGGTGACCGCGTGGAAGTCCTGACCGCCGTGCAGGGAGGCTGAGCGCCGTGGCCGACGATCCCTTCGTCCTCGGGGGTACGACGTTCTCCTCCCGGTTGATCATGGGTACCGGGGGTGCGCCCAGCCTGGAGGTGCTGGAGCGGGCGCTCGTCGCGTCCGGGACCGAGCTGACCACGGTCGCGATGCGGCGGGTGGACCCGGGGGTACGGGGCTCCGTGCTGTCGGTCCTCGACCGGCTCGGGATCCGGGTGCTGCCGAACACGGCGGGGTGCTACACCGCCGGGGAGGCCGTGCTGACGGCCCGGCTGGCGCGGGAGGCGCTGGGCACCTCGCTGATCAAGCTGGAGGTCATCGCCGACGAGCGGACCTTGCTCCCCGATCCGGTCGAGCTCCTTGACGCGGCGGAGACGCTGGTGGACGACGGGTTCACGGTGCTGCCGTACACGAACGACGATCCCGTGCTGGCCCGGAAGCTGGAGGACGTGGGGTGCGCCGCGGTGATGCCGCTGGGGTCGCCGATCGGGTCCGGGCTCGGGATCCGCAACCCGCACAACTTCCAGCTGATCGTCGAGCACGCGCGCGTGCCGGTGATCCTGGACGCGGGAGCCGGTACGGCGTCGGACGTGGCGCTGGCGATGGAGCTGGGGTGTGCCGGGGTGATGCTGGCGTCGGCGGTGACGCGGGCGCAGGATCCCGAGCGGATGGCTCACGCCATGCGGGCCGGGGTGGAGGCGGGACGGCTGGCCCGGCTGGCGGGGCGGATTCCGCGTCGGTACCTCGCCGAGGCGTCCTCTCCTGCGGAGGGCCTGGCCGTGCTGGACCCCGAGCGCCCTGCGTTCTGACCGCCGGCCCGCTCCCGTCTGCTCTCCCACCCGCGCACCACCCGTGACTGTTTGCCGAGAAGCGGGACTCTCCCGTGGGGGCCGAGCGCCGTCGGCGTCCGCGGGTCGTGGGGGGATCGGCTCCGGCGGGGGTCGCGGGTGGGTAGGTGCATATTTCAGCCAGGTGCGAAGCGTCACAGGTGCGCTGCAGTCCGCCGGGGAAAGCGGTCTCACCTGTGGGGGTGTCAGCCGGTGCTCGTACACTCGGCGGGTGGATACGACCCTTCAGGACCCCCTCGTCGGGCAGGTGCTCGACGGCCGGTATCGCGTCGACGCGCGGATCGCCGTCGGCGGGATGGCCACGGTCTACCGGGCGCTGGACGTCCGGCTGGACCGCGTGCTCGCGCTGAAGGTGATGCACCCGGCGCTCGCCGCCGACGTGTCCTTCGTGGAGCGGTTCATCCGGGAGGCCAAGTCGGTCGCCCGATTGGCCCACCCGAACGTCGTCCAGGTCTACGACCAGGGGGCCGACCGGTCGTACGTGTATCTCGCCATGGAGTACATCGCCGGCTGCACCCTGCGTGACGTGCTGCGCGAGCGCGGCGCGCTGCAGCCGCGGGCCGCACTGGACATCCTGGAGCCGGTGCTGGCCGCGCTGGGCGCCGCGCACCGCGCCGGGTTCGTGCACCGGGACATGAAGCCCGAGAACGTGTTGATAGGGGACGACGGGCGGGTCAAGGTCGCGGACTTCGGGCTGGTGCGGTCCGTGGGCAGCTCCACCAACACGACGGGGGCCGTGCTCGGGACCGTGGCCTATCTCGCGCCCGAGCAGGTCGAGAGCGGGGCCGCCGATCCGCGCGTCGACGTGTACGCGTGCGGGGTCGTGCTCTACGAGATGCTCACCGGGGAGAAGCCGCACGACGGGGACTCGCCCGCGATCATCCTGTACAAGCATCTCCACGAGGACGTGCCGGCGCCCTCCGCCGTCGTGCCGGGGCTCGCCTACGAGCTGGACGAGCTGGTCGCCCGCGGGACCGCCCGGGATCCCGGGGTGCGGCCGTACGACGCCGTCGCGCTGCTCGCCCTGCTGCGGCAGGCGCGGAGCACGCTCGGCGCCGAGCAGCTGGACGCCGTGCCGCCGCAGGCGCTGGCGCAGGCGCACGACATCGGCGAGGACCGGACCAGTGTCATACCCCGGTCGTTGACGGTGCCCCGGCCGCTGCCCGTCAACGAGGAGGACGAGCGGGCCGAGGCAGTGCTGCGGACCAGCCGGTTCGAGGCGGCGCCGGTGCCGGACCGGCGGCGCGGGGGCCGTCGGTCCCGGCGCGGGCTGCTGACGCTGGTCGTCGCCGTACTGATCGTCCTCGGCGCGGGCGCCGGCGTCTGGTACATCAACTCCGGGCAGTTCACGAAGGTCCCGCCGCTGCTGTCGAAGACCGAGACCCAGGCCACCGCACGCCTGAAGGAGGCCGGGCTGGACGTCGGGTCGGTCGAGCACGCCTACAGCGACACGGTGAAGCGGGGCACGGTGATCAGCACCGACCCGGCGGCCGGCCACCGGATCCGCAGCAACGACTCGGTGAAGCTGACCATCTCGGACGGCCCCGAGACGGTGAACGTGCCGGACGTGCAGGGGCGGACGCTGGCCAGGGCCAGGTTGCTGCTCACGGCGGACGGGCTCGCACCGGGCATGGTGACCCGGGAGTTCAGCGAGGACGTGCCCAAGGGGTCGGTCATTTCGAGCGATCCGGGGGCGGGAAGCAAGCGGCACGCGGGGACCGCGATCGCGCTCGTCGTCAGCAAGGGCGCCCCGGTCGACGTCCCGGATGTCACCGGCGACGACCTGGACGACGCCCGGCAGGAGCTGCAGGAGGCCGGGCTGAAGGTGACGGTGTCCGCCACCGAGATCAACTCCGAGTACGACCAGGGGCAGGTCGCCCAGCAGACCCCGGCGGGCGACGCGCAGGCCGCCGAGGGCGACACCGTGACGCTGACGCTGTCCAAGGGCCCGGAGCTGGTCGAGGTGCCGGACGTGGTCGGGGCCACCGTGGAGGACGCGACCAAGCTGCTGGAGCAGTCCGGTTTCCAGGTCAAGGAGAACCGCGGACTGCTGGGGCTGTTCGGCGACACCGTGAAGAAGCAGTCGGTGGACGCCGGGGAGCAGGCGCCCAAGGGGTCGACGATCACGATCACCATCCGGTGACGGGGGCCGGGCCGCGGCGTGACACCCTGGACGGGTGAAGAGCGAGCAGTCAGGGCCCTCCCGCAACCCCGTCGGCGGCCATGTCCCGGTGGCCGGCGGTCTGCACTCCGTGGGGCTCTCGTACGCCCGTGAGCTGAAGGCCGAGACCGTGCAGGTCTTCGTCGCCAACCCGCGCGGCTGGGCCACCCCGGCGGGCAGCCCGAAGCAGGACGAGGCGTTCCGCGCGGCCTGCGCGGAGGGGTCGGTCCCGGCGTACGTGCACGCCCCGTACCTGATCAACTTCGGCTCGCACACCGAGGCGACCGTGGAGAAGTCGGTGGAGTCGCTGCGGCACTCGCTGCGGCGCGGCCGGGAGATCGGGGCGCTCGGGGTGGTCGTGCACACCGGGAGCGCGACCGGCGGGCGGGCCCGGGACGTGGCGCTGAAGCAGGTACGGACGCATCTGCTGCCGCTCCTCGACGAGCTGACCCACGACGACGACCCGTTCCTGCTCCTGGAGTCCACCGCCGGACAGGGCGCCTCGCTCTGCTCGCGGACCTGGGACTTCGGCCCGTACTTCGAGGCCCTGGACGCCCACCCGAAGCTGGGCGTCTGCCTGGACACCTGTCACATCTTCGCCGCCGGGCACGACCTGACCGGGCCGAGCGGGATGCACCGGACGCTGGACCTGCTGGTGGACACCGTCGGCGAGGGGCGGCTGAAGCTGATCCACGCCAACGACTCCAAGGACGTCGTCGGCGCGCACAAGGACCGGCACGAGAACATCGGCTCCGGTCACATCGGCGAGGACCCGTTCCGGGCGCTGATGACCCACCCCGCCACCGCGGGCGTACCGCTGATCATCGAGACGCCCGGCGGCAAGGAGGGGCACGCCGCCGACGTCGAGCGCCTCAAGCGGCTCCGGGACGGCTGACACCCCTCTCCGGACCTCCGGACGCGTCACCCCACCGCCAGCGGCACCGCCGCCAGCAGCAGCCCCGCGCCGAGCAGCGCCATCGACCGGCGCAGCCAGCGGTACTTCGCCGACAGGATCACGCTGACGTCCTGGAGCTGGGTGAGCAGCCAGCCCACCTGGTCCGCCCCGGCGTCGGCGGCGGCGCGGCGCAGCGCCTCCGGGTCGATGCCGTGCAGGGCGTCGGCGTAGAAGGTCGGGCCGGGTGCCGAGCGGACCGTACGGGTGCGGGGCACGATCACCGCGAGCAGCAGCAGGCTGCCGGCCGCCCAGAGTGCCCCGCCCACCGCCAGGAAGGCCAGGGCGACGCCCGACGTGCCGGACGGCGCCCCCCTGCCGAGCACCAGCGCCGGTACCGCGACGGCGCCCGAGAGCAGGACGGACGCCTTCACGTCCGCCCTGCCCAGGTCCTCGCGAACGGTCCCCAGCAGCCGTTCGGCGACGTAGTACGCGGCGGCGTCGGGGTCGCCCGGGGTCATCGGCGCGCCTCCGGGCTGGAGTCGTCCTCCACCCCCGTCCCCTGCCCGGGGATGGCGTCCGCGGGCGGGAGCGGCGGAACCGGCGGGGGCGCGTCGGCCGGGAGCAGCGGAGGTGCGGGCGGCATCGGGGGCATGGGCGGCACCGGCAGCGAGGTCGGGGCCTGCGGCAGCGCGCCGTTCGGGAAGACGCCGGTGGAGACCGTGCGGCTGTAGTCGATGAGCGCCTGCACCTGGTCGTCGATCTGGTGGCGCTGGACGACGCCCTGGCTGATCAGGTTGGTCAGGTAGTCCAGGGCGCCCTGGCGCTGGTCGCGGGCCTGCTGCTGGAGCACGCCGAGGATCTCGGCCGCCCGGCCCGGGTCCGAGGCGAGCAGGTGGGCGTACTGGACGGTCTCGCCGGCCGTGATCAGCTTCTGGGCGTCGTCCATGTTGGCCGCGATCCGCGCCTTGGTGACGTTGTCCATGGCCTCCTGGACCACGCCGCCCTTCTCCACCGCGACCATCTGGGCCTGGTGGTCGGCGGCGGCCTGTCCGAGGTCGATGCGGACGAACACCTGGGTGGCGAGGCCCAGTTCGGCACCGAAGTCGTTCCACCGGCCGCTGGCCAGCTCGTCCTGGATGGCCTCGTCGACCTGCTGGGCCGAGTCCAGGCTGTAGCGGCGGCTGAGTCCGCGTAACCGGGCTTCCAGGGACGGGCGCAGCATCCGCTCCACGTCGACGACGCGCTTCTCGGCGGCGGTGTAGAAGTCGCGGACCTCCCAGTTGACGTCCGCTCCCGCCCTGAACTGGGCCCGGTCGCCGAGGGTGGGCAGGGCCAGCTGGAAGGAGACCTGGTGCTGGCCGCGCGCGATCCAGCACACCGAGGTCGGCCTGCCCATCAGCGGCTTGTTGAAGTGCTCGGCGCCGCGGACGGTGATGATGCTGTGCCCGCCGTTCTTGTAGTAGAGCACCGACGCCACCTGGCTGTTGCGGTGCCGGTAGGCGGCCTGCGGGGCGAACTCGCGGACGAAGGGGCCTCTGAGGTCGTGCGGCAGGACGAACTCCTCGTCCTGGGGCGGCCACGGCTGCCACTGGTTGTGCGTCATGGTGTACTCGCTCCCTCTCCCTGGGCCGCGCCCCACAGGCGGCGGACCTGCTGTTCGTTCAGTGGTTGATCGGGGTCTTCGGTGAGTTCCGTGATGAGGGCCAGCAGCCGGTTGCGGTCGTCCTGGCTGTGCACGAGAAGCGGCAGGAACCGCTCCAGCCGGTCGGCCCAGGGCTGGTCGGCCGAGCCGCGCAGCCAGTCGGACAGGGTCTCGATCGCGGCCTCGTAGGACCGCGGGGTCTGCAGCGCGGTCCACAGGAGCCCGGCGAGTTCCGGCGCGAGGGCGGGCCGGACGGCGGCCAGGGCCAGCATCAGCGGCCAGTCGCCGTAGCCCTCCAGGTCCTCGTGCTGGTTCCAGAGGTCGGTGACGGGGACGGAGGCGAGGTAGACCGTGGACTGCAGGCCGAGGTCCTGCTGGGGCCGGCGAGCGTCGGAGAGCCAGGCGCGGATCCGGCGCAGGGTCTGGGCCTCGGGGCGGGCGCCGGCGAAGTGGGCGACCTGGACCGCCGCGCCGGATCGCAGCTTGCCCTCGTCCCAGACGCCGATCCCGCCGAGCAGGTCGAGGGTCTCGCGGACGGTGTCGGTGGCCCGGCCCCGGCCGAGCACTGCCCCCGCAGTCCAGCGCAGGTGCTCGTCGCCGTAGCGGGCCCAGGAGCCGATCAGGGCGCGGATCGCGGTGCCGACCTCCGGGGAGCGCAGCGCCACGTCGAGGACGGTCGCGGCGAACAGCCGGCGGCGGGCCCGCTCGGCCTGGGCCATCGACTGGACCAGTTCGTGCACGGTGTGCGAGAGGTCGAGGCGGCACAGCTGGCCGGCCGCCACCGCGGCCCGCACCCAGACCTGGGGCCGGTCGTCCTCGCAGAGTCCGGCCAGCCAGCGCAGCACGGGTCCGCGCGCGTTGTGCCGGTGCTGCCAGAGGTGGCCGAGGACGGCCGGGGCGAGGGCCTCGCCGCCGAACCGCACGGTGCGCACCGGGACCTCCTCGGTGCCGACCTCCTCGGTGCCGAGTTCGGCGACCGCGCGGGCGGAGACCAGCCGGGCGTCGACGCCGTCGCTGAACAGCGGGCGGCCGGGGGTGGCCTCGGGGTCGACGGTGACGGCCAGTTCCCAGGCGAGCACCTCGGCGGCCTCGGCGACGGCGCTGAGCGAGGCTCCGTCGAGGACGGCGACGGCGATCCGGTAGGCCGCGTCCCGCAGCCGCTCCGGGGTCTCGGAGCGGACCCCGCCGGCGAACCACTCGGCGGCCTGGTTCTCGGCGAACTTCCGGCATTCGGCGAGGAGTTCGTCGTGGGTGAGTTCGTCCCTGGTGTGCCGGGCGAGGAGCCGCGCGTAGTGGGCGGCCTCCGCGGGCCGCAGTTCGTCGAGTCCGCGTGCCTCCAGGACGTCGGGGTCCAGGGCGGTGGCCCGGGCCCGCTCGTACAGCTCGGGGGCCTTGTCGGCCAGTTCGACGGCGAGGTGGCCCTCGAGTACGGCGGTCTGGGGGGCCGGGGTGTGGGCGCGGTAGTAGCGGCCGCTGCGGGAGAGCACGTCTCCGGGTTCGGGGGCGGCCAGCAGGACCGCGTACGCGTCCTTCTCGCCGAGCAGTTGGCAGAGCCGGTCGAGGCCGGTCTCGTCCGGTAACCCGGTGGCGCTCGGCTCCAGGGCGTAGCCGTGGCCGTCGCTGATCTGGTCGTCGTCGAGTCGGTCCAGGTCGGTGCGCGGGTCGAGCCGCGAGACCCGGCCGCCGGTCAGGCCGTCCAGCAGGGACAGGGCGGTGTAGGCGCGGCCGGTGCCGGGCTGGCCGTAGAGCACCAGGAGGCGTCCGTCGCGCAGTTGCTCGCGGTGTTCGGCGTAGTCCGCCGGTTCCTGGAAGACCTGGCGCAGTCTGCGCAGCTGGTCCTCCGGGAGCGGGCCGGCGAGGACGCGTTCGGCCGCCTGCCGGCTGTAGAAGTTCATGGTGCCGACGGATCCGGAGCTGATGAGGGTGCCGGTGCCGTGCTGGCTCACGGTCGAGCGGTAGATCCGGGAGGCGGCGGCCGCCGCGCCGGGCAGCGCCTCCTCGCCGAGCGGGTCGGCGTTCGAGCCGCCGATGACGTCGGCCTTCTCCGGCTCGGGCGCGCCGCCGGGCTCGGCGCCCTGCGGCTTGTCCGGCTCGGCCTTCTGCTGCGGCTGCGGTTGCTGCGGCGGTTTCGGGCCGCCCGGGGGCGGTGGGTTCTGGGCGTTCACCGGCCACCGCCGCGGCGGTCGATGTTGAGGGTCTCGATGCGTTCGGCGGCGATGACCTCTCCGTCGCCGTGCTGGTGGATGTTCTGGACGAAGCGGCCCATGGTGTCGGTGGCGGCCGGCGGCCGCGGCGGGGTGCCCGCCTTCGTGTCTTCCGCACCGGCCGGCGCGGTCGCCTCGGCCGGCTCGGGCGCCGCCGCCTCTGCCGACTCTGGCGGCTCGGGTGGCGCGGGCCGGCCGGGGACCCTGAACCAGGCGGTGGTGCGGCCCTCCTTGAGGTCCACGTCGTGCCGGCGGTAGTGCTCGGGGTCCACCCAGCGCCCGCCGGGCAGCACGAAGTCCTCGTGCACGCGGTCGGAGACGGCCACCACCAGGGGCGCGTCGGCCGCGGCCGCGAGGATCGCCTTCGTGGTGCCGCAGTCGCACAGCCGGCAGGCCAGGTCGACGGCGCGCCCGGAGCGGCCGTAGGCGTCGGGCGTGACCCGGCCGATGTGCAGTCCCACCCGCAGCCGCAGCGGCTTCCTGAGGTCCCGGTTGCTCTCCCGGAGGTTCTGGTGGAGCTGCTCCACCCACTCCCCCACGATCCGGGCGGGCGGCACGTCGGGCGCCAGCACGCTGAGGATGCCGTCGCCGCGGTCCTCCTGGTAGAGGCGCGGCGGGCGGATGCCCGCCTGTTCGAAGGCGGTGCCCGTGACGTCGTAGAGTCTGCGCCGCATCTCGGGTTTCTCGGTGTCGGACAGCAGGCCCGAGCCCTGCGCGTCCACGTTGACGATGAAGCCGTACGCGGCTTCCCCCTCCATCGTTCTCTCCTCCCTGCCGTCCCGCCGGACCGTCGGCCCCTCGACTGCGATGGTCGCGGAGCCGGACGGTCGCCGCTGTAGCCGTTTACACAGCGCGGGACGCGTGCTTGTCAGGTCTCCGTGCCGTGTGGTTGTCCGGCGGCGAGCAGGCGGAGCGGGTCCAGGTCGGCCACGGCCAGGGTGCCGGGGCCGGTGCGGACCAGGCCCTGTTCCCGTAACAGGCGCAGGGCCTTGGCGACGGCCTCGCGGGTGGAGCCCACGGACGCGGCCAGTTCGTGCTGCGCGAGCGGCAGCCGTATGGTCACGGCCTCGTTCTCCGGCCGGCCGGTGCGGTCGGCCAGTTCGACCAGGCGCTCGGCGAGCCGTTGCAGCACGGTCATGGAGGCCAGGGCCCGGCGCTCGTGGTCCGCGCTGCGCAGCCGCTCGGTGAGCTGGTTCATCATCAGCGCGTTGGCGTGCGGCCGGGAGGCGAGGAACCGCCGGAACCGCTCGCCGGGCACGACCAGTCCGGTCACCTGGCCGAGGGTGCTCACCGAGGCGCTGCGCGGGCGGCCGTCGAGCGCCGCCATGTCGCCGACGACCTCGCCGGCCCGGCGCAGCGCCAGGATCAGCCGGCCACCGCGCTCGGTCGGCGTCCACACCGTGCACCAGCCGCTGAGCAGGACCACCGCGAACGTGGTGCGGTCGCCTTCCGCGACGACCGTCTCGTACGGCGGGTACTCGTGCCGGGTGCCGAGTCCCGCCAGTGCCTCCCGGTCCCCCGAACCGAGGCCACCCATGAAGGTATGCCGCTCTCCGAACAGCCCCACCGTCGTCCCCCGACCGCTCGCCCCCGAACCGGATCACAAGCGGAACCCCAAGGGCCCCTCGGATCCGTCTCCGCCCGGCGCGTCTCCCGCCAGGCAAGAATCTCAGCGTAGCGCTCTGGGCACGGAATGTGCGCGCCGTTACCGGAACGAGCCCGGACCCTTCCCCGGAATACCCCTGGGGGGTATATATGTTGGCGTCACAGAAGGATCCGCACCTGACACCGGGGGTCGGCCATGGACCACGAGCACACCGTCCACGAGCACACCGAACACGCGCACGCACCGCACACACCCCACGCACCCCACGAGGCACCCGGCGCCGCCGGCGCCTCCTGGGCCATGGCCGCCCAGGCCACCCTGCACTGCCTCACCGGCTGCGCGATCGGCGAGGTGCTCGGCATGGTCGTGGGCACGGCGTTCGGCTGGGGGAACCTGCCGACCACACTGCTGGCGATCGTGCTGGCGTTCTTCTTCGGCTACGCGCTCACCATGCGCGGGGTCCTGAAGGCGGGCGTCGACCTGCGCACCGCCCTGCGGGTGGCGCTGGCCGCGGACACCCTCTCCATCGCCGTGATGGAGCTGATCGACAACGGCACGATCCTGGTCTGGCCGGCCGCGATGGACGCCCAGCTGGGCGACGCGCTGTTCTGGGTCTCGCTGGCCGTCTCGCTCGTGCTCGCGTTCGTGGTGACCGCGCCGGTCAACAAGTGGACGATCGGGCGGGGCAAGGGGCACGCGGTGGTGCACCGCTACCACCACTGAACGGCGGGACCTCCACCACCGGGCGGCTGGACCTCAGAGCTCCGGACCGTCTCCCGGCCCCTCCTGGTAGGAGTAGCGCTGCTCCTTCCAGGGGTCGCCGATGTTGTGGTAGCCGCGCTCCTCCCAGAAGCCGCGGCGGTCGGCGGTCATGTACTCGATACCGCGGACCCACTTGGGACCCTTCCAGGCATACAGGTGCGGGACGACCAGGCGGACCGGGAAACCGTGCTCGGCGGTGAGGAGTTCGCCGTCCTTGTGGGTGGCGAAGAGGGTGCGCTCGGCGGCGAAGTCCGCGAGGCGCAGGTTGGAGCTGAAGCCGTACTCCGCCCAGACCATCACATGGGTGACCTCGGGGGCGGGCGGCGCCAGCTCCAGGACGGTCCGCGCCGGGATCCCGCCCCACTCCGCGCCGAGCATGCTGAACTTCGTCACGCAGTGCAGGTCGGCGACCACGGTGGCGTAGGGCAGGGCCGTGAACCGCTCGTGGTTCCAGACCTGCGCGCCCCCGTCGGCGGTGGCGCCGAAGACCCGGAACTCCCAGCGCTCGGGCCGGAACTTGGGCACCGGGCCGTAGTGCGTGACCGGCCAGCCGCGCTGCAGTCGCTGCCCCGGCGGAAGCTCGGCTCCCGCGGCTTCCCGAGACGCGTGCTCCACCGGATGACCCATGCCTTCCATCCTGACAGACCACGGGCGGTGCACCTGACCAGGCAGACCGCTCACCGATCATCAAATCGGTCAACTTCCACCAAGTGCGGACTTACTTACTAAGTCAGCACTTACTGGACGATCTTCTACGCCGGTGCAATCATGCGCCGCAGACACCCCAGTCCGTGGAAGGAGCCTCTGCGATGCAGGGCGACCCCGAGGTCATCGAATTCCTCAACGAGCAGCTCACCGGCGAGCTCACCGCGATCAACCAGTACTTCCTGCACGCGAAGATGCAGGAGAACTTCGGCTGGTACAAGCTCGCGAAGTACACCCGGCACGAGTCGTTCGACGAGATGAAGCACGCCGAGGTGCTCACCGACCGGATCCTGTTCCTGGAGGGGCTGCCCAACTACCAGCGGCTGTTCCACGTCCGTGTGGGGCAGACCGTGAAGGAGATGTTCGAGGCCGACCGGCAGATCGAGGTGGAGGCGATCGACCGGCTCAAGCGCGGGATCAAGGTGATGCGCGAGAAGGGCGACATCACGTCCGCGAACATCTTCGAGGACATCCTCAAGGACGAGGAGCACCACATCGACTACCTCGACACCCAGCTGGAGCTGGTGGAGAAGCTCGGTGAGGCGCTCTACCTCGCACAGTTGATCGAGCAGCCGGAGAGCTGACCCGGGCGGCTCGACCTAGGCGGCTTCGCCCAGCCCGTCGAGCCCGCCGTCGATCTCGGAGAGCACCGGGCGCCCCTGGTCGGCCAGCTCGCGGCGGGGGCAGGCGCCCCGGCCGAGGATCGCCTGGATGCGGCGGACGCACGAACCGCAGTCCGTGCCCGCCTTGCAGGCGGACGCTATCTGGCGAGGAGTGGCGGCGCCGTCCTCCGCGTGCCGCTTGACCTGCGCCTCGGTCACCCCGAAACAGCTGCAGACGTACACGCGGATTCACCTCCCGCCGGGGTCGATAAGGTCAACCTAACCTTACCCGGCGTCCCGGGCCCGCAAAAGTCCGAAGGGGCGCGGATCGCATGTGATCCGCGCCCCACGGCAGGTCCGGGTGGTTACTGGTCCCGGTACATCTCCGCGACGAGGAACGCCAGGTCCAGGGACTGGCTGCGGTTCAGGCGGGGGTCGCAGGCCGTCTCGTAGCGCTGGTGCAGGTCGTCGACGAAGATCTCGTCGCCGCCGCCCACGCACTCGGTGACGTCGTCACCGGTGAGCTCGACATGGATGCCACCCGGGTGGGTGCCAAGCCCCTTGTGGACCTCGAAGAAGCCCTTGACCTCGTCGAGCACGTCGTCGAAGCGGCGGGTCTTGTGGCCCGAGGCCGCCTCGAAGGTGTTGCCGTGCATCGGGTCGGTCACCCAGGCCACGGTGGCACCCGAGGCGGTGACCTTCTCGACCAGCTCCGGGAGCTTGTCCCGGACCTTGTCCGCGCCCATCCGGACGACGAAGGTCAGCCGGCCCGGCTCGCGGTCCGGGTCGAGGCGGTCGATGTACCGCAGCGCCTCCTCGGCCGTCGTCGTCGGGCCGAGCTTGAGGCCGATCGGGTTGCGGATCTTCGAGGCGAACTCGATGTGCGCCCCGTCCAGCTGCCGGGTGCGCTCACCGATCCACACCATGTGCGCCGAGACGTCGTAGAGCTTGCCGGTGCGCGAGTCGACCCTGGTCAGGGCGGACTCGTAGTCAAGGAGCAGCGCCTCGTGCGAGGAGAAGAACTCGACCGTCTTGAACTCCTCGGGCTCCGCGCCGCAGGCCCGCATGAAGTTCAGCGCGTTGTCGATCTCGCGGGCGAGCTGCTCGTAGCGCTGGCCCGACGGGGAGGACTTCACGAAGTCCTGGTTCCAGGCGTGCACCTGGCGCAGGTCCGCGTAACCGCCGGTGGTGAAGGCACGCACCAGGTTCAGCGTCGAGGCGGACGCGTTGTACATCCGCTTCAGCCGCTCGGGGTCCGGGATGCGCGCCTTCTCGTCGAAGTCGAAGCCGTTGACCGAGTCGCCGCGGTACGTCGGCAGGGTCACGCCGTCGCGGGTCTCGGTCCCCTTGGAGCGCGGCTTGCTGTACTGGCCGGCGATCCGCCCCACCTTCACCACGGGCACCGACGCGGCGTACGTCAGCACGGCACCCATCTGGAGGAGGGTCTTGAGCTTGTTGCGGATGTGGTCGGCGGACACCGCGTCGAAGGCCTCGGCGCAGTCGCCGCCCTGGAGGAGGAACGCCTCTCCCTTGGCGACGGACGCCATCCGGGCGCGCAGCTGGTCGCACTCGCCCGCGAAGACGAGCGGCGGATACGACTCCAGCTCCGCAACGACTGCGCGCAGAGCCTCGGGGTCGGGGTACTCGGGCTGCTGCGCCGCGGGCAGGTTTCGCCAGGTGTTGCCAGCGCTCAGGCTGGTCTTAGCGTTCACGGTCACCTCGTAAACATTACGGGGTCGTGTCGCCATGTTTTCCTCCGGCTCGACTGGTGAGACAGAGCGATTGTCCTGTGGACAGGGGGTGGGCTGCGGTAAGGTTTGCCGCATGTTCGTGCATTCGATCCAGAACTGGTGGTGGACCGCTTCTCCGGCGGCCCACTGACTGCGCGTACGCAAGACTTCGCGAAGGCCGCCCGGAGGGGCGGCCTTCGGCGTTCCCGGGGTCGTTCCTCTCCCAGCTGTCTCACCTGTCTCATCCGACAAAGGACCGCAGAGGAACCATGGACCTGAACCAGTTGCTCCACGACGACCGCCCCTTCGCCCTGCTCCGCCGCCGCACCCCCGGCCACGACGAGAGCACGGTGGAGCTCCTGGTCGGCCCGGTCACCGCCCACGACCGGCTCGCCGACCTGCCCGAGGAGGGGCTCGCCCTGGTTCCGTACCGGCAGATCCGGGAGCGGGGGTTCGACGTGCGGGACGACGGGACGCCGCTGCTGGTACTGACCCCGACAGTGGTATGTCACATTCCACTCGACGAGGCCCTCGCCGCCCTCCCCTCCCACGACGTCCAGGTCGAATCCGGCGCCTTCGACGTCGACGACGACACGTACGCGCAGATCGTCGGCCGCGTGCTGCGCGAGGAGATCGGCCGGGGCGAGGGCGCGAACTTCGTGATCCGGCGGACGTACCAGGGAGAGATCCCGGGCTTCGGGCGCGCCGACGCGCTGGCGCTGTTCCGGCGGCTCCTGGAGGGCGAGCGGGGCGCGTACTGGACGTTCGTCGTGCACACCGGGGACCGGACGCTGGTCGGCGCGAGCCCCGAGGTGCACGTGCGGATGTCCGGCGGCACGGTGGTCATGAACCCGATCAGCGGCACGTACCGCTACCCCGCCGAGGGCCCCACCCCCGAGCACCTGCTCGGCTTCCTCGCCGACGGCAAGGAGATCGAGGAGCTGTCGATGGTCGTCGACGAGGAGCTCAAGATGATGTGCACGGTGGGCGACATGGGCGGGGTGGTCGTCGGGCCGCGGCTGAAGGAGATGGCGCACCTCGCGCACACCGAGTACGAGCTGCGCGGCCGGTCCTCGCTGGACGTGCGGGAGGTCCTGAGGGAGACCATGTTCGCGGCGACCGTGACCGGGTCCCCGGTGCAGAACGCCTGCCGGGTGATCGAGCGGCACGAGGTCGGCGGGCGGGGTTACTACGCCGGGGCACTGGCCCTGCTCGGCCGGGACTCCGGCGGCGCCCAGACGCTCGACTCGCCCATCCTCATCCGTACCGCCGACATCGACGCGGACGGGAGGCTGCGGGTCCCCGTCGGCGCCACCCTGGTGCGCGGCTCGGACCCGGTGAGCGAGGTCGCGGAGACGCACGCGAAGGCAGCCGGAGTGCTGGCGGCCCTCGGGGTACGGCCGTCCCGCCCGCGTTCCGAGTCGGCACGCCCCCGGCTGGCCGACGACCCCCGGGTGCGGGCGGCGCTGGACGGGCGGCGGGCGTCACTGGCGCCGTTCTGGCTGCGGATGCAGGAGCGGTCCGGGGAACTGACCGGGCACGCTCTCGTGGTGGACGCCGAGGACACGTTCACGGCGATGCTGGCGCACGTCCTGCGGTCCGGCGGGCTGGACGTCACCGTCCGGCGGTACGACGAGCCCGGGCTGCGGGCGGCCGTGCTCGCGCACGAGGGGCCGGTCGTGCTCGGCCCGGGGCCCGGTGACCCGTCCGACCTGGACGATCCGAAGATGCGGTTCCTGCGGGAGCTGACCGCGACCGTGCTCCGGGAGCACCGGGACGGGGTGCTGGGCGTCTGCCTCGGGCACGAGCTGATCGCGGCGGAGCTGGGGCTGGACATCGTCCGCAAGGAGGTCCCCTACCAGGGGGCGCAGGCGACCGTGGACCTGTTCGGGCGCCCGGAGACGGTCGGTTTCTACAACAGCTTCGTGGCCCGCTGCGACGACGAGGCGGCGCGGGAGCTGGCCGCGCACGGCATCGAGGTGAGCCGGGCGGAGAACGGCGAGGTGCACGCCGTCCGGGGCCCCGGTTTTGCGGGGGCGCAGTTCCACCCGGAGTCGGTCCTCACGCTGAACGGGGCCGCCGTGGTGAGGGAGTTGGTAGGACAACTGCGCGGCACCGGCACCGTTCAGGCCTGAGTTTCGGGTGCGGGTCCGTGGGGGCTGGTCGCGCCCCTCAGGAACCTCCGCGCGCCGTCACGGTGACCGTGACGGCGCGTGGGCCGAGCGGGGGAAGCAGGCTGTCAGCCGAAGAACACCCCGACCTCCTCGTACAGCTTCAGGTCGACGGTCTTCAGCTTCGCGGTGGCCTCCGCGATCGGGACCCGGACGATGTCGGTGCCGCGCAGCGCGACCATCTTGCCGAAGTCCCCGTCGCGGACGGCGTCGACGGCGTGCAGGCCGAAGCGGGTGGCCAGCCAGCGGTCGAAGGCGCTGGGCGTGCCGCCGCGCTGGATGTGCCCGAGGACGGTGGTCCGGGCCTCCTTGCCGGTGCGCGTCTCGATCTCCTTGGCCAGCCACTCGCCGACCCCGGAGAGCCGGACGTGCCCGAAGGAGTCCAGGGATCCGTCCTTGAGGACGGCCTCGCCGTCCTTCGGCATGGCGCCCTCGGCGACGACCACGATCGGGGCGTACGACGCCTTGAAGCGGGAGGTGACCCAGGCGCACACCTGGTCCACGTCGAAGCGCTGCTCCGGGATGAGGATGACGTTGGCGCCGCCGGCGAGCCCGGAGTGGATGGCGATCCAGCCGGCGTGCCGGCCCATCACCTCGCAGACCAGGACCCGCATGTGGGACTCGGCGGTGGTGTGCAGCCGGTCGATTGCCTCGGTGGCGATGCCGACCGCGGTGTCGAAGCCGAAGGTGTAGTCGGTGGCGGACAGGTCGTTGTCGATGGTCTTCGGCACGCCGACGACGGGTACGCCGTACTCGTCGGTGAGCCGGGCGGCGACGCCGAGGGTGTCCTCGCCGCCGATCGCGATCAGCGCGTCGACCTCCAGCTTGGCGAGGTTGTCCTTGATCCGGCGGATGCCGTTCTCCTGCTTGAGCGGATTGGTCCGCGAGGAGCCGAGGATGGTGCCGCCGCGGGGCAGGATGCCGCGTACCGCGGGGATGTCGAGGCGGACGGTGTCGCCTTCGAGGGGTCCGCGCCAGCCGTCCCGGAAGCCGACGAAGTCGTAGCCGTACTCCTGCACGCCCTTGCGGACGATGCCCCGGATGACGGCGTTGAGCCCGGGGCAGTCGCCGCCTCCGGTCAGTACTCCGACCCGCATGGAAATGTCCCTTCGCCGCGGTTGCCTGGTGGGACTCACGCTAATGGTGATCCAGCTCACACAGGGATGGGCGCGGAAGGGCAATTCCGGTGAATTGTCGGGCGGTTGGTTTACGCGTCGCCCGAAGATCAGATCAGATCAGTCGTCGTCTCGATCGTCTCGGTCGCCGGCTCAGTCGTCGTCGAGGCCGGCCTCTATCGCGTAGCGCACCAGCTCCACCCGGTTGTGCAGCTGGAGCTTGCCGAGGGTGTTCTGCACATGGTTCTGGACCGTGCGGTGGGAGATGACCAGGCGTTCGGCGATCTGCTTGTAGCTCAGGCCCTTGGCGACCAGCCGCAGCACCTCGGTCTCGCGGTCGGTGAGCCGGGGCGCGTCGGGCCGGTCGGCGTCCGCGGCCGGGGCGGGCTCGGAGGCCAGCCGGCGGTACTCGCCGAGGACGAGACCGGCGAGGCCGGGGGTGAAGACCGGGTCGCCGACGGCGGTACGGCGGACCGCGTCGAGGAGTTCCTCGGTGGACGCCGACTTCAGCAGGTAGCCGGTCGCGCCGGACTTCACCGCCTCCAGGACGTCGGCGTGCTCCCCGCTCGCCGAGAGGACCAGGACCCGCAACGCCGGGTTGTGGCCGACGAGTTCCTTGCAGACCTGGACCCCCGGCTTGGCCGGCAGGTTGAGGTCCAGGACGAGGACGTCGGGCGCGGCGGCCTTGGCGCGGCGCACCGCCTGGTCGCCGTCCCCGGCGGTGGCGACCACCTCGAACCCGGACTCGGCCAGGTCCCGGGCGACCGCGTCGCGCCACATGGGGTGGTCGTCGACCACCATGACCTTGATACTCATCGCCGCTCCGCCTTCCCCGGGGAGACCTTCGGTACCTTCAGCTCGACTTCCGTGCCCTGCCCGGGAACCGAGACCAGCTCGGCACTGCCCCCGAGGTCGCGCAGCCGCCCCCGGATGGACTGGGCCACCCCGAGCCGCCCCTCCCCCTCGGCCTGGGCGAGCCTGCCCTCCGGGATGCCGGGGCCGTCGTCCCGTACGGTGACCACGACCTCGCCGGGCTCGTCCTCGACGAGGATCCAGGCCCGCGCCCCGTCCCCCGCGTGCCCGCGCACATTGTCCAGGGCGGCGCCGACGGCCGCGGCCAGCTCGCGTGCGGCGCCCGGCGGCAGCTCCACCGGCGCACCGGGCTCGGCAAGGCTGACCCGGGATCCGGCGTACCGCGCGAGCAGCGTGCGCAGGTCGACCGGGCCGCTGTCGTCCGGCTCCTCGACGAGGCGTACGACCGCGCCCTGGGCCTCGTCCTCCGAGACCCGGGAGAGCGGCACCAGGCCGCCGGAGACCAGCGTCCGCAGCGCCACCTCCTGCTCGCCCGCCAGCCGGCCCAGTTCGGCCGCGTCGCCGCCGAGGACGGTGCCGCGCCGCTGCACCATGGCGAGCACCTGGAGCACGCCGTCGTGGATGTCCCGGGCGAGCCGCTCCCGTTCCCGGGTCGCCGCCTCGATCTCCAGGGCGCGGGCGAGGGTGCGCTCGGAGGCGCGGGCGACCTCGACGACGTACCCGATGGCGATGGAGGCGACCCAGACCAGGACCACGCTGTGGACGGTGTCGCGGGCCGGGTGGCCGCGCTCGACCAGGTTGGCGACGGCGACCGGGGTGGAGGCGAACGCGGCCCACCGCCAGCCGCCCTTGAGTGCGTAGGCGAGGACCGAGCCGGCGGTCCAGATCGACGGCAGGGTCGGGCCGCCCCGGTCGATGTGGCCCTGGGTGACCACCCAGGGGGTCAGCAGGATGCCGGTGAGCGCGACGGCGAGGTCGACGGCGAGGAAGCGCTTGGTGCAGGCCGCCGCGTTCTGTACGCGGGGCAGGGTCGCGAGGGTCCAGACGGTCAGGACGGCGTAGTAGGCGATGGCGACGCCCGCGCGGTCGTAGTCGTCGTAGGCGGAGGCGAACAGGCCGATGGCGTAGAGCAGGGTCAGTACGCGGTAGCCGGTGAGGGCACGCCACAGGGGCTGCTCGACCGACATCCGTATGACGCGTTCCCGCTTGCTCATGTCCCCCCAGTCCCCTGCCAGTCCCCCGGCTGCCGGTCCCCCTGCCGCCGGTCTAGGACTCGGCGGCCTTCTTCTCGGCTCTCCGTGCCGCGTCCTTCCCGGCCTTCGCGGCCTCCGCGATCTGCCGCTTGGCGGCCGTCGCGTAGATGTCCACGTACTCCTGGCCGGAAAGCTTCATGATCTCGTACATGACCTCGTCGGTCACCGCGCGCAGCACGAACCGGTCGTGCTCCATGCCCTGGTAACGGCTGAAGTCCAGCGGCCTGCCGATCCGGATGCCCGGCCGCATCAGCTTGGGCATCACCTGCCCCGGCGGCTGGATCTTCTCCGTGTCGATCATGGCGACGGGGAGGACCGGGGCGCCGGTCGCGAGGGCCACGCGTGCGAGGCCGCCGGGCTTGCCCCGGTACAGGCGGCCGTCGGGCGAGCGGGTGCCCTCCGGGTAGATGCCGAACAGCTCGCCGCGCTCCAGCACGTCTATGCCGCTCTGCACCGCGGCCTCGCCTGCGCCGCGCGCCCCGGAGCGGTCCACCGGCAGCTGGCCGACGCCCTTGAAGAAGGCGGCCGTGAGGCGGCCCTTGACGCCGGGCGTGGTGAAGTACTCGGCCTTCGCGATGAAGGTGACCTTGCGGTCCAGCACCGCGGGCAGGAAGAACGAGTCCGAGAAGGACAGGTGGTTACTCGCCAGGATCGCCGGGCCCTCGGCCGGGACGTTCTCCAGGCCCTCCACCCAGGGCCTGAAGGTGACCTTCAGCGGTCCCCCGATGGCGACCTTCATCGCGCCGTACAACAACCCAGTGCCTCCTGTTTCCGTCGATCAGACCTTAACCCGGAGCGCCGGGAATGGGCCCGACGACCCTGGTCGGTGTCAGTGCCGTCGCGTACGGTGAAGCACAACTGGAGTCGTCGTTCGTACCCCTCGCAGTTCCGCCCTCTCTCAGAATTGGAGACCGAAGGTGCCGGTTCTCCCCGGAGCCGAGCCGTACCGCCATGACGGCGGGGAGGTCGGCGTCCTCCTCTGCCACGGTTTCACCGGCTCGCCCCAGTCGCTGCGCCCCTGGGCGGAACACCATGCGGCACACGGCCTGAGCGTGTCCGTGCCCCTGCTGCCGGGGCACGGCACGCGCTGGGAGGACATGCAGGTCACCGGCTGGCAGGACTGGTACGCGGAGGTGGACCGCGAGCTGCGGCTGCTGCGCGAGCGCTGCTCCCAGGTGTTCGTGGCGGGCCTGTCCATGGGCGGCACGCTGGCGCTCCGGCTGGCCGCCAGGAACGGTACGGGTGTGGACGGCGTGGTGATCGTCAACCCGGCGAACAAGGTGCACGGCCTGTCCGCGTACGCCCTTCCGGTGGCCCGGCATCTCGTCCGCACGACGAAGGGCATCGCCAGCGACATCGCCAAGCCGGGCGCCGCGGAGACGGGGTACGACCGGGTGCCGCTGCACTGCGCGCACTCGCTGCGGAACTTCTTCCGCCAGGTGGACAAGGAGCTGCCGCAGGTGACCCAGCCGCTGCTGCTCCTGCGCAGCACCCGGGACCATGTGGTTCCGGCGGTGGATTCCGCCCGGATCCTGAGCCGGGTGTCGTCCACGGACGTAACGGAGGTCGTGCTGGAACAGAGTTACCACGTGGCGACGTTGGACCATGACGCGGACCGGATCTTCGAGGAGAGCCTCGCCTTCATCGGCCGGCTCGCACCCAGTGTCGGCAAGGAAGGGACGGCCGCAGTTGGCTGAGCACGACTCCGACCGCGAGGACCGCGAGCCGGACGAGACGGGGGTGCCCTTCGACGAGGCGGCCGCCTGGGCGGCGATCGTCGCGGGGTACGGCGATGAACCGCCGGACCCGCCGGGCACGAAGCCCTACAAGCCGGTGCAGGATCTCGCGCTGCCTGCGACCGACGAGGACGAGACAGAGAAGGGCGCCGAGACCGCGGGGACCGCGGCCGGGGCGGCGGCCGAGGAGCCACGGCCCGTGCAGCCGCTGGGGGGTTCCGTCTCCTTCGCGCCCGGGGTGGGCCCGCGTGACTACACGGCGCCGGAGGCGTCCGAGGACGACTTCGACGATGACGACGACGGGCACTTCGTGCCGCCCGAGCCGCCGCCGCTGCCGGAGGCCGACGCGACGGCCAAGTTCGCCTGGCTGGGCGTGGTGGGCGGGCCGGTCCTGCTGCTGCTCGCCGTGCTGCTGGGCTGGGACATGACCTGGTGGCTGGCGACGCTGGGCATCGGCGGCTTCCTCGGCGGCTTCGTCACGCTGGTGACCCGTATGAAGACCGACGACGACGAGGACGGCGACCCCGGGCGGGGAGCCGTCGTCTGACCGGTCCACGCCCGCCCGAGGGCCCGTCCGGAGCTGCTCCGGACGGGCCCTCGTGTTTCCCGTCCGATTCCCGTCCGACGGCTCGGGTTCAGGCCGAGGGCACCCGGAGCGCGGCCAGCACGGGCAGGTGGTCGGTCGCCCGCGTGAGATCGGCTTCGGTCACGCCGGGCTGGTCCAGGGGGACGCCGCAGCCGAGCACCTCGATGCCCTTCGTCGCGAAGACGGCGTCGATGCGCTGGTGGGGGTCGGTGGACCAGGAGGTGAACTCGCCGCCCCAGGGGGCGGTGGTACGGCAGTCCTGGAAGGCGTCGGCCAGGCGGCGGAAGGTGCGGCCGTCGGGGCGGTCGTTGAGGTCGCCGCCGGCGACGGCGTGCTCCACGCCCATGCCGGCGACCCGGTCGAGGAGCAGGCCGCCCTGCTCGTAGCGCTCGTCCTGCTGGAGGCTGAGGTGGAAGCTGGTGACGCCGAGGCGGGCGCCGCCGAACCGGACGACGGCGGTCGCGAGGCCGCGGCGGTGCAGGCCGGGGGTGAGCGGGAGGAGGACGTCCTCGGTGCGCTCCACGGTGGCGCGGAGGTCGCAGAGGATCGCCGGGCCGGCCGCGGTGCCGCCCCCGGTGAGGATCACCAGGTCGGAGGCGGAGGCCAGGCGGGCGAGCTTCTTGCGCCAGCGGAAGAAGCGGGGGGCCTCCTGGATCAGGACCAGGTCGGGGGCGCAGGCCCTGATGACGCGGGCGAGGGCGTCGGTGTCGTCCCGCATGGAGCGGATGTTGTAGCTGAGGACGCGGATGACGGCGGAACCGTCGGGCTCTGTGTGGGAGTTGGGGAGCGGCGCCATGTGGATCAATGTACGCGGTGAGAGGGGGCCGTGCGCCTAGGGGGGTGGGGCGCGAGGTGGGTGTGCGACTGCCGGTTCGTTGTGGCTGGTCGCGCAGTTCCCCGCGCCCCCGAGAAAGCAGGTGGGACCCGTGGGCGGTGATTACATGATCGGGTCGGGCTCCCGGGCCAGGTCGGCCGCGCCCACCAGGCCGGCCTCGTTGCCGAGCTGGGCCGCGATGACCTCGGCCACCGGGCGCCAGTTGCCGCCCACCAGCCAGCGCTTGTAGGACTTGCGGATCGGGTCGAGGACCAGTTCGCCCTCGTCCGAGAGGCCGCCGCCGACGATGAACGCGGAGGGGTCGAAGAGGGAGGCGAGGTCGGCGAGGCCGGCGCCGGCCCAGCGGGCGAGCTCGCGGTAGGAGTCGACGGCGACCGGGTCGCCCTGCCGGGCGGCCATGGAGATGTGCTTGCCCTCGATGCCCTCGGGGGTGCCGTCACCGAGGCCGAGCAGGATCTCGGCGTGCTCGGGGGTGGCGTTGGCGCGCTGCTTGGCGTAGCGGACGAGGGCGCGGCCGGAGGCGTACTGCTCCCAGCAGCCCTGCGAGCCGCAGCCGCACAGCAGCCCGTCCGGGACCATCCGGATGTGCCCGAACTCGGCGGCGACGCCGAAGTGCCCGCGGCGCAGCTTGTTGCCGATGATGATGCCGCCGCCGAGGCCGGTGCCGAGGGTGATGCAGATGACGTTGCGGTGGCCCTTGCCGGCGCCGAACTTGTACTCGCCCCAGGCGGCGGCGTTGGCGTCGTTCTCCACGACCACGGGGAGGCCGACGCGGGCCTCGACTTCTTCCTTCAACGGCTCCTGGCGCCAGTCGATGTTGGGCGCGAAGTAGACCGTGGAGCGCTGCCGGTTCACGTAACCGGCGGCGCCGATGCCCACGCCGACGATCTCGTGCCCGGCACGCGCACCCTCTACGGCGGAAGCAATGGCGTCCACGATGCCCTCGGGCGTGCCCGGGGTCGGCACCTTGTGGGTCGAGAGGATGTTGCCTTCCTCATCGACCACGCCGGCCGCGATCTTCGTGCCGCCGATGTCGACGCCGATGGTGAGTCCCATGAATCCCTCAGTTTCGGTCGAGCCCCGCTACGGCCAACCGTACCCGAGGCCCTGCCGTCGGGTTCTCGTCGTCCGTCCGGTGAGCGGACCGGTCGGCGGGACGGGGCGCGGGACGGAGGGATTCGACGGGGGTGTCAGTCCAGGTCGATGCGTTCACCGGGGCCGGCGTCGTCGCCCGGGTCGTGCTTGCGGGAGGTCCAGCGGGTCTCCTGGGCCTGGACCGCGGAGCGGTAGGCGGCGAGGAGTTCACCGCCGGCCGCGGCCAGGTGGTCGAAGACGTCCGGGTTGCGCTCTATGACGGGCTCGACGGCGTTCTTCGCCTGCTGGACGACCTGCCGGACCACCTGCTGGGCGGCCGGTCCGGCGACCGCCCCGAGCAGCGGGGTCTGGAGGCCGGACAGCTTGTCGGCGACGGCGTCGACGAACTTGCGCAGTTCCTCGGCGGCCGACCCGGGCGGCGGGCCGTACTGGGCGCGACGGCGGGCCTTCTCCGCCTGCAGGTCCTCGGCGCAGGCGGTGGCCCAGGCGTCGTCGTCCGTCGCCCGTACCTCGTCCGCGGCCTCGGAGGCGTCGGCTGCGGGGCGCTCTTCGCTCATGACGGACTCCTGACTACGGTTCGTCTCTACGACGTTACCCGAACGGGCGTACCGGTTTCACCGTCAGCGCGGCCACAGCTCCGGGTCCGGTGCGAAGCGCAGCCGCAGCTCGCCGTCGCGCAGTCCGGCCCCGGCGACGGTGCAGCGGCGCAGGGCCGACGGCAGGGCGACGATCCGGCGGAAGCCGCCCACGGTGATCACGACCTCGTCGCCGCGCCGGACGAGGTCCAGGCCGTCCCGTATCGCGCCGGGCAGCGGGATGTGCCAGACGAGGACGCCGTCCTCCTCGATCCGGTCGGCGACGGGCCACTCGACCGGGGCGGGCGCCGTGTTGACACCGGGCACGGCGAGCGCGGCGAGGTCGTCGATGCCGCGCGGGTCGTGCCCCAGGTGGGCGACGGCCGCGACCTCGTACGCCTCCCCCCACTCCGCGAGGGTCTTGCGCTGCTGGGCGACGAGGGTGTGCAGGGGCGTGGCCTCGGGCAGCACCCGGTTGGCGATCAGGGTCGCGGCGGACAGGCCGCGCAGGGCGAGGCCGAGACGGGCGGTGCGGACGGCGTCGGCGCCGGCCGGGCCGGGTTCGGCGACCAGGCGTACGGCGGTGTCGCGGTCGGCGAGGACGGCCTCCACGGCGGCCAGCTCGACGTCCCAGCGGGCCGCCGTCTCGTACAGCCACTCCGCGGGCATGGGGACGCCGGCGAGGCGGCCGAGGACCGGGCGCAGGGCGCGGGCCGCCTGCCGCTCGGGCGGGAGCAGCCGGCGCAGGTACCGGCGGAGCTCCTCGGGGAGGGCGAGGAGGGCGAGTGCCTGGGGGGCGGGCGGGAGGTCCACGACGAGCAGCTCGTACCGCTCGGAGAGGGCGGCGTCGCGCAGGGCGCGCAGGAAGGACAGTTCCTCGGCGCCGGGCAGGGGGGTGAGCTCCTCGGCGTCCAGGCGGGAGGCGCCCAGGAGGTCGAGGACGTTCGCGGCGCGGCTCTGGAAGGCGGTGAGGTCCTCGCGGAAGCGGGCGGCGGCGTCGGGGCGCCAGGCGGTGAGGGTGGGGGTGACGCGGGTGGGCTCCGGTCCTGTCGCGGTGCCCAGGGCGGCGCCGAGGGTGTCCGTGCGGTCGGCGCTCAGGACGAGGGTGGGGGTGCCCTCGCCTGCGGCGCGCAGGGCGGTGGCCGCGGCGACGGTGGTACGGCCGCTGCCGCCCGGGCCGGTGATCAGGATGGTGCGCATGAGGGTGAACCGTAACTGAAGCGGGCCTTGCCTGTAGGTGCCCGGAACTGAGGGGAGGGGGTGTCACTTACCTGCGCTGGCAGGGTGCCGCTGCGCCCACCCGTGCCGCCCTGCGGCACGCCTGCCCGCAGCTGAGTAGCTGTGGAGCCGACGCGACTGCAGCGCCCCGCAAGGGGCGCGGGGAACTGCGCGAGCAACCCCCACCCACTCGCACCCGGCGCTCTACGCGTACCCCTACGGCGCGTCCCTACGTCACTTCTCCCCCGACTCCACCCTCTTCTTCAACCCCGCCAGCGCCCGGTCGATGATGACCTTCTCCGCCTTGCGCTTGATCATCCCGAGCATCGGGATCTTGACGTCCACCGTCAGCGAGTACGTGACCTCGGTCGAACCCGCGCCCGCCGGCTTGAGGAGGTACGAGCCGTCGAGGGACCGCAGCATCTGGGACTTCACCAGCGTCCAGGAGACCTCGTTGTCACCGGTCCACGTGTATCCGAGGACCTGGTCGTCCTTGATCGCACCGGCGTCCATGACCAGGCGGACCTGCTCGGCACGGCCCTGGGCGTCGGCCTTCAGGACCTCCGCCTCCTTCACCTCGCCGGTCCAGTCCGGGTAACGGGCGAAGTCGGCGATCACCGCCATGACGTCCGCCGGGGCCGCCTCGATCGTGATGTTCGAGCTGGTGTGTTCCGCCATCGCCGTGGCTCCTCCAGATGCGGGCCGGTGGGACCGGTGGGACCGGTAAAGGGGTCGGCGTGCGCGGGCGTGCGCACGCGTCTGCCGCGTGAAGGCTACCGCGCGTCCGACCAGCCGACTTCACCCCCTGTCCGGGGTCGTCACCATTCCAGCGCCCAGGGCCGTCCGGTGCCCGCGAAGTGCCCGACGTTCACGCACTCGGTGGCCCCGATCCGCATCCGCTTCACCAGCGGCTGGTGGACATGTCCGAAGAGCGCATACCGGGGGCGGGTGCGGCGGATGGCGTCCAGCAGCGCCCGGCTGCCCCGTTCGAAACGGCGCGCCACCGTGTCGTACACCAACTCCGGCACCTCCGGCGGGATGTGCGTGCAGAGCACGTCGACCTCGCCGAGCGCCTCGATCTTCGCCGCGTACTCCTCGTCGGAGATCTCGTAGGGGGTGCGCATGGGGGTGCGCAGCCCGCCGCCGACGAAGCCGAAGACCCACCCGCCGATCTCGACCCGCTCGCCGTCCAGAACGGTGGTGCCCGGGCCCGCGTACTCGCGCCACAGCTGCGGCATGTCGACATTGCCGTACGTCGCGTACGTCGGGGTCGGGAACGCCGCGAACATCTCGGCGTACTGCTTGCGCACCGCCTTCTCGATCGCCGTCGCCCGGTCCATGCCGATCCCGCCCCACAGCCGGGCGCCGAGTTCCCGTGCTTCCTCGAAGCGGCGGGCGGTGCGGAGTTCGACGAGGCGGTCGGCGTTCTCGACGCCGAACAGGTCGGGGAAGATGCCGCGGGAGTGGTCGGCGTAGTCGAGGAAGAGGACGAGGTCGCCGAGACAGATCAGGGCGTCGGCCCCGTCGCCGGCCCGGGCCAGGTCACGGGCGTTGCCGTGCACGTCGCTGACCACGTGGACGCGGGTCCTCGGGATGCCGGTGGGTGTGGCTGCCATGGTGATCAAGGGTAGGCCTGTGCGGCAAACGTGAACAGGCGATGGCCGCACCGGCGGTTACTGGTCAGTCACTAAGGCCGTGGACTACCGTACGCGAAGGAACACCAACCTGTGTGACGCACCGAACATCTCGCCGGACCCCCCTGTCGAAGAAGCCATACCGGCGGGTAACGTCCGGGCAGTCCAGTCGTGCTCAGGATTTCAACCAACGGATCTTCCAGCCCGTGGCGAAGCCCTGAGTACCTGCCCGAGCCTTGGACCGCACCGTCGCATCGCACAACGTCGTGGCGTCGGCGCCCTATGAGGAGCAGCAGTCTTGCGCGAGTTCAGCCTTCCGGCTTTGTACGAGGTCCCCGCGGACGGCAATCTGACCGACATCGTCCGCAGAAACGCCGCGCAGCATCCGAACGTCGCCGTCATGGCCCGCAAGGTCGGCGGTGTCTGGCAGGACGTGACCGCGACCGCCTTCCTGGCCGAGGTGCACGCGGCCGCGAAGGGCCTCATCGCCTCCGGCATCCAGCCGGGCGACCGGGTCGGCCTGATGTCCCGCACCCGGTACGAGTGGACGCTCCTCGACTTCGCGATCTGGAGCGCCGGCGCGGTCACCGTGCCGGTGTACGAGACCAGCTCGCCGGAGCAGGTCCAGTGGATCCTCAGCGACTCCGGCGCGACCGCCTGCATCGTCGAACTCGACAGCCACACGGCCGCCGTCGAGTCGGTGCGCGAGACGCTGCCCGCCCTCAAGCACGTCTGGCAGATCGAGGCCGGCGCGCTGGAGGAGCTGGGCCGGCTCGGCCAGGGGGTCACCGACGCCACCGTCGACGAGCGCAGCTCGCAGGCGAAGGCGGACGACCCGGCGACCATCGTCTACACGAGCGGCACCACCGGGCGCCCCAAGGGCTGCGTCCTCACCCACCGCGCCTTCTTCGCGGAGTGCGGCAACATCGTGGAGCGCCTGCGCCCCCTGTTCCGCACCGGTGAGTGTTCGGTCCTCCTCTTCCTCCCGCTCGCGCACGTCTTCGGCCGGCTGGTCCAGATCGCCCCGATGATGGCGCCGATCAAGCTGGGCTGCGTCCCGGACATCAAGAACCTCACCGACGAACTGGCCGCCTTCCGGCCGACGCTGATCCTCGGCGTCCCGCGCGTCTTCGAGAAGGTCTACAACTCGGCGCGCGCCAAGGCGCAGGCGGACGGCAAGGGCAAGATCTTCGACAAGGCCGCGGACACCGCGATCGCGTACAGCAAGGCACTGGACACCCCGTCGGGCCCGGCCCTCGGCCTGAAGATCAAGCACAAGACCTTCGACAAGCTCGTCTACAGCAAGCTGCGCGCGGTGCTCGGCGGCAAGGGCGAGTACGCGATTTCCGGCGGCGCCCCCCTCGGCGAGCGGCTGGGCCACTTCTTCCGCGGCATCGGCTTCACGGTCCTGGAGGGCTACGGCCTGACCGAGTCCTGCGCGGCGACCGCGTTCAACCCCTGGGACCGGCAGAAGATCGGCACGGTCGGGCAGCCGCTGCCCGGCTCGGTGATCCGCATCGCGGACGACGGGGAGGTGCTGCTGCACGGCGAGCACCTGTTCAAGGGGTACTGGAACAACCCGGCCGCGACCGCCGAGGCGCTGGCCGACGGCTGGTTCCACACCGGGGACATCGGCACCCTGGACGAGGACGGCTACCTCAGGATCACCGGCCGCAAGAAGGAGATCATCGTCACCGCGGGCGGCAAGAACGTCGCCCCGGCCGTGATCGAGGACCGGATCCGCGCGCACGCGCTGGTCGCGGAGTGCATGGTGGTGGGCGACGGGCGGCCGTTCGTGGGCGCGCTGGTCACCATCGACGACGAGTTCCTGGGCCGCTGGGCGGCCGACCACGGCAAACCGGCGGGCTCCACCGCGGCGTCGCTGCGTGACGACCCGGACCTGATCGCGGCGATCCAGGCCGCTGTCGACGACGGCAACGCCGCGGTGTCGAAGGCGGAATCGGTGCGGAAGTTCCGCATTCTGTCCTCCCAGTTCTCGGAGGAGTCGGGCCACCTGACGCCGTCCCTGAAGCTCAAGCGCAACGTGGTGGCGAAGGACTACGCGGACGAGATCGAGGCCATCTACCAGAAGTAGAGGGGTACTCGGGGTTTGCTCAGAAGTCCTGGGCGAGAACCCGTTCCATCGTCCGCTCGGCGAGCGCGGTGATGGTGACGAACGGGTTCACGCCGATGTTCCCCGGCACCAGCGAGCCGTCCGTGACGTACAGCTTGGAATACCCCTTGACCCTCCCGTAGTCGTCGGTCGCCTGCCCGAGTACGCAGCCGCCCAGCGGGTGGTAGCAGAAGTCGTCCGCGAACACCTTGCTGGACGACCCGAACAGGTCGTACCGGTAGATCGTGGCGTTGGCCGTGTTGATCCGGTCGAACAGTTTCTTGGCCATGGCGACCGAGACCGCGCTCTGGGCCGCGGTCCAGCCCAGCTTCACCCCGCCGCTCGCGGAGTCGTAGGTGAAGGACGCCCGTTGGGGGTTCTTGGTGATCGCCAGGTAGAGGCTCACCCAGGTCTCGAACCCGATGGGCAGCGGGGCGATCTCGGCGAAGACCGGGTTGTCGGTGTTGGCCCAGTCGTCGATGCCCATGACCGGCATGGTCGCCTGGTTGGCTCCGGTGGTGTCCCAGATGTGGTTGGCGCGCCCGAGCATGGTGTTGCCGTTGGTGCTCCACCCGGCGCCCACGCTGGAGTTGAGGGCAGGCAGCGCCCCGGTGTCCCGGGCCCGGACGAGCAGCTCGGTGGTCCCGAGGCTCCCGCCGCCGAGGAACAGGTAGGTGCAGCTGTACTGCTTGCTCTCGACGACGTTCCCGCTCGTGTCGATCCGGTCCACGCTCAGCACGTACGAGCCGTCGCTCGCCTTCGTGATGGTCTTGACCTTCTCCAGGGTGTGGATGGTGACGTTCCCGGTGCCGAGGGCGGCGGCGAGGTAGGTCTTGTCGAGGCTCTTCTTGCCGTAGTTGTTGCCGTAGATGACCTCCTGGGCGAGCGCGGACTTGGTGGCGGTGCCGGCGGCCTCCTGCTGCATGTAGCCGAAGTCGTAGACGTTCGGTACGAAGGTGGTCTTGAGCCCGGTGTTGGCGGCGGCCTTCCGGGACGTCCGGGTGAACTGGTACCACTCGGTCGACTCGAACCAGGTGGAGTCGATGGTGTTGACGCCCAGCATGGTGCGGGCGCGCGGGAAGTACGTGTTGTACATCGCGCTCGCGTCCACGGTCGGGAACTGCTCGGCGAAGTAGGACTGGAGCGGGGTGACCGCCATCCCCCCGTTGACCAGCGACCCGCCTCCGACACCGCGCCCCACGTACACGGACATGTTGTCGTAGTGGACCCGGTCGAGCACTCCCGCGTAGGAGGCGATGTCCTTGTTGACGACGTCCAGCCAGAGGAAGGTGGCGAGCGGCGCCTCGGTGCGGGTCTTGAACCACATGGAGCGCTTGTCCGGGGCGGCGGTGGAACAGAAGATCTTGCCGTCGGAGCCGGCCGTGTTCCACAGCTGGCCCATCTCGATCATGACGGTCCGGATCCCGGCCTGCCCGAGCCGGAGCGCGGCCACGGCCCCGCCGTACCCGGAACCGACCACGATGGCCGGGGCGTTGGTGACGTCGGCCGCTTCCTCGGCGGCCTGCGCCGACTGGAGTCCGACACGGGTGAGACCGGCCGCGGCGGCGGTCTGGAGGGCGATCATGCCCAGGATGTGACGTCTGGTCAGCTGACGCTGCATCAGTTTTGCTGTCATGCGCGCAGCATGTGCGGATTTTCCGGTTCCGCCTAGAGATAAAACAGAGTTGGTGACAAGTGCCCCGTAAGGGGCGCGGGGCTGTATTGGACATGCGGCTGCCGCCGCGTGGGCGCGAGAACCCCCCACCGACCGCCGGCCGACCGACGACCCAACCCTCTACAGCAGCGCCTTCAACCTCTCCGCAAGGAGATCCCACCGCCACCGCTCCTCGACCCACGAGCGCCCCCGCTCCCCCATCCGCCGCCGCAGCTCCGCATCCCCCAGCAGCACGACGATCCGCTCGGCGGCCTCCTCCGGGGACCCGCCCCGCACCACCCACCCGGTCTCCCCGTCGAGGACCGCGTCCGGCGCGCCCCCCGAATCGCCCGCCACCACCGGCATTCCGGTCGCCGACGCCTCCAGGTACACGATCCCGAGCCCCTCCACGTCCAGCCCGCCCCGCCGGGTCCGGCACGGCATGGCGAACACGTCACCCGCGCCGAAGTGCGCGGGCAGCTCGGACCACGGCACGGCCCCCGTGAACCGCACCGACGCCTCGACCCCGGTCTCCCGGACCAGGTGCCGCAGCTCCTTCTCGTACGGCCCGCCGCCCACGATCAGCAGCACCGCGTCCGGCTCGGCGGCCAGGATCAGCGGCATCGCGAGGATCAGCGTGTCCTGCCCCTTGCGCGGCACCAGCCGCGACACGCACACGACCACCGGCCGCTCGCTCAGCCCCAGCCGCGCCCGCACCTCGGCGCCCCCGGAACCGGGGTGGAAGGTCTTCTCGTCCACCCCCGGCGGCAACTGCACCATCCGACCGGCCGCCGCCGCGCTCAGCGCGGTCGCGATCCGGGACCGTGTGTACTCGCCGAGGTAGGTGATCGTGTCGGTCGCGTCCCCGATCCGCCCGAGCAGCTGCCGGGCCGCGGGCAGCTGCGCCCAGCCGGCCTCGTGCCCGTGGGTGGTGGCGACGAGCCGCTCCGCCCCGGCCTTGCGCAGCGCCGGCGCCATCAGCCCGAGCGGAGCCGCCGCCCCGAACCACACGGACGTGCACCCGTGCTCCCGCAGCAGCCCGACCGCCGTCCGGGTCGCCCCGGGCGTCGGCAGCAGCATCGTCGTACGGTCGCGTACGACGGTGAAGGGCTGCTCGGCGTCGAACGCGGCGGTGGCCTCGGCGCCCTCCCGGCCCCGCTTCCACGTGGACGCGTAGACGACGAGCCGCTCGGGGTCCAGCCGCAGGGCCATGTTGTGCAGGAAGGCCTGGATGCCGCCCGGCCGGGGCGGGAAGTCATTGGTCACGATGAGCGTCTTGTGCATCGCCGCAGACCATACCCGCACAGGGCGTTCGGCCGTGCTTCATGGCCCCCGCACAGGACGTCGGGAGATCATGTGGCCCACTCGACACGGCGATGCCGACGGACAGGGGCTCAGGTGGACAGGACGGGCGTGCGGCGGGCCCTGGCGTTGCTGCTGGTCACCTGGGGTGCGACCCGGCTGGTGCTGCTGCTGTTCGTCCTGAAGGTGTTCGTGTTCCCCGGCGCGGACGTCACCACCGACGTGTCCGTCATCTACCAGGGCTGGTACGAGGTCCTGCGGCACGGAACGTTTCCTCTGGACGACGTCACCTGGCAGTACCCGCCCGCGGCCGCCCTGGCGATCCTCTCCCCCGCGCTGCTGCCCTTCCTGGACTACCCGACCGCCTTCTTCGTGCTGGCCTGCCTGGCCGACCTGGTGGTCCTGTCCCTCCTGCTCTACGCCGGCCTGCGCCCCGGCCGGACCCTGCGCGGCGCCCTGGTCTGGGTGCTCGGCGTCCCGCTCCTCGGCCCGACCGTCTACTCCCGCTACGACCTGATGGTCACCGCCGTCGCCGTCGCCGCGCTGCTCGCCGGGGCCCGGCACCCCCGGGTCATGGGCGCGCTGGCCGGCTTCGGCGCGATGGTCAAGGTGTGGCCGGCGCTGCTGCTCGTGGGGGCCGTACGGCGGCGGGCCTGGGCGTCGGCGGCCGTCACGGCGGGCGCGGTCGGCACGCTGTTCGCGGTGGCCATGCCGGGCGCGTTCTCGTTCCTGACCTTCCAGCGGGACCGGGGCACCGAGGTGGAGTCCCTGGGCGCGCTGGTCTTCCACGTCGCCCGGCACTTCGGCTGGCACGGCGAGGTGCTGCTCAACTACGGCTCGATCGAGTTCCTCGGCCCGGACGTGAAGGCGGTGAGCACGGCGGCCCTGCTGCTCACCGTGCTCGCGTTCGGCTGGCTGCTGCTGTGGCGGCTGTCGGCCGTCCGCTTCCGGCCCCACACGCTCGCGGACGCGGCCTTCACCGCCGTCCTGATGTTCACGGTCACCAGCCGGGTGATCAGCCCGCAGTACATGGTGTGGCTGGTGGGCCTGGCCGCCGTCTGCCTCTGCTTCCGCGCCAGCCGCATGACCCTTCCGGCCGTCCTGCTCCTCCTGGCGACCTTCGTGACGGTCCTGGAGTTCCCGGTCGGCTTCTCGCACGTCGTGGTCAGCGACTGGTACGGCATCTTCCTGCTCGTCCTGCGCAACGGCCTGCTGCTCGCGGCGACGGTCACGGCGGCCCGCGTGCTGTGGCGCGCCACGGTGACCGAGACCGCCGTCGCCCCCTTCCCCGCTCAGGCCACCCGCACGAAGGAGACCCCGGTCTCCCCCTGAGCCCGGGTGCGGTCCGTTCAGTCGCCGAGCCGGGCCGTCAGGTAGTCGCGCCAGCGGGCGGTGAAGTCCGGGAGGGTCGTGCCGAGTTCGGTCTTCAGGGCGTCCTCGACCGCGCCCGCCCTCTCCTTGTGCGCGCCGACGGCCCGGTAGAAGGCGCCGAGCTTCTCCTCGCCCCAGTGGCCGGCGATCATCCGGCAGGCCAGCCAGCCGCCCTCGTAGGCCTCGGCCAGTTTGGTGGGGTCGTCGGTGAAGCCGAAGTCCTGGTCCGCCGGGAGGTCCTCGGGGACGTCCCCGCCCTCGACGGCGCGGGCGAGTTCCGGTGCGGCCTCGGTGGGCGTGCGGCCGGTGTCGCGGTAGCCGATCCAGTCGGCGTAGCCCTCGGAGAGCCAGAGCGGGGTGGCGGCCGTGGTGTGGGCGCGGGTCGCCACGTGGGTCGTCTCGTGGGTGAGGACGACCTGTCTGCCGACCGAGCCGAGGCCGGCGTAGGCCTCCGGGTTGAGGATGACCCGGTCCGCGGGCGTCTGGCCCGAGCCGCCCGCCTCGCCGGTGGTGACGGCGGCGATGCCCCGGTAGTTGGAGGCGGGGGCGCCCAGCAGACCGGCCATCCCGTTCAGCGACCCGGGTACGAGCAGGACCACCCGCCGGGTCCAGTCCGTGCCCCAGACCTTGGAGACCTCGGGAACGGCGGTGTCGGCGAGCCGGGCGTAGCCGCGCAGCGTGGCCCCGGACTGGCCGACGCCCAGGACGAGGGCGTGGGTGCTCTTGACGGCGGTGACCTTGCCCTGGTCCCAGAGTTGTTGCGCGGACTTCTTGGCGGGCTTGTCGTATGTGACATACCACTGTCCGTCGGCGGTGCGGCTGAGGGTCAGTGTCCGGTCCGCCGTGACCGGTGCCTTGTCGTAGCCCTGGATCCGGTAGCTGAGCTGTGCGTCGGCGGTGGCGCCGGCGCCGTCGGGGTGGAGGGCGGTCAGCCGGTAGCTCCAGTCGGCGAGCGGTACGGCCCGCAGGTTCGCGTACGAGCTCCTGGTGCCGGTCTCGGCGTACGCCTTCTCGTCGTGGCCGAGGACCGCGGCCGCGCGGCGGTCCAGGACCTGCTGCACGGCGGCCATCGCCGTGCCGGTCGACGACTGCCCGCCGCCGCATCCGGCCAGCGGCAGGAGCAGCAGACACAGCCCCGCCGCCCCTGAGCGCCACGCCCGTCCATGACCAGCCACTTTCCGATCGTACGGGTCGGGGCCCGGAAGTCAGGGCCTGGTGACGGAGGAGACGGGCATCATTCCGACCGGGTCGTAGCGGACCGGAGCGCCCGGATAGGGGGCGTGGATGACCTGGCCGTTGCCGACGTACATGCCCACATGGCTGGCGTCGGAGCGGTAGACGACCAGGTCACCGGGTTGTGCCTGGGAGAGCGGGACCTGGTGGCCGGCGTAGCGCTGCTCCTGCGAGGTGCGCGGGAGGTGGATCCCGGCATGGGCGTACGACCACTGCATCAGGCCCGAGCAGTCGAAGCCGGAGGGGCCGCTGGCGCCCCAGACGTAGGGCCTGCCCAGGGCGGAGCGGGCGGCGGCGATCGCGGCGGCGGCGCGGCCGTCGGGGGCGACGACGCCGGAGAGGTCGGGCAGGTCGGCCCGGCCGCCGCCGCGGGAGGCGTGCTCGAAGGCGGCGCGTTCGGCGGCGGGCATCGCGTTGAGGAGTCGCCGGGCCCTGGCGAGCTTGTTCTCCACGACGGCCTTGTGGGAGGCGACCGCGCGGCGGCTGTGCTCCAGTTCGGCGAGCTGCCCGGCGGCCTCGGTGCGCTCCTGGGCGAGTTCGCGCATCGCCGCTTGGAGCCGCCTGAGCTGTCCGGCCTGGCGGACGTCGATGCGGTCGATGAGGGAGGCCCGGTCGAGGTACTCCTGGGGGTCGTCGGAGAACAGCAGGGCCACGGTGGGGTCGATGCCGCCGGAGCGGTACTGGGCGCCGGCGAGCGAACCGAGCGCCTCCCGCATGGTGTTGATGCGCTGCTGCTGGCGGGCGATGCGGTCCTGGGAGTCGTGCACCTCGCGGCGCAGCGCGCCGGCCCGCTCGTCGGCCTTGTCGTAGGCCTCGGTCGCCTCCTCCGCCTGCCGGTACAGCCGGTCCACCTCGGCGCGGCTGTCGCCGTGCGGGGCGGCGCTCGCCGGTACGGCACCGAGCGCGGCGGCCGCGGCCGACAGCACGCAGAGAGCGGCACCGGCGCCCCGGTTGAACCCGGACGACGGTGCGAGACGGCGATGAGACCCCACGGCGGTCCTTCTGCTGGCGGACAGGTACCGCTTCCCCCGGCGCGGGGACGGGGGTGCCCCGGCGCCGGAGGAAACGCGCCCGACAGTAGCCGCGTCACCACACCCCGGCCAAAGACCTCGGCGGCCACGCAACGTGACGCCCCGCCGCTGACGCAGGTCACCGGCGGGGCGTGGAGTCAGTTCCGGTTGCCGCGATTCGCCCGTTCGGGCGCCACGGCAAGTTGATCTTCGGCCGTACGGGTGTCGGCGTAACCCGGTGGGGTCAGATCAGATCCGGACGCCGAACTCGAAGGTCATGTTGCTGATCGACTCGTAGCGGACGACGGCGCCGGTGTGCGGGGCGTGCAGCACCTGGCCGTTGCCGGCGTAGAGGCCGACGTGGTGGTAGTCGCCGTAGAAGATGACCAGGTCGCCGACCTTGAGGTCGCTCTGGCTGTAGATGCGGGTGCCGGCGTTGGCCTGCGCCTCGGAGGTGCGCGGGATGGTGACGCCGGCCTGGGCGTAGGCCCAGGAGGTCAGGCCCGAGCAGTCGAAGGAGGACGGGCCGGAGGCGCCGTAGACGTACGGCGAGCCGATCACGGACTGGGCGGCGGCGAAGGCGGCGGCGGCCCGGCTGGAGGCGGAGCCCGTGTTGCCGAGGTCCACGCGCGAGGAGGCGCGGCTGGCGGCCTGGGCCTGCTCGGCGTCGAGGGCCGCCTTCTCCTTGGCGGTCAGCGTGTTGAGCAGCTTCTGCGCGTCGGCGAGCTTGGACTGGACGGCCGACTTCTGCTTGGCGAGTTCGGTGCGGGTGGCAGAGAGGTCCTTGAGCTTGTCGGAGGCCTCTGCCCGCTCCTGGGCCAGTTCGCGCTGTTTGTCCTGAATCTTCTTCAGGGCCTCGACCTGCTGGCTGCTCAACTGGTCGAGCGTGGACGCCTTGTCGAGGTAGTCGTCCGGGTCGGACGAGAGGAAGAGCTGGACCGACGGGTCGATGCCGCCGGAGCGGTACTGCGCGGTGGCCAGCGAACCGAGGCTGTCCCGCAGCTTGTTGAGCTCCTCCTGACCACGGGCCACGTTGTCCTGGATCGTGGATATTTCCTTCTGGAGCTTCTCCTGCTTGTCCTTGGCCCCGTCGAGCTTCTCGGTGGCCTGCTCGGCCTCCTCGTAGAGCTTGTCGACCTTCGCCTTGACCTCGTCCTTGCCCAGCTTCTCGCTGGGCGCCGCGTTGGCGGCATTGGCGCTGAGGACTACGGCGGCGGCTGCTGCGGTGGTGAGCACGGTCACGCGCGCACGGCTCGGCTGCTTGGGTCGACGATGGGACGCCACGGAGACGGGCTCCTTCGTTTGAGTGATCACCCGTGTGGAGGTTCGAGCCCAGACCCTAGTGACCTACCTGTGATCAGTTCAAACCCAGCAGCCAAAAAAGTGGTCACGCAACGCACTCTTTGCACATAACTCACGAGCAGTAATGCGCGATTGACGCTACGTTGCGTGACGGTTCGGTCAATTCGGGCATTGCATATGCGGATTGCACGTTCAGGACAGTCGCTTCAGAAGCATCGCAGAAGCCACCGGACGGGCACCCGCCTTCGCGACCCCGTCGGCGACCTCGCGGTCGGTCGAGGCGACGATCACCGGACGGCCCGGCGGCTCGGCGCGCACCAGCTGGCGGATCAACTCGTCGGCCGTGACCCCGGGCTTGGAGAAGAGGACGCGGACGCCGCGCGGCGGGGCGAGGAGCACCGGCGCGGCCAGCTCGGCGCCGTCGAAGACACAGGTGACCTCGGCGCCGGTCTGGGCGGCGAGCTGGGAGAGCTGGCCGAGCAGCCGCAGCCGCTGCTTCTCCAGCGGCATCTGCGGATAGCCGGTCTTGGTCACGTTGTAGCCGTCGACGACCAGGTGCGCCTGGGGAAGGGCGAGCAACTGACTGAGGATGGCCGGGTCGTTCTCGGACAGCGCGCGCGCCGCGATGTCCTTCGGGGTCATCCGTCCCGGCTCGACCGCGTCCACGGTCTCGGCGGGCCGCACCGACACCGGCGGCAGGGCCAGCTCCCGGCGCAGCCCCTGGGCCGCGTCGAGGACGGTGTCGAGCAGCAGCCGCAGCCGCATGTCCTCGACGCTGCGCCCCTCGCGGGCGGCCCGGCGGCTGGCCTCCAGGGCCGCCTCGACCTCGCCGAGCCGGGCCTTGAGCCGCCGGGTCTCGCTCTCGGCGGCGGACACCTGGGCCTGCCCCTCGGTCCGCCCCGCTTCCATCCCCGCCTGCATCTTGCGCAGGGCGGCCTCACCGCGCTTGACGTCGCTCAGGGCGGCCCGCAGCTTGCGATGAAGCGATTCCGCTTCCTTCTTGGCCGAGTCCAGCTCCGTGCGCAGCCGCTCGGTCTCGGCGCGGCCCTGCTCCCGAGCCCGGTCCAGCTCCTCGCGCAGCCGCTCCAGTTCGGCACGGCTCTCCTCGTCGGCCCGCTCGGCGTCGGCCCGCTGGGCCTCCTCGCCGGCCGCCGCCACCAGCTTCACCCAGCCCGTGGGACGCAGTACATAGGCCGCGGCCGCCACATCGAGCGGGTCCGCGGCCGGGGGCGGGGAGCCGGAGTCCAGGGCGCCGGCCAGCTCCGGCTGGGCCTCTCTCAGCTTCTCCCCGATCCGCTGCCGGAAGAGGGTGTCCGTCTCCAGCGCGGCCGCCATCGCGTTCCCGGCGAACTTGGCCCGGCGATTCGGGGCGAACCGGGCGTACTGCCGCAGCTGTGCGGGCAGTTCGGCGATGGTCAGCCCGCCGAAACCGTCCGACACGATCTGTACGACCCGCCGTCGCACACCGTCGGGCAACGGACGGTCAAGCACCTCGGCGGTGCCGTCGCCCGGCCCCCCGCCTGTGGTCTCCACCATCCGTCACACCCCATCACCTGTGCGGGGCCGCTCCCGGTCTCAGGAGTCGGCGCCCGGCCTGTCCACGAGTTCCACCTGGTCCACCGCGTTGCACCAGCGGCAGCGCACCGATTCGATGGTCTCACTGACCACCTCGCGCTCCTCGACCCTGGGCTCACCGGCCAGGTCGAGGTGCACGTACTCGACCACCTTCGACGAGCGGGTCACGTCGAAGCGCGTGAGGTTGCCGCAGAGGGTGCAGCGCCACCGCGTCGTGGCGGTCGGCAGGGGAACCGTCATCGTGGCTTGTTCGCTTCCTTCTAGTGTCCGTGACGCGCCGTCCCGACGCGTGTGGCTCGTAACCCTACGGCCTGGCGGGTACTCGATGCCGCCCCGTCTGCGGCGGCGAGGCGATCTGCACCGGTGCATCCCGTTACGCCATGCTCTATGTCCATGATCGGCAACTGGAACACGACGGCCGCGCGGACCCTGCGGAGCCTGCGGGGCACGTCCGCGCCCATGACGTACACCCTGATCGCCGTGTGCTGCCTGATCTTCGTGCTCGGCCCCGCCTCCGGCCTCACCCCGTCCTACGGCACCGGAGAGGCCCTGGCGGGCGCGCAGCGGGCGTATTTCCGGCGCTGGGGGGTGGTCCCCGCCGACCTGTTCGACGGTCCGGCGCGGGAGGCGCTCACCCCGGCCACGGCGCTGTTCATCCACGGCAGCTGGGTGCACCTGCTCGGCAACATGCTCTTCCTCTTCGTCTTCGGGGCGATGACCGAGGAACGGATGGGCCGCGTGGAGTTCACCCTCTTCTACCTGGGCTGCGGCTACCTCGCGCTGCTCGGGTACGCGGCCGCCAACGCCACGTCCCCGCAGTCGCTGGTGGGGGCGTCCGGGGCGATCTCGGGAGTCCTCGGCGCGTTCCTGTACCTGTTCCCCAGCGCCCGCGTGACCAGTCTCCTGCCCTTCCTCTTCTTCCTCCCGCTCCGCTTCCCGGCCTGGGTGGTCCTCCCCTTCTGGGCGGCCCTGCAGTGGCTGGCCCTGAACGAGGCCCCCTCCGGCCCCGGCGTGGCCTACCTGGCCCACCTGATCGGCTTCGGGCTCGGGTTCGGTTACGCGTGGGTGCGGTACGGCCGTAGGACTAAAGTGAAGGTCGCCCCAGCTCCGGCACCCGAGGGAGAGAACCAGCCGTGATCACCGCGATCGTCCTCATCAAGACCAGCGTGGACCGGATCCCCGAGATCGCGGAACGGATCGCCGCGCTGGACAGCGTCAGCGAGGTCTTCTCCGTCACCGGTACCTACGACCTGATCGCCATGGTCCGCGTCAAGCAGCACGAGGACCTGGCCGAGGTCATCCCCGGCTCCATCAGCAAGATCCCCGGCGTGGAGGCCACGGACACGCACGTCGCGTTCCGCACGTACTCCCAGCACGACCTGGAGGCGGCGTTCGCGATCGGGCTGGACAGCTGACACAGGGGGCCCGGCAGGCCCCCTTGACCCGGCTCCTGATCGCCCGCACCCTCTCGACACTCGGGGTCGCCGCAGCCACGGTCGCGGCCACCGTGGCCCTCGCGCCCGGCGCCGCCGCCGCGACGTACAACGGCGGCTGCGGCTCCGGGTACGGCGTCGTGAACTCGGCACCCGTCGGCTCGGTGGGCACCGTCTCTGCGAGCACCTGCAGGCCGCCGGCAGCAGTGTCCACTCGAAGTGCGAGGACGACGTGACGACATGGGGAGGCCCCGTCTACGTCCCACGCCTCCGGTGAATGCGTCTCCTGGAGCGGCAGCATCGGAGCCGTGACCAGCGGCAGGAGCAACACGAACTGCGGGTGATCCCCCGCGCGGAGGCGGTCAGCCGGCCGCCGGGACGCAACGGCCGTCCTCCGTGCGGTACGACCACTTCGCGCCGTCGGCCACCAGTTCCCGTACCGCCGTCACGAAGCGCTCGACATGCTCGTCCGGCGTCCCAGCGCCGAAGCTCACGCGGATGGCGTTGAGGGACTTCTCGCCCGGTGCCGCCTCCGGTGCCCCGCACTCGCCCTGGGTCTGCGGGTCGGACCCCAGCAGCGTCCTGACCAGCGGGTGGGCGCAGAAGAGGCCGTCGCGGACGCCGATGCCGTGCTCGGCGGAGAGGGCGGCGGCGAAGTGGGAGCTGTTCCAGCCGTCCACCACGAAGCTGATCACGCCGACGCGGGGGGCGTCGTCGCCGAAGAGGGAGAGGACCCGGACCTCGGGGACCTCGGCCAGCCCCGCCCGCACCTTCTCGATCAGGTACCGCTCGCGGGCGACCAGCGTGTCGAAGCCGGCCTCGGTGAGCGCCTTGCAGGCGGAGGCGATGGAGTAGGCGCCGATGACGTTCGGGGAGCCCGCCTCGTGCCGCGCCGCGCTCTCGTGCCACTCCACGGCCACTCCGCCGTCCTCGCGCCGGGTGACCTTGCGGCTGGCGCCGCCGCCCGCGAGGTAGGGCTCGGCCGCCTGCAGCCAGTCGGCGCGGCCGGCGAGGACGCCGGAGCCGAAGGGGGCGTACAGCTTGTGGCCGGAGAAGGCGACCCAGTCGACGTCCAGGTCCCGGACGGACACGGGGTGGTGCGGGGCCAGCTGGGCGGCGTCCAGGACGATCCGGGCGCCGTGCGCGTGCGCGGCG
Organism: Streptomyces sp. NPDC058464; assembly: GCF_042721035.1. Taxonomy (NCBI): domain Bacteria; kingdom Bacillati; phylum Actinomycetota; class Actinomycetes; order Kitasatosporales; family Streptomycetaceae; genus Streptomyces; species Streptomyces sp. NPDC058464. The sequence goes on from NZ_JBHXMA010000042.1 coordinate 55,357, forward strand.
GCCGCCAGCTCGCGGACCGGCCACAGCTCGCCGGTGACGTTGGAGGCACCGGTGACGCAGACCAGGGCCGGGCCGTGGCCCTCCTTGTCGGACACGGTGCGGTCGGCGAGGGCGCGCTCCAGGGTCTCGACGGCCTGCCGCGGGGTGCGGGGCGCGTCGAGGTAGGTGACCCGGGCGTCCTTCCAGGGGAGCAGGCTCGCGTGGTGCTCGGTCTCGAAGACGAAGACCTGGCAGCCGGCGGGGAGGGCGCGGGCCAGGAGGTTCAGGGAGTCCGTCGTCGAGCGGGTGAAGACCAGCTGGTCGTCGGGGCGGCAGTCGAGGAACTCGGCGACGGTCGTCCGGGCGTTCTCGAAGAGGTCGGTCGAGAGCTGGGAGAGGTAGCCGGCGCCGCGGTGGACGCTGCCGTAGTAGGGCGCGTACGCCGCCACGTCGTCCCAGACCCGCTGCAGGGCGGGGGCGCTCGCCGCGTAGTCGAGGGCGGCGTAGGCGACCTCGCCACCGGTGACCAGCGGGACGGTGACATCCCCGCCAAGAACGGGCAGAGGGGCACAAACGGACTGGGCGGAGGCAACGGTGGAGACGGACATGGCGGAACTCCCGTGAGAGGCAAGGCGGAATCGCCGTGCGAGCGCGCGGACGAGCGCGGCTCCAGCACGGAGAAAAAGGAAAAGGGGATGCGGAGGCGGGGCTCTGCGGCCCTATCGCATTCGCTTGCTCACGGGAGACTCCTCGACGACCAGGACCCCTGGTGTACGAGGGGTCCGCGCTTGCCGTGGACCTCGCTGCCCACGGCCTGGTCTTCACCCGGGGCACCCCGCCACGGACGGAGGGTTGCCGGACAGTCGGCCGGGGCCTCATGACTGTCACTCATGACCTGGAAAGAAACGTAGGTGAAGTGATCGCCGACGCGCAACTCCTGTCCGGATGACGGGACACCGCCAGGACCCGACGCCGGTCCGGCACCGCCGGGAAGGCCGTGTGTGGTTGCGCGACGGCGCGGTCCGGCGATGCCGAACCGCGCCTCGGCCACCTGACCGCGCCGCCCCTACCTGTTCGTCGCCGCCGCCCAGCGCTCCAGCGCCCGCTTGGCCGCGCCCGAGTCGATCGACTCCGCAGCCTTGTCCATGCCCGCCCGGAGTTGCTCGGCGAGCGTCCCGGCGCCCGGGTCCAGGGCCACCAGGGCGGCCGCCGAGTTCAGCAGCACCGCGTCCCGTACCGGCCCCTGCTCGCCGTCCAGCAGCCTGCGGGCGACCTCCGCGTTGTACGACGGGTCGCCGCCGCGCAGCGCCTCCACGGGGACCAGGTCGATGCCGACGTCACGGGGGTCGAAGGACTCCTCCGTGACCTTGCCGTCGCGGACGATCCAGACGTGGGACGTGGCGGTCGTCGTCAGCTCGTCGAGGCCGTCGTCGCCGCGGAAGACCAGGGCGGAGTTGCCGCGCTCCGCGAAGACCGCCGCGACCACGGGGGCCATGCGCGGGTCCGCGACGCCGACCGCCTGGGCCCGGACCTTCGCGGGGTTGGTCAGCGGGCCGAGGATGTTGAACACCGTGCGGATGCCCAGCTGGCCGCGGGCGGCGCCCGCGTGGCGCAGCGCCGGGTGGAACTTGATGGCGAAGCAGAAGGTGATGCCGGCCTCCTCGGCGACCTCGGCGACCCGCTGCGGGGTCAGGTCGAGGTTGACGCCCAGCTTCTCCAGGACGTCGGAGGCACCGGACGCGGAGGAGGCCGCGCGGTTGCCGTGCTTGACGACCTTCGCCCCGGTGCCGGCCACCACCAGCGCCGACATCGTGGAGATGTTCACCGTCTTCGCGCCGTCCCCGCCGGTCCCGACGATGTCGACGGTGCGGCCCGGCACCTCGATGACGTTGGCGTGCTCGTACATCGTGCGGACGAGGCCGTTGATCTCCTCGACCGTCTCGCCCTTGGCGCGCAGGGCGACGACGAAGCCCGCGATCTGGGCGTCGGTGGCCTGGCCGCGCATGATCTGGTCCATCGCCCAGGCCGTCGCCTCGGCGCTCTGGTCCTGCCCGTACAGCAGCGCGTTCAGTACGTCGGGCCAGGAACGGCCCGCCGCGGTGTCGCCTCCAGCGGGGGTCACAGCGCTCATAAGGCCGCTCCTGATCGTCGTACGCGAAATGAAGGTCTCACGGCCTACCCTATCCAGCTCCGGGCACCGCGAAGGGCCCCCGTCCGGGGTACGGACGGGGGCCCTTCGGCTGTGGCGTGGCGACGCGGTGGATCAGTGGTGGCCGTGGCCGCTCGTGATCTCCTTGTACTCCTCGACGGTCGGCTTCGGGATCTGGTTGTCCTCGCCGTAGTAGGCGCTGCTCAGCTTGGCGCGGAGCTTCTCGGACCCCTTGATCTTGCGTTCGACACCGTTCTCGTCGACCGCCGGGCCGACCTGGGCCGGCTCGTACTGGTGGTGCGCGGTGAGGGTGTGCAGCTGCTCCTGCGAGAGCGGCTCGTGGACCTCGATGAACTCACCGTGCGGCAGCCGCTTGATGATGCCGGTCTCGCGACCGTGCAGCACCTTCTCGCGGTCCCGGCGCTGCAGGCCGAGGCAGATCCGCTTGGTGACGATGAACGCGATCACCGGTCCGGCGAAGAAGAAGATCCGGACGAACCAGGTCACGTCGTTGATCGACAGGTGGAAGTGGGTGGCGATGAGGTCGTTGCCACCACCGATCAGGCCGATCATGTACACGGTCACCCAGGCGACGCCGAACCCGGTACGGGTCGGGGCGTTGCGCGGGCGGTCCAGGATGTGGTGCTCGCTCTTGTCCCCGGTGACCCAGGACTCGATGAACGGGTAGAGCGCGATCGCGCCCAGCACCAGACCGAACAGGACCAGCGGGATGAAGACGCCGAGGACCAGGGTGTGGCCCCAGAAGTTGATCTCCCAGCCGGGCATGTAGCGGATCAGACCCTCGGCGAAGCCCATGTACCAGTCGGGCTGGGCGCCGGTGGACACCTGGTCCGGACGGTAGGGGCCCATGGCCCAGATCGGGTTGATCTGGGTGGTCGCCGCGATGGCCGCGATGACACCGAAGACCAGGAAGAAGAAGCCTCCGGCCTTGGCCATGTAGACCGGCAGCAGCGGCATGCCGACGACGTTCTTCTCGGACTTTCCGGGACCCGCGAACTGCGTGTGCTTGTGGTAGAAGACCAGGATCAGGTGGCCCACCACCAGGCCGAGCATGATGCCCGGCAGCAGCAGGATGTGGATCGAGTAGAACCGCGCCACGAAGTCGTGGCCGGGGAACTCGCCGCCGAAGAGGAAGTACGAGATGTACGTGCCGACGATCGGCATCGACAGGATCGCGCCCTCGGTGAAGCGGACACCGGTGCCGGAGAGCAGGTCGTCCGGGAGCGAGTAACCGGTGAAGCCGGTGAACATGCCGAGGACGAACAGCAGGAAGCCGAACAGCCAGTTGATCTCACGCGGCTTGCGGAACGCGCCGGTGAAGAACACGCGCATCATGTGCACGAACATGCCGGCGAGGAAGATCAGCGCGGCCCAGTGGTGGATCTGCCGGATGAGCAGACCACCGCGCACGTCGAAGGAGATGTGCAGGGTCGAGTTGAACGCCTCGGACATCAGCTGTCCCTGGAGCGGGACGTAGCTGCCGTGGTACACCACCTCGTTCATCGACGGGTGGAAGAACAGCGTCAGGTACACACCCGTCAGGATGATGATGATGAAGCTGTACAGGCACACTTCGCCCAACATGAACGACCAGTGGTCGGGGAAGATCTTGCGCATGTTGGACTTGGCCAGGGAGTAGATCCCGAGCCGTCCGTCGGCCCAGTCGGCGACACGCTCGCCGGCCGGCGCCTTCCCGCGCTCGCGGGACTCTGTGGTCTCTGAAGTGCTCATCCGCGCTCCCAGAATGCAGGACCGACGGGCTCCTCGAAGTCGCCGAGCGCCTGGAGGTAGCCCTCCTCGCTCACACCGATGCGCAGCTGCGGAAGGGCGTGACCGGCCGGGCCGAAGATCACTCGGGCACCGTCGGAGAGGTCGAAGGTGGACTGGTGGCACGGGCAGAGCACGTGGTGGGTCTGCTGCTCGTACAGGGAGATCGGGCAACCGACGTGGGTGCAGATCTTCGAGTAGGCGACGATGCCCTCGTGCGACCACTCCAGCTCGCGCTTGTCCTTGATGTTGTCCGGCTGCAGCCGGATGATCATCAGGGCCGCCTTCGCCATCACGTTCTGGAAGTCCTCCTGGGACTCCTCGACGCCCTCGGGCTTGGCGAAGGTCAGCGAGCCGACGGCGACGTCGGAGGGACGCAGCGGCTCGTTGGTGTTCATGTTGACGAGCAGCTTGCCCTTCGACCACGCCGTGTGGCGCAGCGAGGTGCCGGGCAGCGGGCCGAGGTCGCGCAGCAGCACGACACCGGAGAGCGGGACCAGGGTCAGCGCGCCGAACATGGTGGTGCGGATCAGCTTGCGCCGGCCGATCGCCGACTCCTTGGCACCCTGCTTGAAGTCGGCCAGGACCTTGGCCTTGACCTCCGGCTCGGCCGAGATGGCGTGCCGCTCGTCGGCGACCTCCACGTCGGACATCAGGGTGCGGGCCCAGTGGACCGCGCCCGCGCCGATGCAGAACAGCGCCGCACCGAGGGTCAGGCCCAGCGCGAAGTTCAGCGCGCTGATGTGACCGATCGGGAAGACGAAGATCGACTTGTCTTTCGGGATCGTCACATAGGAGGCGATGAAGCCGACCGTGGCCAGCATCGACACCGTGAACAGCATGGCCACGACGCGCTCGGACCGCTTGGCGGCCCGCTCGTCGATGTCCTGGATCCGGTGCTCGTGGGGCGGCAGACCCGGGTCCGAGAAGGGGTCCTTCTCGTCCGCGACGCTCACCGCGCCGTGCGCGTGGTGGTCCTGCTCAGCGGGCAGGTTCTCTTCTGGAATGTCTTGGCTACTCATGACTTCTTGGCCTTTGCGGTCCGAGCGGCGACCCAGACGGCGACCGCGATCAGTGCACCGAGACCGAAGATCCACGCGAACAGACCCTCGCTGACCGGCCCGAGGCCGCCCAGGTCGAGACCGCCGGGGTTCTCCGTGTTGCTGCTGTTGACCGCGTTCAGGTACGCGATGATGTCCTTCTTGTTCTTCTCCGTCAGCGTGGTGTCGGGGAAGGACGGCATGTTCTGCGGGCCCGTCTGCATGGCCTCGTAGATGTGCTTCGGGTCGACGCCCTTGAGGTCCGGCGCGAACTTGCCCTTGGTCAGCGCACCGCCCGAGCCCACGAAGTTGTGGCACTGCGCGCAGTTGGTGCGGAAGAGCTCGCCACCCTTGGCGATGTCGGCACCGTCCGGGCCGTACTGCTCCGAGGTGGGGACCTCGGGACCGGCGCCCAGCGAGGCGATGTACGCCGCGAGCTGGTCGATCTGGGCCTGGGTGTAGATGTTCTTCTTCGCGACGACCTGCGGGCCCTGCGAGGTGGCGGCCGGCATACGGCCGGTGCCGACCTGGAAGTCGACGGCCGCGGCGCCCACGCCCACCAGGCTGGGTCCGTCGGACGAACCCTGACCGCCGGTGCCGTGGCAGCTGGCGCAACCGACCGAGTAGAGCTTCTTGCCCTCCTCGATGGTCAGGGACTGGGATGTTTCATCGGCCTGCGCCTTGCCCGCGGGTGCGAACGCGGCGTACAGCCCCCCTGTGCATGCCAGCGCGAGGAGTAGGACGACGACCGCCGCCAGCGGATGGCGTCGTCGTGCGGAGAGCTTTTTCACGGATTACCCCGGTGTCAGGATCTTCTGCGTCGATGCTTCTGGAAAGTGCGCTTCTACGGCGCGTGGTGCCGGCCCGGCTACTTGATCAGGTAGATCGTGGCGAAGAGGCCGATCCAGACGACGTCGACGAAGTGCCAGTAGTAGGACACGACGATGGCCGCGGTCGCCTGCTCGTGCGTGAACCTCTTCGCCGCGTAGGTGCGCCCCAGGACGAACAGGAAGGCGATGAGACCGCCCGTCACGTGCATGCCGTGGAAACCGGTGGTCAGGTAGAACACCGAACCGTACGGGTCGGAGGAGAGCGAGATGCCGTCCTCCTTGACCAGGCTCGTGTACTCGTAGATCTGACCGCCGATGAAGATCGCACCCATGATGAAGGTGACGATGAACCAGCCCCGGAGCTTCTTCACGTCCCCGCGCTCGGCGGCGAACACGCCGAGCTGGCAGGTGAGGGAGGAGAGCACCAGGATCGTCGTGTTGGTCGCGGAGAACGGAATGTTGAGATGGCTCGCCATCTCCTTCCAGTGATCCGGACCGGTCACCGATCGCAGGGTGAAGTACATCGCGAAGAGGGCCGCGAAGAACATCAGCTCGGAACTCAGCCAGATGATGGTTCCGACGCTGGTGAGGTTCGGCCTGTTGACCGACGGGTGCGCGTGCCCGGTTTCTACTGTCGTTGCTGTCGCCACGACCGACATTATGTCGGTCGCTTATCTCGCGCTCACTCCGGGGGGTGCCGTTCGGAGTGTCCGCAGCGTGTGTACTGCCCGGATGGCCCATCGAAGCGGTGTTCCAACAGGTGTTGACGAGGTGTTCAGGGGAGTAGCATCCGGCGCATCGGTCCTGTCCGTACGACGCTGACGTCTCGGAGGAACAATGCAGCCGACCGCCACGGTGCTGGTCTACAGCGACGACTCCAACACCCGCGAGCAGGTACGGCTCGCCGCCGGCCGGCGACCGGCCCCCGATGTGCCGTTCGTCGAGTTCGTGGAGTGCGCGACGCCCGCGGCGGTCGTCGCCGAGCTGGACAAGGGCGGCATCGACGTGTGCGTGCTGGACGGCGAGGCGGTGCCCCTGGGCGGCATGGGGGTGTGCCGGCAGATCAAGGACGAGGTGTTCAACTGCCCGCCGGTGCTGGTGCTGATCGGGCGGCCGCAGGATGCGTGGCTCGCCACGTGGAGCCGGGCGGACGGCGCTGTGACGCTGCCGGTGGAGCCGGTGGAGTTCGCCTCGGCTCTTGCTTCGCTGTTGCGGCAGAAGAGGCTGCTGAGCGCCTAGGAGGGGGTGGGGCGCGGTGCGTGCGCGGGTGCGGGCCGGTGGGGGCCGTTCGCGCCCACGCGGCGGCAGCCGCATATCGACTACCGCCCCGCGCCCCTGACGGGGCGCTTGCCGCTGGGGGCGTTTCACAGTGCCGCTGGCTGCACTCTCGCCGCGTCCTCCGGCTTGGGGGCGTCCGGGGTGCCGTCGGTGAGGGCGCTGCCCTTGCGCCAGTCCTTCCAGACGAGGTTCCAGTCGCCGAAGCCGTTGCCGAAGTCCTCCATCGTCTTGCCGTTGGAGTTGACGACCTTCACCAGGTCGCCCGGGTGGAAGGTGTCGAAGAACCACTCGGCGTTCGAGGTGTTCATGCCGGTGCAGCCGTGGCTGACGTTCTCGTACCCCTGGGACCCCACCGACCAGGGCGCGGCGTGCACGTACTCGCCCGACCAGGTGACCCGGGTGGCGTAGTAGACCGGCAGGTCGTAGGAGTCCGAGGTGCCCTCGGCGATGCCGACCGTGGTGCCGCGCATGCGTACGAAGTACTGCTTCTCCAGGACGACCTTGACGCCGTTGCGGGTCTCGAAGCCCGCCTTGCCGGTCGTGACGGGGATCTGGTTGATCTCCTTGTCGTTCCGGTAGATCGTCATCTGGTGGGCGGCGGCGTCCGTGACGGCGAGGAGCTTGTCGCCGATGGTGAGCTTGAGGGGTTTGGCCGCGCCGCCCCACAGGCGGTCGCTGATCCGGACGCCGTCCAGGTTGCTGTGCACCTGGAGGGTGGCGTGGGCGGGCCAGTAGTCCTTGGGCCGGTAGTGGAGTTCCTTGTCGCTCACCCAGTACCAGGAACCCTGCACGGCCGGCACGGAGTCGACCCTGAGGGCGCGCTCGACGATCGCGCGCTGGGCCTTGTCCTTGATCTCGTGGTCGAGTTGGGCGGTGACCGGCTGGCCCACGCCGTACTCGCCCGCCTTCGGGCCGAAGGTGACCTTCAGCCGCTGCCGGGTGGTGGGCACGGTGGTGTCGAAGGTGAGGACCTTGCGGCCGGGGGCGCCGTCCTGGTCCTCGGTGCTGATCTGGACCGTGTAGTGGGCGTTGGCGGCCAGCGGGGAGGTGCTGTGCCAGCGGTGGCCGTCGGCGTCGAGTTCGCCCGCCACGAAGCGACCGGTGGCGTCCTGGGCCGTGACGTCCGTGATGCGGTCCTCGTCGCTCTTGGCGACGACCTCCAGGGGCTTGTCGGGGTCGGCCCGCTTCCCCGCACCCGTGGGGGTGTTGAAGGAGATCTGGTCCGCCGCGTCGTACGGCTTGTCCGCGAGGGGGTTGCCGTCCGAACCGCAGGCGGTGACGCCCACCCCGAGGGCGATCACCAGCAGGGTGCAGCTGACGACGGTACGGGCGCACGGAGAGTGACTCATACTGTCACGCTATGAGATGTTTTGCGGACCGGCGCGGCGGGTGGTCCGGACGGGGGACGGACGCCGCACCGGAGGCGCGAACGGGCCGGAGAGGGGCCGGAGACGGCGGGAGCCCGGACCCCCCTGACGGAGGATCCGGGCTCCCGGTGCGTTCGGTGCGTGCCTACTGGGTGCGGTTCTCACCGTGGTAGTACTCGAACACCCAGCCGAAGAGACCGATCAGGATGATGGGCGCCGCGAAGTACAGCAGCCACCAGCCCACGGCGACACCGAGGAAGGCCAGCGCGCCACCGACACCGAGGGCGAGCGGCTGCCAGCTGTGCGGGCTGAAGAAGCCGATCTCACCGGCGTCGTCCGCCACGTCGGCTTCCTTGTTGTCCTGAGCACCGGCGTCCACGCGGGAGGCCGTGAAGGTCAGGTAGAAGCCGATCATGAGGCAGAGGCCGAAGGCCATGAAGAGCGCCGTGGTGCCGGCCGCCTCCTTCGACCACACGCCGTAGACACCGGCCATGGCGAGGACGAAGACGCTCAGCCACACGAACATCCAGCCCTGGATCTTCACTTGCCGGCCTCCTTGCTGCCCGCGACAGCGGCGGCCGCGTGGCCGTGCTCCAGCTGCTCCAGGGCGGCGATCTCAGGGTGGTGCAGGTCGAAGGCCGGGGATTCGCTGCGGATCCGCGGCAGGGTGACGAAGTTGTGCCGCGGGGGCGGGCAGGAGGTCGCCCACTCCAGCGAACGGCCGTAGCCCCACGGGTCGTCGACGCCGACCGGCTTGCCGTACTTGGCCGTCTTCCACACGTTGTAGAGGAACGGCAGGATCGACAGGCCGAGCAGGAAGGAGCTGATCGACGAGATCGTGTTCAGGGTGGTGAAGCCGTCGGCCGCCAGGTAGTCGGCGTAACGACGCGGCATGCCCTCGGCACCCAGCCAGTGCTGCACCAGGAAGGTGCCGTGGAAGCCGACGAACAGCGTCCAGAAGGTGATCTTGCCGAGCCGCTCGTCGAGCATCTTGCCCGTCATCTTCGGCCACCAGAAGTGGAAGCCGGAGAACATCGCGAAGACGACCGTACCGAAGACCACGTAGTGGAAGTGGGCCACCACGAAGTACGAGTCGGAGACGTGGAAGTCCATCGGGGGCGAGGCCAGGATGACACCGGTCAGACCACCGAAGGTGAAGGTGATCAGGAAGCCGGTGGCCCAGAGCATCGGTGTCTCGAAGGACAGCGAGCCCTTCCACATGGTGCCGATCCAGTTGAAGAACTTCACACCGGTCGGGACCGCGATCAGGAAGGTCATGAAGGAGAAGAACGGGAGGAGCACGCCGCCTGTGACGTACATGTGGTGGGCCCACACCGTCACGGAGAGACCGGCGATCGAGATGGTGGCCGCGATCAGACCCATGTAGCCGAACATCGGCTTGCGGGAGAAGACCGGGATGACCTCGGAGATGATGCCGAAGAACGGGAGCGCGATGATGTACACCTCTGGGTGTCCGAAGAACCAGAAGAGGTGTTGCCAGAGCAGCGCTCCGCCGTTCGCGGCGTCGAATACATGTGCCCCGAATTTTCGGTCCGCCTCCAGCGCGAACAGCGCGGCGGCGAGGACCGGGAAGGCGAGCAGGACCAGCACGGCGGTCAGCAGCACGTTCCACACGAAGATCGGCATCCGGAACATGGTCATGCCGGGCGCACGCATGCAGATGATCGTGGTGATGAAGTTGACCGCACCGAGGATGGTGCCGAAGCCGGAGAAGGCCAGACCCATGATCCACATGTCGGCGCCGATGCCCGGCGAGCGGACCGCGTCCGACAGCGGGGAGTAGGCGAACCAGCCGAAGTCGGCCGCACCCTGCGGGGTGAGGAAGCCGCCGACGGCGATGGTCGAGCCGAACAGGTAGAGCCAGTAGGCGAACATGTTCAGCCGCGGGAAGGCGACGTCGGGCGCGCCGATCTGGAGCGGCATGATCCAGTTCGTGAAGCCGGCGAACAGCGGCGTCGCGAACATCAGCAGCATGATCGTGCCGTGCATCGTGAACGCCTGGTTGAACTGCTCGTTCGACATGATCTGCAGACCGGGGCGAGCGAGCTCGGCGCGCATCAGCAGCGCCATCACACCGCCGATCAGGAAGAACGCGAACGACGTGACCAGATACAGCGTTCCGATGGTCTTGTGGTCGGTGGTGGTGAGCCACTTGACGACCACGTTGCCGGGCTGCTTGCGCCTGACCGGCAGCTCATCTGCGTAAGAGCCTTCAGCTGCCGCGGCACCCTGGGGTTCGTTGAGGATGCTCACAGGTTGTTCGTCTCCCGGTTCTTCTCGTGGCTCGTCTGCGCGATGCCGGCGGGAATGTAACCGGTCTGCCCCTTCTTGGCGAGGTCCTTGAGGTGCTGCTGGTAGCGCTCGGGCGAGACGACCTTCACGTTGAACAGCATCCGGGAGTGGTCGACGCCGCAGAGCTCGGCACACTTGCCGAGGAAGGTGCCCTCCTTGTTGGGAGTCACCTGGAACGCGTTGGTGTGGCCCGGGATGACGTCCATCTTCATCAGGAACGGCACCACCCAGAAGGAGTGGATGACGTCACGCGAGGTGAGGACGAAGCGGACGGTCTCACCCTTGGGGAGCCAGAGCGTCGGACCGGGGTTGCCGGTCTGCGGGTTCTTCGTGCCCGGCGTACCGACGTCGTAGACACCGCCGGCGGCGGCCGGGAACTCCTTCTTGAACCGGTCCGGAATGGCGGCCAGGTTCGCGTCGGTCTTCGCGTCGCCGGTCACGCCGTCGACGGGCGTGATGTAGTTGAAGCCCCAGCTCCACTGGAAGCCGACCACGTTGACCGTGACGTCCGGCTTCTTGTCGGTGAGGCTGAGCAGCTTCGTCTCGTCGCGGGCCGTGAAGTAGAACAGCACGGAGACGATGATGAGCGGCACGACCGTGTACAGCGCCTCGATCGGCATGTTGTACCGGGTCTGGGCCGGGACCTCGATCTTGGTACGGCTGCGCCGGTGGAAGATGGCGCTCCAGATGATCAGACCCCACACCAGCACGCCGACGGCGAGCGCGGCGGCCCAGGAGCCCTGCCACAGGGAGAGGATCCGCGGAGCCTCTTCCGTGGTCGGGGTGGGCATACCAAGGCGGGGGAAGTCCTTGTATGTGCATCCGGTAGCGGATACCAGGACCAGGCCCGCGGTCATTGCCTGCAGCAGCTTCCGCCGCATCGGGCGCCGCGGCGAGCGGTCGGAGCCGTTGGGACTCACGTAGCGCCTTCCCGAGAGTCTCGCCCGCGCGGTCGGCTGCGGCCTTCTCGCTGGTCGGTCGCCGCCCTGCGTCGGGCAGGGGTTTGGATGTTTATGCGGACCAAACCCTAGCCGACGCGATTCGGGGGGTCGCGGGGAGGGGGGCATACGCGCCGCGGGTCACTCTGTAGGGGTGGGAATGGGCGCCCAATAGCTCGGGTTGGTGGGGTTTCGTGCGCGTGTGCAGGTGGGTGGGGGCTGGTCGCGCCCACGCGGCGGAGCCGCAAATGGGTACAGCCCCGCGCCCCTGGGTTGGCTGTCCCCGAGGACGTTCTAACGTTGCTGCGTGTCCTACTTTGACGCTGCGTCCGCTGCTCCTCTCCACCCCGTGGCCCGTCAGGCCTTGTTGGCCGCCTTGGACGACGGGTGGGCGGACCCTTCTCGGTTGTATCGCGAGGGGCGCAAGGCGCGCATGCTGCTGGATGCCGCCCGGGAGGCGGCGGCCGACGCCGTCGGTTGCCGGCCGGACGAGCTCACCTTCACGCCGTCCGGGACGCGTGCCGTCCATGCGGGCGTGGCAGGCGCGTTGGCCGGTCGTCGCCGGATCGGACGTCACCTGATCGTGTCAGCCGTCGAACACTCCTCGGTACTCCATTCGGCCGAGGTGTTCGAGGCGGAGGGCGGCGAGGTGACCCGGGTGTCGGTGGCGCGGACAGGTGCCGTGGAGGCGGAGTCGTACGCCTCCGCGCTCCGCCCCGGCACCGCGCTCGCCTGCCTCCAGTCGGCCAACCACGAGGTGGGCACCGTGCAGCCGGTGGCGGCGGTGGCCGAGGTGTGCCGGGCGGCCGGGGTGCCGTTGCTGGTGGACGCGGCGCAGTCACTGGGGTGGGGGCGGGTCGAGGACGGCTGGTCGTTGCTGACGGCGAGTGCGCACAAATGGGGTGGGCCGAGCGGGGTCGGGCTGCTGGTCGTACGCAAGGGGGTGCGGTTCGCCGCCCAAGGGGCCTCGGACGAACGGGAGTCGGGCCGGGCGCCCGGCTTCGAGAACCAGCCGGCGATCGTCGCGGCCGCGGCCTCGCTGCGGGCCGTACGGGCGGAGGCGGAGCAGGAGGCCGTACGGCTGCGGGAGCTGACGGCACGGATCCGGGCGCGGGTGGCCGAGTTGGTGCCGGACGTGGAGGTGGTGGGCGACGCGGAACGGCGGCTGCCCGGGATCGTCACCTTCTCCTGTCTCTATGTCGACGGAGAGACACTGCTGCACGAGCTGGACCGGGAGGGCTTCTCCGTGTCGTCCGGATCGTCCTGCACGAGCAGCACGCTGACGCCGAGCCATGTGCTCAAGGCGATGGGTGTGCTGAGTGAGGGGAACGTGCGGGTGTCGCTGCCGACGGGGGCGGCCGAGGCGGACGTGGAGCGGTTCCTGGAGGTGCTGCCGGGGGTGGTGGCCGGGGTGCGGGAGAAGCTGGGGGTCACGATGCCGACGGCGGCCGTGCAGGAGGACGCACTCGTCGTGGACGCCCTCGGCAAACGATGCCCGATCCCCGTCATCGAACTGGCGAAGGTCATCGGCACCGTGCCGGTGGGCGGCAGGGTCCGGGTCCTGTCCGACGACGAGGCGGCACGCCTGGACATCCCGGCATGGTGCGAGATGCGGGGCCAGGAGTACGTGGGCGAGGAAAAGACAGAAAAAGGAACGGCGTACTTGGTACGCCGGATCAGCTGACTTACTTAGGGGCGCGGGGAACTGCGCGACCAGCCCCCACGCCGCCGCACCCGAAACTCAAACCAGGTAGCCCCGAACCTCTTCGGCGGCCTCGTCCCCGTACGCCTTGGTGAACCGCTCCATGAAGTGCCCCCGACGCAGCTGGTACTCCTGCGTACCCACGGTCTCGATGACGAGGGTCGCCAGCATGCAGCCCACCTGGGCCGCCCGCTCCAGCGGGACCCCCCACGCCAGCCCCGAGAGGAACCCGGCGCGGAACGCGTCGCCGACGCCCGTCGGGTCGGCCTTGCGCTCCTCGTCGGGGCAGCCGACCTCGATGGTCTCCTCGCCGACCCGCTCGATCCGCACCCCTCGCGCACCGAGGGTCGTCACCCGGTGGCCGACCTTCGCGAGGATCTCCTCGTCGCTCCAGCCGGTCTTGGACTCGATCAGGCCCTTCTCGTACTCGTTCGAGAAGAGGTACGTCGCGCCCTCCAGCAGTATCCGGATCTCGTCGCCGTTCATCCGGGCGATCTGCTGGGAGAAGTCGGCGGCGAAGGGGATGGACCGGGTCCGGCACTCCTCCGTGTGGCGGAGCATGCCCTCCGGGTCGTCCGCGCCGATCAGGACCAGGTCGAGGCCGCCGACCCGGTCGGCCACCGTCTTGAGCTCGATCAGCCGGGCCTCGCTCATCGCACCCGTGTAGAAGGAGCCGATCTGGTTGTGGTCGGCGTCGGTCGTGCACACGAAACGCGCGGTGTGCAGGGTCTCGGAGATGCGGACGGAGTCCGTGTCGACGCCGTGCCGGTCGAGCCAGGCCCGGTACTCGTCGAAGTCGAAGCCCGCCGCGCCGACCAGGATCGGCCGGGTGCCGAGCTGTCCCATGCCGAACGCGATGTTCGCGCCGACGCCGCCCCGTCGTACGTCCAGGTTGTCGACCAGGAAGGACAGCGAGACCGTGTGCAGCTGGTCCGCGACCAGCTGGTCGGCGAAGCGGCCGGGGAAGGTCATGAGGTGGTCGGTGGCGATGGAGCCGGTGACTGCGATGCGCACGGCTGGGACTCTCCTGAGGGGGAGGCGTAATTGACAGTTAACGCTACCGGGTCGGCGTGGGCACCCTGAAGGTGCCAAAACTACCCGATAGTAGATCTTTCTTCGCGACGCCCGACGTGCCTACGGTTCCGTCATGACGAACCTCAAGGTCCACTCCCCCGCTCCGGCCGACCTCGACGGCGACCTCGCGTCGCTGCGCGGGGACTGCGCCCGGATGGCTCCGCACTGGACGGTTCCCGATCACAGCGATGCCCGTCCCGTGCCGCCGTCACTCATCCACGGGGTGACCGTGCCGAAGAAGTCCGCCAGGCTGCTGGACGCGATGTCCGACTACGGCGACTGAGTCTCGCCCGGCGCGTTTCCCAGGGAACCGCGCGCTCCCCTCCCGCGTCCCATCGCCGTCCCCCGTGAAGGGGAGGCGGGATACGACACGGCAAGGAGCGATGCGGTGAAGAGCGAGCGACCCGAGAACGACGACGACGCGGCCGCGGGCGGCACCGGGGAGCCCCCCGAGGCCCGGCAGGCCACGGAGTCGCCGGAGGCCGCCGAGGCCGATGCCGACGCGCAGACCACCGCGGAGTCCGCCGAGAGCGCCGAGAGCGCCGTGGCAGAGGTTCCGGAGCCCGAGGAGGCCCCCGAGCCGGACGCGGCCCCAGCCGCCGAGGCCGCAGCCGAGGCCGCCGCTGAGGCCGCCGCTGAGGCCGCCGCTGAGGCCGCCGCTGAGACCGTGGAGCCCTCTGCCGAGCCGGAAGCGGTCGCGCTTTCCGATGCCTCCGACGCTCCTGAGGCCCCCGGGACACCCGAGGCCGAAGCCGAAGCCGATATCGAAGCCGATGCCAAGGCCGAAGCCGATACCAAGGCCGAAGCCGATACCGAGGCCGACGACCTCGCTCCCCGCCGTCGCTCCCCCGCCCTCGTCGTCGCCTCCGTGGCCGCCGCCGTCCTCCTGATCGGCGGTGGCGGTGCCTACCTCGCCGCGAGCACCGGTTCCGGCGCCGGTTCGGACTCCGGCGGCGGTACGACCACGGGCGCGTCCGGCGGTTCCACTCCCCCGCCCCTCGCCCTGGACGGCTACTCCTCCGGCGGCAACGGCATAGCCCCGGGCGAGCCCGATCCCTACGGCGTGACGTACAAGGCGAGCGGGACGCTCCCCGCCGGCCCCGGCTCGGCCACCGTGTACCAGCCCTCCGGCGAGGTCTCCAAGGACCGGGTCGCCGCGCTGGCGAAGGCGCTCGGGGTCGAGGGGGCCCCGGTGGCCGAGGGCCAGGTGTGGAAGGTCGGCACCGACAACGACGGCTCCGGCGGGAGTCTCCAGGTGAACCGGGCCGCCCCGGGGCTGTGGACGTACAGCCGCTATGCCCCGGGCACCGACAACTGCAAGAGGGGCCTGGTGTGCACGCAGGACCCGGCGGTGCCGGCCGGTGACCCGGTGAGCGTGAGCGACGCCGAGAAGGCGGCGGCGCCGGTGCTGAAGGCGCTCGGCCAGGACGACGCGAAGGTCGACACGAGCCAGGTGATCGGCGCCCAGCGGGTGGTGAACGCCGACCCGGTGGTCGGCGGGCTGCCGACGTACGGCTGGACGACCGGGCTGACCGTCGGCAAGCAGGGCGAGGTGGTCGGCGGCAACGGGATGCTGGCGACGCCGGCGAAGGGCGACACGTATCCGGTGCTGAGCGCCGCCAAGACGCTGGACCTGATGAACGCGGCGCCGCGCTCCGACCACCGGATGGGCATCGGCGGCTGCGCCAGTTCCGTACCGCTGAAGGACCGGCTGGAGCAGCCGTGCGGCGCGTCGACGCCGTCCGCGTCGGCCGCCTCGTCCGCGTCCCCGGCCGTGATCGAGAAGGCGGTGTTCGGGCTCGCCGCGCAGTCCGTCGCCGGGCGGCAGGCGCTGGTGCCGTCCTGGCTGTTCCAGGTGCGCGGGGCGGCGGACTCGTACACCGTGACCTATCCGGCGGTGGACCCGAAGTACCTGGTCTCCTCCTCGTCGCCGTCGCCGACGCCCTCGGCGAGTGCGAGTGCGAGCGCCTCGGCGGGGACCACGAAGGACGTGAAGGTGGACGGGTACACGACCGACGACCGCGAGCTGGTCGTCGCGTTCACCGGCGGGGTGTGCGCCGACTACAAGGTGACGGCGGACGAGGGCTCCGAGCAGGTGGTGGTGAAGGTGACCGCCACGCCCTGGCCGGACAAGATCTGTGTGCTGATCGCCAAGCAGTACCACCAGGCGGTGCACCTGGACGCGCCGCTGGACGGCCGGAAGGTGGTCGGCACGGACGGCAAGGCCGTCCCGAAGGAGAAGGCGACGACGCTGAACCCGCAGCTGGGCTGAGCGCACACAGGAAGGCGGCGGCCCCTCACCACGAGGGACCGCCGCCTTCCTGCCGTGTGCCCTTCGGCTCAGCTGAAGGAGTCGCCGCAGGCGCAGGAGCCGGTCGCGTTCGGGTTGTCGATCGTGAAGCCCTGCTTCTCGATGGTGTCGACGAAGTCGATCGACGCGCCGCCCAGGTACGGAGCGCTCATGCGGTCGGTGACGACCTTGACCCCGCCGAAGTCCTTGACGACGTCGCCGTCGAGGGAACGCTCGTCGAAGAAGAGCTGGTAGCGCAGGCCGGAGCAGCCGCCGGGCTGGACGGCGACGCGCAGGGCGAGGTCGTCACGGCCTTCCTGGTCGAGCAGGGCCTTGACCTTGGCCGCGGCGGCGTCGCTCAGGATGATGCCGTCGGTGGCGGTGCTGGTCTCGTCCGATACGGACATCTACATCTCTCCCGGGTTGTACGGAGACTGCTTGCCGACGAGTGCAACCGGCGGGTCCGCTGATTCATTCCGGGCCGGCATGCGCGTTCTCGCGTTTTTCCTACGTCTTCATGCTCGCACATGCCCGAAGTGACGCACAGCAGTCGCGGTGGCCACCCACGGCGACCTGCACACAAGGCGACCACCCCGCGTCCACCCGCCGGCCACCCTCCCGTTCGGCGCCGGGATTGATGTCACATCGACGCTATGGCCATCGTCAAAGTGACATGAAGCAGTTATGATAGATAGCGTCAGAACGACGAAAAGTAGAAAGGGTGCGTGTCGTGACCACCGCCCAGACCACGGAGCTCGACGTACAGCCGACTCCGCTCGCCCTGCTGCTGCTCGGCCGTGAGGCCGACCCGAAGAGCGAGCGGGGCGTCGAGTGTCCCGGCGACCTGCCCTCGCCGTCCGACCCGGACCTGGTCGCGCGCGCCCGCGCGGCCAAGGAGAAGCTCGGCGACAAGGTCTTCGTGCTCGGCCACCACTACCAGCGCGACGAGGTCATCCAGTTCGCCGATGTCACGGGCGACTCCTTCAAGCTGGCCCGGGACGCGGCCGCCCGCCCGGAGGCGGAGTACATCGTGTTCTGCGGTGTGCACTTCATGGCCGAGTCCGCCGACATCCTGACCTCGGACGACCAGAAGGTGGTCCTTCCCGACCTCGCGGCCGGCTGCTCCATGGCCGACATGGCGACGGCCGAGCAGGTCGCCGAGTGCTGGGACGTGCTGACCGAGGCCGGCATAGCCGAGCAGGTGGTCCCCGTCTCGTACATGAACTCGTCCGCGGACATCAAGGCGTTCACGGGCAAGCACGGCGGCACCATCTGCACCTCGTCGAACGCGCAGCGCGCCCTGGAATGGGCCTTCGAGCAGGGCGAGCCCTCGGCGACAAAGGTGCTGTTCCTGCCCGACCAGCACCTGGGGCGCAACACCGCCGTCCGGGACATGGGCATGTCCCTGGACGACTGCGTGGTCTACAACCCGCACAAGCCGAACGGCGGCCTGACCGCCGACCAGCTGCGGGCCGCGAAGATGATCCTGTGGCGCGGCCACTGCTCGGTGCACGGCCGTTTCTCGCTGGACTCGGTCAACGACGTGCGCGAGCGCATCCCGGGCGTGAACGTCCTCGTCCACCCGGAGTGCCGGCACGAGGTCGTCGCCGCCGCCGACCACGTCGGCTCGACGGAGTACATCATCAAGGCACTGGAGGCCGCGCCCGCCGGCTCCAAGTGGGCCATCGGCACCGAGCTGAACCTGGTCCGCCGCCTCGCGAACCGTTTCGCGCCGGAGGGCAAGGAGATCGTCTTCCTCGACAAGACCGTCTGCTTCTGCTCGACCATGAACCGCATCGACCTGCCGCACCTGGTCTGGACCCTGGAGTCGCTGGCCGAGGGCAACCTGGTCAACCGCATCGAGGTCGACAAGGAGACCGAGGCGTTCGCCAAGCTGGCCCTGGAGCGGATGCTGGCGCTGCCGTAGCCGTACGACGCCTGTGTCACCCCGGGTCGACGGGTTCGCGCTCGGGGTGCGCGGGGTCGAGGGTGAAGATCGTGCCGTCGGAGGTCGACAGGACCAGGGCGCCGCGGTT
The DNA here is from genome assembly GCF_042721035.1 of Streptomyces sp. NPDC058464. NCBI lineage: Bacteria > Bacillati > Actinomycetota > Actinomycetes > Kitasatosporales > Streptomycetaceae > Streptomyces > Streptomyces sp. NPDC058464. The sequence continues at coordinate 74,141 of NZ_JBHXMA010000042.1, forward strand.
GAACCAGACGGTCGGCAGCAGGCCGCTGTTGCCGAGCACCTCGGCGCGGGCGGAGGACTCCCACAGGACGGTGCCCTTCGCCGCGTCGAGCGCGACCACCCGTCCGCTCATGCCCGCCATGTACACCGTGCGCCCCTTGGCGTCCACGGAGGCCTGGCCCGGTGACTCCAGGGTCGTGTGGCTCTCCCACAGCCGGGCCCCGGTCGTCGGCGAGAAGGCGGTGACCAGGCCGCTGGAGGTGGCGAGGTAGAGCGCGCCCCGGGCCAGGGTGGGCAGCCCGCCCCGGTACTTCTCGGGCAGCTGGACCAGGGTGCGCCTGCCGGTGTCGGGGTCGACGCGCACGATGCGGTGGTAGATCAGGTCGGGGCCGTTGTTGACGTCCTGGTCGTCCGACTCCAGGAAGAGCAGCTGTCCGGAGAGGGTGCCGACGAAACTGGCCGTCTGGGCGGGAGAATTCAGGGTGCGCACCGAGCCGTCGGCGGGATGGACGACGTAGAACCTCGTGGCGTGCGAGCCGTCCGACTGGTCGCCGCAGTCCACGTAGGGGAAGTCCCCCGCGGAGAGCATCGAGCAGAGCCAGCCCCGGGGCACGGGCACGTTCCGGCGCACGCTGCCGTCCCGTGCCGAGCGGACGGTGAACGTGGTGCCGTCGCCCTCCTGGGTCAGGGTGACCCCGTCGCCGTAGGCCGAGCCCAGGCTGTCGGTGCGGACCGCGTGGGACCACACCTCGGTGCCGTCCGAGGCCTTGAGCGCGAGGACGGACTGGGCCTTTCCCGCGCCGTTGTCGTCGGTGAGCTGGAGTTCGACGAGGACCACGCCGTCGTCCACACCGAGGACGGTCGTGATGTAGCGGTCGGCCGGTTCGCCCGCAGGCGCTATGCCGGAGCGCCAGAGGGTCCGGCCGGTGGTGGCGTCGACCCGGGTCGGGAGGAGGGCGGTGCCGCCGCAGTAGACGGAGGAACCGTCCGAGACGCAGGAGGGCGAGGTGTCGCCCTCGTAGCCCGGCGCCTTCCGCACGCCCTGCTCGGCGGTGGCGGACACCGTTGTCTGCCAGGGCTGCCAGCCGGCGGGGAGGGCGCCCCAGCGGGATCCGGGGGACTCCGAGGACGTCGAGGACGCCGAGGAGCCGGTGCGTGCCTCGCCGTCGCCGATCCCGGGGCCCAGCAGCAGGTAGTAGCCGGTCAGGGCGAGGGCGGTCACCGCGGCCGCGGCCAGCAGCAGGCGCGGGGTGCGGCGGCGGGGGCGGCGGCCGGTGACCGGCGGGGTGGTGGCGTCGGGGGCGAGGGCGTGGCCGGGACGGGTGGCGGGCAGGCGCAGGGTCATCGTCTGCGGTTCGGCGGACTCCGGCTCCGGCAGGGCCGCCGCGAACTCCCGGGCCAGGTCGTCGAGTCCGGGCCGGGCGGCGGGGTCCTTGGCCAGGCAGCGCTCCAGGACCGTGCGCAGCGGGCCGGTGACCCCGTCCAGGACGGGCTCGTTGTGGACCACCCGGTAGCCGGTCAGATAGGGGCTGTCGGCGTCGAAGGGGCCGCGTCCGGTGACGCAGTACACCAGCAGCGCGCCGAGCGAGAAGACGTCGGAGGCGGGGCCGACGGTACGGGCGTCGGTGAACTGCTCCGGGGACATGAACGGCGGGGTGCCGACCATCTGCCCGGTCTCGGTGAGGGTGTTGTGGTTCTCGGCGGCCCGGGAGATGCCGAAGTCGATGACGCGGGGGCCGTCCTCGGCGATCAGGACGTTGGCCGGTTTCAGGTCACGGTGCACCACCCCGGCCCGGTGGATGTCCCGCAGCGCCTCCACCAGGCCGAGGGCCAGCGGCCGTAACTCGGTGACGCGGAGCGCGCCCTGGGTCCGGATGCGGGCGGCGAGGGAGGGGCCGGGCACGTACTGGGTGGCCATCCAGGGCGCCGGCGCGTCCGGGTCGGCGTCCAGGACGGGGGCGGTGAAGGCACCGCTCACCCGGCGGGCGGCCTCGATCTCCTGCCGGAAGCGGGCCCGGAAGACGGGGTCCTCGGCGTACTGGGCGTGCACCACCTTGACGGCGACCTCGCGCCCGGAACGCGACCGGCCCCGGTAGACGATGCCCATCCCGCCGGCCCCCAGCCGGTCGGCCAGCCTGTAGCCGCCGAGGGACCGCGGGTCGTCCTTGTGCAGCGGCACGCCCAAACTCCCCTTCCCCGCCCTGCAGTTCGCGGCGCCAGCATACGGAACGGCCGGGCGCGGACGGCGCCCGGCGGCATCGGCGGCATCGGCGGCATCGGCGGCATCGGCGGCAGGGCGCGAACGGCGGCGAGGGGCGTCACCGGCGCGTCCGGGGCGGCGGGGTCAGTCCGTCCGGGGGCGTACCAGCCCCGACTCGTACGCGATCACCACGAGTTGGGCCCGGTCCCGGGCGCCGAGCTTGGCCATGGCCCGGTTCACGTGGGTCTTCACGGTCAGCGGGCTGACCTCCAGGCGTTCCGCGATCTCGTCGTTGGAGTGCCCGCCGGCGACCTGGACCAGGACCTCGCGCTCCCGTGAGGTGAGCGCGTCGAGCCGCTCGCCGCGGGCCGGGTCGCGGCCCTCGTCGCCGAGGTCGCCCTGGGCGAGGAAGCGGGCGATCAGGCCCTTGGTGGCCGTCGGGGAGAGCAGCGCCTCGCCGCCGGCGGCGATCCGGATGGCGCTCAGGAGTTCCTCGGGTTCGCTGCCCTTGCCGAGGAAGCCGGAGGCTCCCGCGCGCAGCGCCTGGACGACGTAGTCGTCGACCTCGAAGGTCGTCAGGATCACGACGCGGACATGCGCCAGGGCGGGGTCGGCGCTGATCAGCCGGGTGGCGGCCAGTCCGTCGGTGCCCGGCATCCGGATGTCCATCAGGACGACGTCGACCTCGCGCTCCTCGGTGAGCCGCACCGCCTCCGCGCCGTCGGAGGCCTCGCCGACCACCTCCATGTCGGGCTCGGAGTCGACGAGCACCCGGAACGCGCTGCGCAGCAGTGCCTGGTCGTCGGCGAGCAGGACACGGATCGTCATACGGAATCCCCCAGGGCGGCCGAACGGTCCTTCGCGCGACCGCTCGTACGGTCGCTCGTACGGTCGTTGGTGTCGGTCTTGACCGGCAGGATCGCATGGACGCGGAAGCCGCCGCCGTAGCGGGGGCCGGTGGTGAGGGTGCCGCGCAGGGCGGTGACGCGCTCGCGCATGCCCAGCAGGCCGTGGCCGCCGCCGGCCTCGGGGGCGGTGTCCTCGCCGGAGCCGTTGTCGAGGACGGTGACCTCGATGTGCGGTCCCACGCGTACGACGCTCACCTCGGCCTTGGCGTCGGGCCCGGCGTGCTTCTGCACGTTGGTCAGGGCCTCCTGGATGATCCGGTAGGCGGCCAGGTCGACGGCGGCGGGCGGGGTGGTGCCCTGGTCGGCGCGGGCGACCTCGACCTGGAGGCCGGCGTTGCGGAAGGTGTCGGCGAGCTCCTCCAGGAGGTGCAGGCCGGGGGCGGGCTCGGTCGGTGCCTCGGGGTCGCCGGACTGGCGGAGCAGGCCGACGGTGGCGCGCAGTTCGTTCAGCGCGGAGCGGCTGGCCTCGCGGACGTGGGCGAGGGCCTCCTTGGCCTGGTCGGGCCGCTTGTCCATGACGTGCGCGGCGACCCCGGCCTGCACGTTGACCAGGGCGATGTGGTGGGCGACGACGTCGTGCAGGTCGCGGGCGATCCGCAGCCGCTCCTCGGCGACCCGGCGGCGGGCCTCCTCCTCCCGGGTCCGCTCGGCGCGCTCGGCACGCTCGCGGATGGCCTGGACGACGGCCTTCCTGCTGCGCACGGCGTCCCCGGCGGTGGCGCCGATGCCGGTCCAGGCGAAGATCGCGAGGTTCTCCTGGGCGTACCACGGCAGGGGTCCCGCGACCATCGCGGCGGTGGTCAGCACGGTCATGGTGAGCAGGCCGGCCCATACGGTGGTGCGGCGGTCGGTGGTGACGGCGACGGTGAACAGGGCGATCACGGCCGCCATCGCGACGGGGGCGCGGGGGTCGCCGGTGACGCACTCCACGACGGAGGCGGCGCCGGTGACGGCCAGGACCGTCTTCGGGGCGTACCGGCGGAAGACCAGGGCCGCGGCGGCGAGCGTCATCAGGGCCAGGCTGAGCGGGGCCGGGGTGCGGATGCCCCAGGCGACGCCGTGCGTGCCGTGCGGGGCGGCGAAAGAGCTCACGACCATGCAGACGAGAGCGCCCGCGGCGATGACCGCGTCCACGGCGAGTGGATGGGCGCCGGCTCTGCAGCGGGCTCTTTCGAGGGTGCTCACCTTGTGAACAGTACGGCTGGTTCGTGCGGGCCGGAACTCTTGGTTCGGCCCGCTGCGGGCACCGCCCGGCTTCCCGCCCCCCACCCGACTCGGTCACCTGAAAGGTTCAGGTCCGGGCGCCGGGCGAGCCGGTGGGAGCAAGTCAGCCCGGAATCAGGCCGTCGTCCCGCAGCAGTGCCCTGACCTCCTCCAGGGTCGCGTCCGGGGACGGGAGGATCAGGTCGGAGGGTTCCAGGGCCTCGTCGGGGAGCGGGGCGCCCAGTTCCCGGACCTTGTCCAGGAGGGCGCCCAGGGTGCGGCGGAAGGCTGCCTCGTCGCCGGACTCGGTCTCCGCGAGGAGCTCGTCGTCCAGCTTGTTCAGTTCGGCGAGGTGGCTGTCGGCCAGCCTCACCTGGCCCTCCCCCATGATCCTCACGACCATGTCGGCCATGTCGCCCTCCAGGCGTCGGCTACTGCTTGTCGAAGCGCGGGGTGTCCTGCGGCTGCTGCGCCTGCTGGCCCTGGCCGGTGCCACCCTCGATCGCCTGCTGCGGCGAACCGCCGGCGAGCTCGGCCTTCATGCGCTGCAGTTCGAGCTCTACATCCGTACCACCGGAGAGGCGGTCCAGCTCGGCGGCGATGTCGTCCTTCGCGGTGCCGGTCGGGTCGTCGAGGGCGCCGGAGGCGAGCAGTTCGTCGATGGCGCCGGCGCGGGCCTGGAGCTGCTGCGTCTTGTCCTCGGCGCGCTGGATGGCGAGGCCGACGTCGCCCATCTCCTCGGAGATGCCGGTGAAGGCCTCGCCGATGCGGGTCTGCGCCTGGGCGGCGGTGTAGGTGGCCTTGATGGTCTCCTTCTTCGTACGGAAGGCGTCCACCTTGGCCTGCAGGCGCTGGGCCGCGAGGGTGAGCTTCTCCTCCTCGCCCTGGAGGGTGGCGTGCTGCGTCTCCAGGTCGGTCACCTGCTGCTGGAGGGCGGCGCGGCGGGAGAGCGCCTCGCGGGCGAGGTCCTCACGGCCGAGGGCGAGCGCCTTGCGGCCCTGGTCCTCCAGCTTGCCGGACTGCTGCTGGAGCTGGTTCAGCTGGAGTTCGAGCCGCTTGCGGCTGGTCGCCACGTCGGCGACGCCGCGGCGGACCTTCTGCAGCAGCTCGAGCTGCTTCTGGTACGAGTAGTCGAGGGTCTCGCGCGGGTCCTCGGCCCTGTCCAGGGCCTTGTTCGCCTTCGCGCGGAAGATCATCCCCATACGCTTCATGACACCGCTCATGGGCTTCGCGCGCCCCCTTCTGACGGACTCCAGCTCACCGATCCTGCGACAGGACCCACAGTACGGGCCCTGCCTCCATTACCGCACTGTTCGGGGACCGATGCGCTCATCCCCAAGGACGACTACGGACAGCTCCGCTCCCGCACAGGTAGGAGAGGGTCCCCCTGAGCGAAGCGCCTGCAACGTCCCCTCTGTCCCCCATGGAGACGACTGGCGTTGCGGGATCGTTCCCCGCCGGACTAGGGCCCACACCCTTCCACCCCGTACCCTTGGGTTTTGTGTTCCGTAGCCGTGCCAAGGATGAGAAGGCCCCCGCCGACAAGGCGGTCGTGACCGACTCCAAGCAGACCCGTGACCCGCAGGCCCCCAAGGGCAGGCCCACGCCCAAGCGCAGTGAGGCCCAGACCCAGCGGCGCAGCGTGGCCAACACGCCGACCACGCGCAAGGACGCCGCCAAGCGTCAGCGCGACGAGCGGCGCACCGCCATGGAGCGGCAGCGCCAGGCGCTGGCCACCGGCGACGAGCGGTACCTGCCGGCCCGTGACAAGGGCCCGGTCCGCAGATTCGCCCGTGACTGGATCGACTCGCGCTTCAACGTGGCGGAGTTCTTCCTGCCGCTGGCCGTGGTCATCCTGGTCATGAGTGTGGTCAACAACGCGGCGATCAAGAACATCGCGCTGCTGCTGTGGCTGGTCGTGATCGTGCTGATCGTGCTCGACGCGGCCGTCAGCGGGTTCCGGCTGCGCAAGCGCCTCGCCGAGCGGTTCCCGGACCAGAACCGCAAGGGCGCCGTCACCTACGGCCTGTTCCGCTCCCTCCAGATGCGCCGGCTCCGGCTGCCCAAGCCGCAGGTCAAGCGCGGAGAGCGGCCCTGAGCACAGAGCCGTTCTCCGGGGGCGCGGCGAAGGCCTGGCTGACCAGGCTGGGCGGGCTGCGTGATGTCGTACGACAGGAGCTGGTGGCCCGCCAGCTCGACGAGCAGATAGCCGGGCGGTTCGCGGTCGGGCAGCGGCTGCGGGTGCTGGACGTGGGCATGGGCCAGGGCACGCAGGCGCTGCGGCTGGCCCGGGCCGGTCATCAGGTGACCGGTGTCGAGCGGGAACCGGCGATGGTCGCGGCCGCGCGGGAGGCGCTGGCCGCCGAGCCGGTGGGCATCCGCGAGCGGGTGCGGATCGTCGAGGGGGACGGGCGGGACACGGGCGTCCACTTCCTGCCGGGCAGCTTCGACGTGGTCCTCTGCCACGGGGTGCTGATGTACGTCGAGGAACCGGACGCGCTGCTCGCCGGGCTGGCCCGGATGCTGGCCCCGGGCGGGCTGCTGTCGCTGCTGGTGCGCAACGCCGACGCGCTGGCCATGCGGCCGGGGCTGAGCGGCGACTGGGCGGGGGCCCTCGGTGCCTTCGACACCGTCTCCTACCGCAACCGGCTGGGCCTGGACGTCCGGGCCGACCGGCTGGCGACCCTCACCGGCGCCCTCGCCGGGATCGGCGCCCCGCTGCAGTCCTGGTACGGCGTACGGGTGTTCACGGACACGGCCGCGGACGACGCCGGGACTCCGGCCGACCTGGGGACGCTGCTCGCGGCGGAGGAGCAGGCCGGGCGGACGGATCCGTACCGGTCGGTCGCGGCGCTGCTGCACCTGTGCGGGGTGCGCGGCTGAGCTTCGCCCGGTGCCGCTCCTCGTTCGGGCCAGCAGCACGAGCCGGAGCGTCACCGCCACGGCGAGACTCGGTGCATGGACGCTTCCCCTGCCCGCCGGACCCGCCGTACGGCCGCCGTGCTCGGCTGCTGCTGCCTCGCCCTCGCCGCCGGGTGTTCCGCCTTCGGCAGCGACGCGGCCGGGGACACCTCGGCCGACCGGGCCGCCCGGGTGACGGGGGTCCCCATGGCGGCGACCGATCTGCAGGACCGCTACCAGAAGGTGATCAAGGACGTCCTGCCGTCGGTCGTGCAGATCCAGGCCAGCAGCGACCTGGGCTCCGGTGTCGTCTACGACGGCAACGGACACATCGTCACCAACGCGCACGTCGTGGGCAACGAGAAGAAGTTCAAGGTGACGACCGCCAACACGGAGGAACCGCTCACCGCGACGCTGGTGTACTCCTACCCCCAGCAGGACCTGGCGGTCATCCGGCTCGACAAGATCCCGGACGGGCTGAAGGCGGCCGCCTTCGGGGACACCGACAAGGTCCAGGTCGGGCAGATCACGCTGGCCATGGGATCGCCGCTCGGGCTGTCGTCCAGCGTGACCGAGGGGATCGTGTCGGCGACCGGGCGGACCGTCAGCGAGAACACCGAGGGCGGCGGTACGGGCGCCACCATCCCCAACATGGTGCAGACCTCGGCGGCCATCAACCCCGGCAACAGCGGGGGCGCGCTGGTCAACCTGGACGGCCAGGTCGTCGGCATCCCGACGCTCGCCGCGAGCGACCCCAACCTGGGCGGCAGCGCGGCACCGGGGATCGGGTTCGCCATCCCGGCGTCGATGGTGACGACGGTCGCCGACCAGATCATCAAGCAGGGCAAGGTCACCGACTCGGGGCGGGCCGCGCTCGGCATCACCGGGCGCACGGTGGTCGACGTGAACTACCAGCCGGCCGGGGTGGCCGTGGTGACCGTGAAGCCGGGCGACTCGGCCGACAAGGCGGGCATCCGGCCCGGGGACATCATCACCAGGGTGGGGGACGACGACATCACCACCATCACCTCACTGGCCGAGTCGCTCGCCGCGGACCGGCCCGGGCAGAAGACGACGGTGACGTACAGCCGGGACGGCATCGACCGGACGGTGGACGTGACGCTGGGCGAGCAGTGACGGCGGTCCGGGGTGACCGCATTGAGCCGCCCCGGACCGGCGCGTCTCAGGATTCGTCGGCGTGCAGGCTCATCGGGCCGTAGATCTCGGTGGTGTCCTCGTAGAGCCGCACCTGGTCGGCGCCGCCGGCCAGCAGCGCCTTCCACTGCTCGCCGATCCAGGACTCGGCGTCGCCCTGGGTGGTGAACTCCTCGGGTTCCACCGCGGGCTGGACCTCCGTCCCGTCGGCCTTCTCGAACCGCCACGTCCATGCCGTCATGTGGGCCTCCTTTGATCCAACTGGTGCATCGTATAAGGGCGCCGACAAAAACTCCGCTGGTTGTGGGCTTGTGTGCGGGCCCGGTGGGGGCTGAGCGCGCCCACGCGGCGGTGCCGCATATCGATACAGCCCCGCGCCCCTTCGGGCGCGCTGTGCGGGGCGCCGGCTGAAGCGAGAACCGTCAGAACGGGTGAGAATCGGTCCGTGGAAGTGACTCTGCTCGGTACCGGTGCTCCCGCGGGGCTGCCCAGCCCCGGATGTCCCTGTGCGGCCTGTTCGGGTGCCGTCGGGGAGGATGCGCGGGCGGCCACCGCGGTACTCGTCGACGGGACGCTGCTGCTCGATCTGACGCCGGGTGCGGCGTTCGCGGCGGCCCGGGCCGGGCGGTCCCTCGGGGGCGTGCGGCAGGTGCTGCTGTCACATCCCCATGACGGGCCCGCCGTCGAGGTGCCGGCCGCGCTGCCGCAGCCGGCGCGGGTGCCGGACGGGCGGGAGCTGGCGCTGCTGACGGGGCATCGGGTGCGGGCGGTGGCGATGGACGCGGGCGGCACCGGGTACGCGGTGACCGGCCCCGACGGGCAACAGCTGCTGTATCTCCCGCCGGGCGGGGCGCCGGCCGGTCTGGAGAACGGGACCGCGGACTCGTACGACCTGGTGCTCCTCGACGTCGTCGGCCGCCCGGACGCGCTGGCTCGGCTGCGGGCGGTCGGCTCGGTGGGGCCGACCACGGATGTCGTCGCCGTCCATCTCGGCCATGACGTGCCGCCCGGCGCGGAGTTGCGACGCCGGCTCGCGGCGGCCGGGGCGCGGGCGGTGCCGGACGGCACGACGCTGACGGTGGGGGTGTACGAGGACGTACCCGACGTGCCGCGGCGGACGCTGGTGCTGGGCGGGGCGCGGTCCGGGAAGTCCGTGGAGGCCGAACGGCGGCTGGAGGCCTTCCCCGACGTGCTGTACGTCGCCACGGGCGGTACCCGAGGCGGGGACACCGAGTGGACGGCGCGGGTGGCCCTCCACCGGGAGCGGCGGCCGGGGTCGTGGCGTACGACGGAGACGTGCGACCTGGTGCCGTTGCTGGCGGCGGACGGGCCGCCGTTGCTGATCGACTGTCTGTCGCTGTGGCTGACGGACGCGATGGACTCCGTCGGGGCGTGGGACGACACGGAGTGGGCGGCGGGCGGGGAGAAGGCGCTGCGGGAGCGGGTGCGGGAGCTGACGGAGGCGGTGCGGGCGACGCGGCGGACGGTGGTGGCCGTGTCGAACGAGGTGGGGTCGGGGATCGTGCCGGCGACGGCGTCGGGGCGGCGGTACCGGGATGAACTGGGCCGCCTGAACGCGGCGTTCGCGGGCGAGTGCGAGCAGGTGGTGCTGGTGGTGGCGGGGCAGGTGGTGGTGCTGAGGTAGTGGGGGGGCGGGGGGTCGGGGGGTGGGACGCTTACCGGCGCTGGCAGGGTGCCTCCCCCAGCCTTCGGCCGGGGGACCCCCAGCGCCCACCCGTGCCGCCCTGCGGCACGCCTGCCCGCAGCTACGTTTTTTTTGGGGGGCGCGGGGAACTGCGCGACCAGCCCCCACTCGCCCGCAGTCGGACCACAGCCGTCACCGCCCCTTTCTCGCGACGATCCGGTACGAGTTCGAGAAGGGTGTCCGGCGCAGCAGCGGAGCCAGCGCGCGGTCGGCGACGCTCGCCACGGCGGTCAGCGGCGCAGCCACCCGCAGCCACCGCTTCGGCAGGACCTGCCCCAGGACCAACCCGACCGCCGCCGAGATGTCGTACGGCAGGTGGGGCGATTTCCGGTCCGTTCCGACGATCTCGCAGCCCTGCGCCTCCAGCTCCGCCCGGAGGTTGTCCAGCGGCATGAGGTGCAGGTGGCGGGGCTGGCCGTAGGGGATCCACCACCTGCCGAGGAGCCTGGCGAAGGCGCTGCGCGGGTTCGGGACGTCGATGAGGACGTGGCCGCCGGGGCGCAGTGCGGTAAGGGCGGCGCGGAGTTCTGCGCGTGGGTCGGGGGTGTGTTCCAGGTGGTGGAACATGCTGACGACGTCGTAGCGGGCGCGCAGCCTGGCCTGGACCTCCGGGGCGGCCAGGTAGCCGCAGTGGGCCTCTTCGACGCGGCCCTCGGCCTGGGCCCGCGCCACCCGGAGGGTCGGGTCCAGGCCGTCGAAGGCGGTGTAGGTGAAGAACTCCTTCGCCGTGCGCGGGAAGTGGGCGTGGCCCGTGCCGACGTCCAGCCAGCTCTCCGGCTCCGGCAGCGCCAGCATCACGCGGGCCGCGGCGCGGTGCCGGCGGCGGCCGGCGCGGGTGGTGTGGAGGCGGTCGGTGTAGTCCTCCAGGCGGCCCTCGTAGAAGTCCCGGTGGTAGAGGGCGAGGCCCTCCGGGGACAGCCGGGGGTTCTGGAAGACGTGGGCGCAGTCCCGGCACTCGTCGACGGTGAACGTGCCGGGCCGGTGGTGCAGGAGGTCGGACGTGCGCAGGCGGGTGCGCAGGCGCCTGGAGCCGCACCAGGGGCAGTCCTGGCGGCACGGTTCGTGGAACCGGTCCGGCCCCGGGGCGAGTTCGGGCGTGGGCGGCGGCATGGGCGGCTCCCTGTACTCCCTGTGCTCCCTGAACGCAATCCACTGCAAACCGGAACGTATGGGATACCGATCTTGCGTGCCAAGACGCCGTGCGGGTGTGGTGGCGATCTGGCACCGAACCGTTCGTTCCGTGCCGGTACTGTTCGGCGAATGAGCTCGCTTAATCTCGACGACTTCACCGATCTGATCGAGCGCCCCGACGGCGGCGTGCGCCGTGACGCCGAGGCGCGCCGGGAGCGGCTGATCGTGCCGCCCGGGTCGCTGGGCCGCCTCGACGACCTGGGTGAGTGGCTGGCCGCCGCGCAGGGTTCGGTACCGGTACGACCGGTCGAACGCCCGCGGGTCCTGCTCTTCGCGGGTGACCACGGCGTCGCCGAACTCGGCGTCTCCGCACGGCCCGCGGGCAGCGCGGAGCTGCTGGTCCGGGCGATCCTGGAGGGCGGCAGCCCCGTGGCGGTGCTTGCCCGGCGGCTCGGGGTGCCGGTGCGGATCGTGGACATGGCGCTGGACTGCGACCCGGGGACGTTGCCCGAGGAGGTGGTACGGCACCGGGTGCGGCGGGGCAGCGGCCGTATCGACATCGAGGACGCGCTGACCCTGGAGGAGGCCGAGGAGGCCTTCCGGGCGGGCGTCGCGCTGGCCGACGAGGAGGCCGACTCGGGGACCGATCTGGTGGTGCTCGGTGACGTCAGCGTCGGCGGCACCACGGCGGCCTCGGTGCTGGTCGCGGCGCTGTGCGGGACGGACGCGTCCGTGGTGACCGGTCGGGGCGGGCTCGCCATCGACGACCTCGCGTGGATGCGGAAGTGTGCGGCGATCCGGGATGCGCTGCGGCGGGCGCGGCCGGTGCTCGGGGACCAGTTGCAGTTGCTGGCGACGGTCGGCGGCGCCGATCTCGCGGCGATGACCGGGTTCCTGCTGCAGGCTGCGGTGCGGAAGCTGCCGGTGGTGCTGGACGGGGTGGTGGTGGCCGCGTGTGCGCTGGTCGCCCAGCGGATCGCGTTCCGGGCGCCGGACTGGTGGCTGGCCGGGCACGACAGCGGGGAGCCGGGGCAGGCGAAGGCGCTGGACCGGATGGCCCTGGAGCCGCTGCTGGAGCAGGGCGTGACGGTGGGCGAGGGGGCGGGCGCGCTGCTGGCGCTGCCACTGGTCCAGGCCGCGGCGGCACTGGCAGCGGAGCTGCCGGAGAAGGCGGAGAAGGCGGAAGCCGAGGAGAAGGCGGAAGCCGAGGAGAAGCCGCAGGAGTAGCGGGCCGGGGGCAAGGCCGGGACGGCACCGCCGAGATGCGCCGTCCCGGTTGATCGCCGTTGCGGCGGACAGAAGAGACCGGCAGAAGCGCGAAGCCGCCGACCAGGAGAGCCCGACACACAGGAGAACCGGCGAGAAGGGGAGTCGGCGAGGGGGCGGTGACTGTTGCGCCCCGTCAGGGGCGCTGGGGGCACCCCCGGCCGAAGGCTGGGGGAGGAACTGCGCGAGCAACCACCGGGGCGCGGCACTCGGCGTGCGGCCGGCACCCGCGGCGGCGGCACCCGGCTGGCGACCGGCACCCGCGGCGGCGAGACCCGGCGGGTGACCGGTATCCGCGGTGGCGAGACCCGCGGTTCGCGCGTGCGCGTACCGGAAAAAGGGTGCGTGTGGCGGGGTTTGGGGCGAGGGCGCCCATATGATCGCTCTCCATGGGAGATGTCCGAATTGCCGTGGAGCGGAGCGAGGGACGTGGATCGGGGCGGCGGGGCGCCGGGGTTTCCGGGCGAGCCGCCGCCTTTGCCGTCTGGTACCTGCGGGCCGTCGCCTTCGTCAACTTCCTCAGCGCGGTCTGGCTTTCGCTGGGGCAGGACGTGCGGCGGCACAACCAGGAGAACTTCTTCACCCCGTACCTGCTGACGGCCGGCTTCGCCTCCGGCGTGTTCACCGCGTTCCTCGCGATCACGATGCGGCGCCGGAAGCGGGCCGCGTGGATTCTCAACCTCGTGCTGAGCGGGCTCTTCCTGGCGCTGTTCGCGTTCGCCATGGCCTTTCCGGAGATCCGGCGGTACGCGCAGAACTGGATCTCGATCGTGCTGACCGCCGCCTTCGTGGGAGCGCTGCTCGTCGGACGGCGGGAGTTCTACGCCAAGGGCGACCGGTCCAACCCCCGCCTCGCCGCCACCGTCGCCGTGGGCGGCGGGCTCGTCGCCTCGCTGCTCGCCGCCCTCCTGGTCACCGTCACCAACCAGGCCCCGCAGGCCGGGCGTTCGACGTTCCCGGAGCGCTGGCACTACGGCACCCTCCGCCTGGTGTCGGTCGCCGCCGACCCCACCCGGTTCCCGTACATCGCGCCGCCCAACTGGGTGAACGTCGTCGTCAACGTGCTCAGCACGCTGCTCGTCCTCGCCGTCTTCTACGCCGCCTTCCGTTCCCGCCGCGCCGTCGACCCGATCACCGAGGACGACGAGAAGCGGCTGCGGGTGCTGCTGGAGCGGCACGGCGAGCGGGACTCGCTCGGGTACTTCGCGCTCCGGCGGGAGAAGAGCGTGGTGTGGTCGCCGACCGGGAAGGCGGCGGTGGCCTATCGGGTGGTGGGCGGGGTGAGCCTGGCCTCCGGGGATCCGATCGGGGATCCGGAGGCGTGGCCCGGGGCCATCGTGCCGTGGCTCGCCGAGGCGCGGGCGCACGGGTGGATCCCCGCGGTGATGGGGGCCGGCGAAGAGGCCGGGACCGTGTACGGGCGGCACGGGCTTGACGCGCTGGAACTGGGTGACGAGGCGATCGTCGAGGTCGCCGAGTTCACGCTGGAGGGCCGGGCGATGCGGACCGTCCGGCAGGCGTACAACCGGGTCGGGCGGGCGGGGTACGCGGTGCGGATCCGCCGCCACGAGGACATCCCGGCGAACGAGATGTCGTACCTGATCCGGCGCGCCGACGACTGGCGGGACGGGGCCGCCGAGCGCGGGTTCAGCATGGCTCTGGGGCGGCTCGGGGACGCCCGGGACGGACAGTGCGTGATGCTGGAGTGCACGGACGGGGAGGGGGAACTGCGGGCCCTGCTCTCCTTCGTGCCGTGGGGGCCGGGCGGGCTCTCCCTCGATCTCATGCGGCGGGACCGGAACTCCGACAACGGGCTGATGGAGTTCATGGTCATCGAACTGCTGCGGCGCGCCGGAGAGATCCGGATCACGCAGGTTTCGCTCAACTTCGCGATGTTCCGTTCGGTCTTCGAACGTGGTGCGCGTCTCGGCGCCGGGCCGGTGCTGCGGCTGTGGAGATCCTTGTTGAGCTTCTTCTCCCGGTGGTGGCAGATCGAGTCCCTGTACCGGGCCAACGCCAAGTACCGGCCCATCTGGGAACCCCGGTTCCTGCTCTTCGAGAAGAGCGCGGACCTGCCGCGCATCGGCCTGGCGTCGGCGCGCGCGGAGGGGTTCCTGGGGGCGGTGTCGTCGGGGCTGCCGAAGTGGCTGCACCGGCGGCACCTGGACACCGAACGGGACGCGCACCGGGACACCCGACGAGACACGCACGGATGAGGACCACCGCATGAAGCCGCTCGCCCGCTGGGCCCGCGCCGAATGGGGGCTGTTGTACGCCACCGTGCGCGGCCCGCTGGCGAAGCGCCGGCTGGGGGCGGTGCCCATGACGGCCGGGGCGGTGTGCCTGACCGCGCTGCTGCAGTTCGCGCAGAACCAGTCGTGGGGTTACCGCTTCGTGCAGGACGCGGGGGCGGTGCGCGCCGCGGACCCGCTGTGGGCGGCCCTGCTGCGCACCCCGCTGTCGCTGTTCGTGCCGGCGCTGGACCTTCCGGTGTGGGGCGCGCTGGTGCAGGTCCTGGTGGTGTTCGGCATCGCCGAGGTGTGCCTGGGCTGGTGGCGGACCCTGGCTGTCGCGTACGTGGCGACCCTCGCCGGCACGCTGTACGCCCGGCTCGGCATCGCGCTGGGGCCGCACGCTCCGCCGGGTCTGCCGGCCTCCGACGCCCGGGTCGTGGACACCGGGCCGTCGGCCGCCGTCGTCGGGCTCGCGGTCTACCTGGGCTGGCGGTACGGCGCCTATGTCACCGCCGGTGCGGTGGCGGCCGCGATGGCGGTCGAGGTGGCGCTGAAGGACAACCTCGCCGGCAAGGAGCACCTGGCGGCCATCGCGGGCGCGGCGGTGCTGTGCGCGGTGGTGCCGGTGGGGATGCGGCTGTGGCACCGGCGGCGTCAGCGGCGGCCGGGGTCGGGACCGGGGCCGGGGCCGGGGTCGGGACCGGGGCCGGGGGCGGGACCGGGGCCGGGGGCGGGGCCGGGCAGCCGTAGCGGTTCGGGGCTGTCGGGTTTGCCGCCGATCCAGTCCTGAAGGGGCCGGGTGAGCCGGGACCAGCGGCGGTCGTGGTGGTAGGCGCGCAGTCCGGCCCTGGCCCTGGCGCGCGGCCGGTTGCCGTAGAAGCGGCGGGCCCAGGCCGAGCCGGGGCGGGCCAGCCGGGCCGCGCCGACGAGGCCGACCAGCGGGACGATCACCCCGAAGATCGCGATGCGGGCCTTGCCCTTGCTCAGGGCGACGAGGGAGAAGGCGAAGTTGGCCACGACGTTCGCGATGACGGCGCCCCGGTCCTGGAGTTCGTCCGCCGAGAGGTCGTTGACGCCGAACGGCGAGAACCCGGCGAGCAACAACCCCACCAGAGCGGCCGTGATGACGACGACCTCGACGCTCTTGCGGCCCTCCTCGGTCCAGTAGACGTCGCCCAGGTGCAGGATCAGCGCGAACTCGTCGAGGACCAGTCCGGCGCCGATCCCGAAGACGATCGCGGCGAGGGCCGCGCCGAGGCCGTTGCGGGAACTGGCGACCGCGCCGAAGCCGCCGATGACGACGAGGACGACCCCGGGGACCACGTGGTGGATGTGCAGCCCGCCCGCCCGCACGTTGCCGAACGGGCCCTTTCCGGCGCGGATCAGCCGGGTGATGACCCGTGTGATCACGAAGGTCAGGACGAAGGCGGTCAGGGCCAGCAACAGCGGGAGCTTGCCCGGCTCGACGATGTTCCGCTCCAGCCAATGTCCCATGTGCGCACTTTATCCCCGGCTCGGGGTCCGGCCGCCGGTCCGGCCGGGAGCCCGACCGGGGGCGCGGCCAGGAGCGCGGCCAGGAGCGCGGCCGGGGCGCGGCCCTTCCTGATCACCCGATAACCTGCGCCGATGGCTGCGACCTCTGCGACTCCCTGGCCGGACGGCCTCCGCTTCGCCTTCGGCACGCTCACCGTGTTCCCCGTGAAGGTCACCCGCTGGGACCGCGAGGCGGCCCGCGGCGGCATGCTGTCCGCTCCGCTGGCCGGCCTCGCGGTCGGGGTCTGCGCGGGGGCGGTCGGTGCGCTGCTGGTGGCGCTCGGCGCGAGCGCGCTGGTGGCCGCGGTCGCCGCCGTCGCCGTACCGGCCGTGCTCACCCGGGGGTTGCACCTGGACGGCCTCGCCGACACCGCCGACGGCCTGGGCAGCGGCAAGCCCGCCGAGGACGCCCTGCGGATCATGAAGCAGTCGGACATCGGGCCGTTCGGGGTGATCACGCTCGTCTTCGTCCTGCTCGGGCAGGTGGCCGCGCTGGCCCAGGCGTACGGCGACGGGTGGGCGCGGGGCGCCCTGGCGGCGGTCGTCGCGGCGACGGTGGCCCGGCTGGCGCTGACGCTGGCCGCGGTGGAGGGCGTGCCCGCCGCCCGGCCGGAGGGGCTGGGGGCGGCGGTGGCCGGCGTGGTGCCCAAGGTCGGGGCGACCGTGGTCACGTTCGCGGTGATGCTGCTGGCGGCGGGCGCCGGGGCGCTGGTCGGGCCGGGCGACAGCCTGCGGGCGCTGCTCGCGGTGGTGGTGGCCGAGGCCGCGACGGACGGGCTGCTGCGGCACTGCAGGCGGCGGTTCGGCGGGGTGACCGGGGACGTGTTCGGGGCACTTGCGGAGACGGCGGCCACTGCGGCGCTTGTGGTGTTTACATTCGGGGGCTGACGGATCGAGTTGTTCTGCGGGTGCGTGGGGGCTGATCGCGCAGTTCCTCCCCCGGCCTTCGGCCGGGGGTACCCCCGGCGCCCCTGAGGGGCGCGTTGCCCTCAAGCCTCCTCAACAGGTTCTCCGCCATACCCCCAGCTCGTACTTCTTCGCCAGCGAGCTCAGTCGGAGCTTGCGGGACTGGGCGCAGAACCTGCTCGTCGGCAGCTCGTACTCCACGTGGAAGACCGCCTTGTCCGCCTCGACGAACGGCTTCAGGTCGGCGCACTCGCCGTACTGGGCGCACTGCTCGTTCACCGCGAAGTCGAAGTCCCCCACCAGCTGCGGGATCTGGTCCAGGTCGTTCTTCAGACCGACCGACATGCCCCGGTCGTGCGCGAGCCGGGCGATGAGCCGGTTGTAGCGGAGCTGGTCGGCCGCCGTGAGGGGGAAGCCCGTGCGGTTCCGGTAGCCGTCCATGTTGTCGGGCTCCACCGCGTCGAAGCCCTTGTCCCGGCACATGTCGAAGCGGGCCGCCATCAACGGCTTCAGCACGTCCGTACGGCGGATGTCCAGCCAGCGCTCGCCCTCCCAGCCGTTGCCGCGGCCGAGCACCGACGCGGGGAACTTCTTCGCGTCGGGGCGCCAGTCCTCGTAGGCGCCGGTCGATATGTAGCAGATGACCTTGCGGCCCTTGCCGTGCAGCGTGGCGACCGTCGCCCGGGACTGGTCGAAGCCGTCGATGTCGTAGACGGACGCCTTGACGGAGGTGTCGACACGGCCGCTCAGCTGCCACTGCCAGCTGATGCCCGGTCTCGGCTGCCAGCGTCCGGCGTCGTCCGGGGCCCGGGTGCAGCCGGCGAGCAGGGCCAGGAGGGCGAGCAGAGGGACGGTGCGGAGGTTCACCGGGCGGGCTCCAGAGGGTGCGGCGAGGTACCCGACGGATGATCTCCCATCCCGGGCACGGCGCGGTGCACCGGGGCCCCGTGCGCGGGCGAGCGGCGGGAATCCGGCGGGAACCGTGCGAACGGACGCCTGCCGCGGGTCCGTTGTGGCCGCTCGCGCCCACGCGGCGGAGCCGCACACGGATACAGCCCCGCGCCCCTGAACGGGCGCGCCGCCTCCGGCGCGACGGAAAGTGGCTACGACGCCACCCGCAGGTGAACACCCGCAGGAATGAGCGAACGCATACACACGCGTAGGCTCGTCCCGGGTGTTCGCCGACGGGGGTGAAGGCCCCGGTCGCAACGCGCCCCGAGGGCACTCCTCGGGGTCGCCTCCCCGGGCCCGGTCGACCCACCCGCTCGGCCACTGCAACTCAACATCGGAAGCGAGATTCCACCACCGTGACTGCTCTCACTCTCAGCACCTCAGCGGCGCCCGGCCTCCGGGCCGACGCGATCGTGATCGGTGTCGCCAAGGGCGCCAAGGGCCCGGTCGTCGCCCCGGGCGCCGAAGCCGTGGACACGGCCTACGACGGCAGGCTCGCCGCCGTCCTGGAGACCCTCGGTGCCTCGGGTGCCGAGGGCGAACTGACGAAGCTGCCCGCCCCGGCCGGCTTCAAGGCCCCGCTCGTCATCGCGGTGGGCCTGGGCGGCGAGCCCGGCCGGGACGCGGACTACGAGGCCGAGGCGCTGCGCCGGGCGGCCGGTGTCGCCGCCCGCGCGCTGGCCGGGGCCAAGAAGGCGGCCTTCGCGCTGCCGGTCGAGGACGCGGCCGCCGTGGGCGCGATCGGCGAGGGTGTGCTGCTCGGCGCCTACTCCTTCAACACGTACAAGGACAACGGTGCCGGCACCGGCACCGGCACCGGCAAGAACGCGAAGGCGAAGAACGGCCGGGTGCCGCTCGCCGAGGGTGTGCTGCTCGGCGGCAAGCCGCGGGACGCGGCCCACAAGGCGGCCCTGGCCCGCGCCACGGCCGTCTCCGAGGAGCTCAACCGGGCCCGCGATCTGGTCAACACCCCGCCGAACGACCTCACGCCGGCCGCGTTCGCCGCGATCGCGCAGGGCGCGGCCAAGGAGCACGGCCTCAAGATCCAGGTGCTCGACGACAAGGCGCTCGCCAAGGACGGGTACGGCGGCATCCTCGGCGTCGGCGGCGGCTCGGCCGCGACCCCGCGGCTGGTGAAGCTGTCGTACACGCACGCCGACGCGGACAAGCACCTCGCCTTCGTCGGCAAGGGCATCACCTACGACTCGGGCGGCATCTCGCTCAAGCCGGCCGGCCACAACGAGACGATGAAGTGCGACATGAGCGGTGCGGCGGCGGTGTTCGCGGCCGTCGTCACGGCGGCGCGGCTCGGCCTTCCGGTCAACGTGACCGGGTGGCTGGCGCTGGCCGAGAACATGCCGTCCGGCACCGCCGTGCGCCCCGGTGACGTGCTGCGCATGTACAGCGGCAAGACCGTCGAGGTGCTCAACACGGACGCGGAGGGCCGGCTGGTGCTCGCCGACGCGCTGTGGGCGGCGTCGGCGGAGCAGCCGGACGCGATCGTGGACGTGGCGACGCTGACCGGCGCGATGATGCTGGCGCTGGGCAGCCGGACGTTCGGGATCATGGCCAACGACGACGCGTTCCGCTCCGCGGTGCACGAGGCCGCGGAGGAGGTGGGCGAGCCGGCGTGGCCGATGCCGCTGCCGGAGCACCTGCGCAAGGGGATGGACTCCCCGACGGCGGACATCGCCAACATGGGCGAGCGGATGGGTGGCGGCCTGGTCGCCGGGCTCTTCCTGCGCGAGTTCGTGGGCGAGGGGATCACCTGGGCGCACCTGGACATCGCGGGGCCGGCCTTCAACGAGGGGGGCGCCTTCGGCTACACGCCCAAGGGGGGCACGGGGTCGGCGGTGCGGACGCTGGTGCGGCTGGCGGAGCTGACCGCTGAGGGCGACCTGGGCTGACGTCGGTTTTCGTGGACGGGACCTCGCACGCGGGTAGGGCGAGGTCCCGTCGCCCATCGACTCGGTCCGGTCCGTCGCAGGGCAGCTGCGGACCGTGGGGGTTCTCGCGCAGTTCCTCCCCCCCAGCCTTCGGCCGGGGGTACCCCCAGCGCCCCTTCGGGCATGCTGCCGCCGACCAGCGTTGCAGGTGAGCGTCGGGGCTGCTCGCGCCCACGCGGCGGAGCCGTATATCGATACAGCCCCGCGCCCCTCAGGGGGCGCTGTCCCAGGGGCGTTATCAAGTGAGCGTGTGGTGTCTCACACCCCGGCCCCGCGTCTCGTTCACCTCCGACAAGTGCGAAGATGGGGCTCGGCAGGACAGGGCCCCACCCACAGGGCCGAAGAAGAGCGGCCGGACACCAGCCGCCTGCCGGTCACCGTTGACCGGCGTACGGCGCACATGCATGGAGGACGTGACGTGGCGAACGACGCCAGCACCGTTTTCGACCTAGTGATCCTCGGCGGTGGTAGCGGTGGTTACGCCGCGGCCCTGCGCGGGGCGCAGCTGGGCCTGGACGTCGCCCTGATCGAGAAGGACAAGGTCGGCGGTACCTGCCTGCACCGGGGTTGCATCCCCACCAAGGCCCTGCTGCACGCGGGCGAGATCGCCGACCAGGCCCGCGAGAGCGAGCAGTTCGGTGTCAAGGCCACCTTCGAGGGCATCGACGTCCCCGCCGTGCACAAGTACAAGGACGGCGTCATCGCCGGTCTGTACAAGGGCCTGCAGGGTCTGATCGCCTCGCGCAAGGTGACGTACATCGAGGGCACGGGGCGGCTGTCCTCCCCGACCTCCGTGGACGTGAACGGCCAGCGCATCCAGGGCCGCCACGTGCTCCTCGCGACCGGCTCCGTGCCGAAGTCGCTGCCGGGCCTGGAGATCGACGGCAACCGGATCATCTCCTCCGACCACGCCCTCGTCCTGGACCGCGTGCCCAAGTCCGCGATCATCCTGGGCGGCGGGGTCATCGGCGTCGAGTTCGCCTCCGCCTGGAAGTCCTTCGGTGCCGACGTCACCGTCATCGAGGGCCTCAAGCACCTCGTCCCGGTCGAGGACGAGAACTCCTCCAAGCTTCTTGAGCGCGCGTTCCGCAAGCGCGGCATCAAGTTCAACCTGGGCACCTTCTTCTCGAAGGCCGAGTACACCGCCGACGGCGTCAAGGTCACCCTCGCCGACGGCAAGGAGTTCGAGGCCGAGGTCCTGCTGGTCGCGGTGGGCCGCGGGCCCGTCTCCGCCGGTCTCGGCTACGAGGAGCAGGGTGTCGCCATGGACCGCGGCTACGTCCTGGTCGACGAGTACATGCGGACCAACGTCCCGACCATCTCCGCCGTCGGCGACCTGGTCCCGACCCTCCAGCTCGCGCACGTCGGCTTCGCCGAGGGCATCCTGGTGGCGGAGCGCCTGGCGGGTCTGAAGACCGTCCCGATCGACTACGACGGTGTCCCCCGGGTGACGTACTGCCACCCCGAGGTCGCCTCCGTGGGTATCACCGAGGCCAAGGCCAAGGAGATCTACGGCGCGGACAAGGTCGTCGCTCTCAAGTACAACCTGGCGGGCAACGGCAAGAGCAAGATCCTGAACACCGCGGGCGAGATCAAGCTCGTCCAGGTGAAGGACGGTGCCGTGGTCGGCGTCCACATGGTCGGCGACCGCATGGGCGAGCAGGTCGGCGAGGCCCAGCTGATCTACAACTGGGAGGCGCTGCCCGCCGAGGTCGCCCAGCTCATCCACGCCCACCCGACGCAGAACGAGGCGATGGGCGAGGCCCACCTGGCCCTGGCCGGCAAGCCCCTGCACTCGCACGACTGACCCTCGGTCGACGCAAGCGACGACTCAGACTTCCGCAATTCGTAAGGAGCAACCGAAACCATGGCGGTTTCCGTAACCCTTCCGGCGCTCGGCGAGAGCGTCACCGAGGGCACCGTCACCCGCTGGCTGAAGGCCGAGGGTGAACGCGTCGAGGCCGACGAGCCGCTGCTCGAGGTCTCGACCGACAAGGTCGACACCGAGATCCCGGCCCCCGCCTCGGGCATCCTGGCCTCGATCAAGGTCGCCGAGGACGAGACGGTCGAGGTCGGCGCCGAGCTGGCCATCATCGACGACGGCACCGGCGCCCCGGCCGCCGCTCCGGCCCCGGCCGCCGAGCCCGTCGCCGCTCCGGCTCCGGCCGCCCCGGCCCCCGCGCCGGTCGCCGAGGCCCCTGCGGCCCCCGCCCCGGCTCCCGTTGCCGCCGCCCCCGCCGCTCCGGCCGGTGGCGCGTCCGGCACGGACGTGGTCCTGCCCGCGCTCGGTGAGTCCGTCACCGAGGGCACCGTCACCCGCTGGCTGAAGTCGGTCGGCGACTCCGTCGAGGCCGACGAGCCGCTGCTCGAGGTCTCGACCGACAAGGTCGACACCGAGATCCCGGCGCCCACCTCGGGCGTGCTGCTGGAGATCACTGTCGGCGAGGACGAGACCGCCGAGGTCGGCGCCAAGCTCGCCGTCATCGGCGCCCCGGGTGCCGCTCCGGCGGCCGCCCCCGCCCCGGCTGCCCCGGCCCCGGCGCCCGTCGCCGCCCCGGCTCCGGCGCCCGCTGCTCCGGCCCCCGCGCCTGCTCCGGTCGCCCGGGCCCCCGCGCCGGTCGCCGCTGCTCCGGCTCCGGTCGCCCCGGCCCCGGCTCCGGCCCCCGCGCCGGTGGCCGCCGCCCCCGTCACCCCGGCTCCGTCCCCGGCCGCTCCGGTCGACGAGGGTGCCTACGTCACCCCGCTGGTCCGCAAGCTCGCCGCCGAGAACGGCGTCGACCTGGGCTCCGTCAAGGGCACCGGCGTCGGCGGCCGGATCCGCAAGCAGGACGTGCTCGCCGCCGCCGAGGCCGCGAAGGCCGCCGCCGCCGCTCCGGCCCCCGTGGCCGCCGCCGCTCCGGCTGCCGCCGCCGCGAAGAAGGCCCCGGCGCTGGAGGTCTCCCCCCTCCGTGGCCAGACCGTCAAGATGACCCGCATCCGCAAGGTCATCGGCGACAACATGGTCAAGGCGCTGCACGAGCAGGCCCAGCTGTCCTCGGTCGTCGAGGTCGACGTGACCCGCCTGATGCGCCTGCGCGCCCAGGCCAAGGACTCGTTCGCGGCCCGCGAGGGCGTCAAGCTCTCCCCGATGCCGTTCTTCGTCAAGGCCGCCGCCCAGGCGCTGAAGGCCCACCCGGTCATCAACTCCCGGATCAACGAGGCCGACGGCACCATCACCTACTTCGACACCGAGAACGTCGGTATCGCGGTGGACTCGGAGAAGGGCCTGATGACCCCGGTCATCAAGGGCGCCGGCGACCTCAACATCGCCGGTATCGCCAAGGCCACGGCCGACCTGGCCGGCAAGGTCCGCGCCAACAAGATCACCCCGGACGAGCTGTCCGGCGCGACCTTCACCATCTCCAACACCGGCTCGCGCGGCGCGCTGTTCGACACGATCATCGTGCCGCCGAACCAGGTCGCGATCCTCGGCATCGGTGCCACGGTCAAGCGTCCGGCCGTCATCGAGACGGAGGAGGGCACGGTCATCGGCGTCCGCGACATGACGTACCTGACCCTGTCCTACGACCACCGCCTGGTGGACGGCGCCGACGCGGCCCGTTACCTGACGGCCGTCAAGGCGATCCTGGAGGCGGGCGAGTTCGAGGTCGAGCTCGGTCTCTGATCCCCAGCGGGTTCCACGGTGCCCCGTCCGGATTTCTTCCGGGCGGGGCACCGTCGTCTCACCAGGCAGCGTGTAAGTCTCGTCTCACCTGCGCGAAAGCGCCCCCGCACGCCTCTCCCGAAAGGCGGTCCGGCCTTATTGTCTAAACGTCAAACGCCCTTAAGGAGCTCCCATGACCGCGCCCGTCGTCCACTCGCTGCGCGAACAGATCCGCGAGCACATCGTGGAGGGAATCGTCAGCGGGCGCTGGAAGCCGGGCGAGCGCATCGTGGAGCGTCGGATCGCGACGGAGCTGGAGGTCAGCCAGACGCCGGTCAGGGAGGCGCTGCGCGAGCTGGAGTCCCTCCGTCTCATCGAGTCGGCGCCGAACAAGGGCGTGCGGGTGCGGAACCTGACGGCGGCCGACCTGGAGGAGAGCTATCCGGTGCGGGCCGGCCTGGAGGCGATCGCTGCGGAGCTGGCGGCGGAGAAGCTGGCCGAGGACTGCTCGGCCCTCGAGCCGCACGTGACCGCCCTCTACGACGCCGACCGGAACGCCGACGGCACGGCCCAGGTCCGGCACACGGTCGGCTTCCACCGCGAGCTGGTCCGGGCGGCCGGGAACTCGGTGCTGCTGCACACCTGGGAGGGCCTGGGCATCGAGGTCTTCACAGCGCTGTCGATCCGCTGGCTGGGCACGGTCCAGCAGTCGTACGCGGAGGAGCACGAGGAACTGGTGGCGGCCTTCAAGCGCCGCGACCCCCGCATCGCGGACATCGTGAAGTCCCACGTCCTGGGCTGCGCCCCGAGGCCGTGAGCCTTCGGGGTGCCGGTGGGCCCGGCACCGCCGAAGACCGCCGCCGCGGCGGAATGGAAGGGCGAGCCGAACAGCGCCCCATAGGGGCGCTGGGGGTACCCCCGGCCGAAGGCTGGGGGAGGAACTGCGCGACCAGCCACGACGGCGCCGCACCCAACCGACCACCACCCCCAATGGCGGGCGGCAACGCCCGGCTCGGCACCGCCGAAAAGCGCCGTCGCGGCTGATCGCCGTCGCGGCGGAGAAAACCTGGCGGGAAGCCCCTCCCACACAAGAGCGCTCCCCCGCTCAAACACCGCCTCACCTGCATAAACGTCAGCTGGATCACGTCACCCGGTGCCATCGCCGAAGGCACCCCGTGCCGACTTTCTCGGAATCGAGAGGTTTTGCCCTTCACCCCTTTGATCGATCATCGATCAGGGAGTTAGAGTCACCGACGGGCTCGCACCCGGGCCCTCTGCCCTGTCCTGCCAAAGACCAAGGGCAACCCCGAACCCCTTACCGATGAGGGAACCCCCTTCGACTGAGGAAGGCGGCGACATGACCGACCCCCAGGCCATCCAGCCGAGCGCGCTCGACCAGCTCCCGGACCGGGACCCGGAGGAGACCGCCGAATGGCAGGCCTCCCTGGACGCCGTGGCCAGGGAGGCCGGGCCGCACCGCGCCGCATACCTGATGCGCCGCACGCTGGAGCGCGCCGAGGCGGACGGCGTCGCGCTGCCGAAGCTGCTGGAGACGGACTACCTCAACACCATCCCCACCGCCGCCGAGCCGGCCGCCCCCGGCGACGAGGAGATGGAGCGGAAGATCACCGCGTGGAACCGCTGGAACGCGGCCGCGATGGTGACCCGGGGCAGCAAGTACGGCGTCGGCGGCCACATCGCCACCTTCGCCTCCGCCGCCTGGCTCTACGAGACCGGCTTCAACCACTTCTTCAAGGGCAAGGAGGGCGACGGGAGCGGCGACCAGCTCTACATCCAGGGCCACGCCTCCCCCGGCATCTACGCCCGCGCCTTCCTCGACGGCCGCCTGACCGAGGCGCACCTCGACCACTTCCGCCAGGAGGCCGGCGGCAACGGCCTCCCGTCGTACCCGCACCCGCGCCGCCTCCCCTGGCTGTGGGAGTTCCCGACGGTGAGCATGGGCCTCGGCCCGCTCTCGGCCATCTACCAGGCCCGCTTCAACCGGTACCTCACCAACCGCGCCATCAAGGACGTCTCCGCGTCCCACGTCTGGGCCTTCCTCGGCGACGGCGAGATGGACGAGCCGGAGTCGACCGCGGCCCTCGCGCTCGCCGCCCGTGAGGAGCTGGACAACCTCACCTTCGTCATCAACTGCAACCTGCAGCGCCTCGACGGCCCGGTGCGCGCCAACTTCAAGATCGTGCAGGAGCTGGAGGCCCAGTTCCGCGGCGCCGGCTGGAACGTCGTCAAGACGCTGTGGGGCACGGCGTGGGACGAGCTGTTCGCGCTCGACACGACCGGGGCGCTGGTACGCCGGCTGCGCCAGGTACCGGACGCGCAGGTGCAGACGTACCAGACCCGCGACGCCGCCTACATCCGCCAGGACTTCTTCGGCGCCGACCCGGCGCTCGCCGAGATGGCGAAGCTGCTGAGCGACGACAAGATCCTGGAGTGCTTCCACCTCTCCCGCGGTGGTCACGAGGCCCGCAAGGTGTACGCCGCGTACAAGGCGGCCGTCGAGCACAAGGGCGCGCCGACCGTCATCCTCGCCCAGACCGTCAAGGGCCACACCCTCGGCGACGGCTTCGCGTCGAAGAACGCCAACCACCAGATGAAGAAGCTGTCGGTGGACGAGTTCAAGACGATGCGGGAGCTGCTGGAGCTGCCGATCCCGGACAGCGCCTTCGCCGACGGTGTGGTGCCCTACGGCCACCCCGGCGCCGACTCCCCCGAGGTCCGTTACCTCCAGGAGCGCCGCGCGGCCCTCGGCGGCCCGGCCCCGGCCCGCCGCACGCACGCCCTGGCCCCGCTGCCCGCCCCCGCCGACAAGGCCTTCGCCTCCTTCGACAAGGGCTCGGGCACCCAGAACGTGGCCACCACCATGGCCTTCGTCCGCCTCGTCAAGGACCTGGTCCGGGACAAGGAGACCGGGAAGCGCTGGGTGCCGATCGTCCCCGACGAGGCGCGCACCTTCGGCATGGAGAGCCTGTTCCCGTCGCTGGGCATCTACTCGCCCAAGGGGCAGACGTACGAGCCGGTCGACCGCGACCAGCTGATGTACTACAAGGAGGCCAAGAACGGCCAGATCCTCAACGAGGGGATCACCGAGGCCGGTTCGATGGCCGACTTCATCGCCGCGTCCACCGCGTACGCGACGCACGGCGAGGCGATGATCCCGTTCTACATCTTCTACTCGATGTTCGGCTGGCAGCGGACCGCCGACCAGATGTGGCAGCTCGGCGACCAGCTCGGCCGCGGCTTCCTCGTCGGCGCGACGGCCGGCCGTACCACCCTGACCGGCGAGGGCCTCCAGCACGCCGACGGCCACTCCCCGGTGATCGCCGCGACCAACCCGGCCGCGCTGACGTACGACCCCGCCTTCGCCTACGAGATCGCGGCCGTCGTCAAGGACGGTCTGCGCCGTATGTACGGCGAGCCGGCGCCGGGCGAGGACCCGAACGTCTTCTACTACCTGACCGTCTACAACGAGCCGCTCCCGCAGCCCGCCAAGCCGGCCGGGCTCGGCATCGACGAGGGCATCGTCAAGGGCCTCTACCGCTTCAACACGGCGGAGTCGGCCGGGCTGACCGCGCCGGCGAACGCCCCGCGCATCCAACTGCTCGGCTCCGGTACGGCGATCCACTGGGCGCTCAAGGCACAGCGGCTGCTCGCCGAGGAGTGGGGCGTGGCCGCCGACGTCTGGTCCGCGACCTCCTGGTCGGAGCTGCGCCGGGACGCCATGGAGGCGGACGCGGCCCTGCTGCGCGGCGAGGAGCGGGTGCCGTACGTCCGCCAGGTCCTGCACGGCGCCGAGGGCCCGGTCCTGGCCGTGTCCGACTACATGCGCCAGGTCCCCGACCAGATCGCGCAGTGGGTCGAGCAGGACTGGTCCTCGCTGGGCGCGGACGGCTTCGGCCTCTCCGACACCCGTGACGCGGCCCGCCGCCACTTCGGCGTCGACGCCGAGTCGGTCGTCGTGGCGGCCCTGGCCCAGCTGGCCAGGCGCGGCGAGGTCAAGGCGACCGCGGTGAAGGAAGCACGGGAGCGCTACGGGCTCTGAGCGACCCGGGGTGACCGCCGACGGCGCGGTCCGGCAGCCAGTGCCGGAC
>NZ_JBHXMA010000043.1:0-65754 GCF_042721035.1 Streptomyces sp. NPDC058464
GCCTCCGGCAGCCGAATACTCGCTACGCTCGTTTCGCGCGTCCCCGCGCGAAAAGGCCGCCTCCGGCGGGGCGTTGTGAAAACGGCCTCCGGCCTTTTTCACAACGTGCGTGCCTCCGGCACGAAAAGCAGCGGCATCGCGTGTGCCTCCGGCACACGGATTGGGGAATGGATGGGCGGGTTTATGTTCGGGAGTGGGGTGTTGGGGTTTGAGTTGAGGAATCGTCATGGTGGGGGGTGACTCCCAGGGTTGGGGAATCCTCCCGGATTCCCGTACGGGCGAGGGTATTTGACTGGTATTCCGTAAAAACAAGTACACCACGGAATACGAGAAAAGGAAAACCCCCGACTTCGTGAACCCCGGTTACCGAACACGACTGAGGGAGCGGCCTGCCTCCGGCAGGACCACCACCACGAACCGACGGACACGAGAACGGTGCGGGCCCACACGGCTCGTACAGGCGCGGAGACGGTACGAGAGGCCACGGCGGCCAGGCTCCCCCAGCTCCACCCCCACACCGGCCCCCACAAGGCCGGCCGACCCCACCCGCGCGACGCCCACCGGGCGACGCGCAACCACACCACCCCAACCCCCCACCCCGAAGCCCGCCACCCAGACAAGCACCCCGCCCCCCATTCCTCACTCATCCTTCAAACGGCAGCGGGAAAAGTGGCAGCAGAGGGGGATGTCAGACCCCCGACCATGCCCGGAAGGCTTGGTTGACCTGCGCGTATGCGGACCCTTCCCGAGTGGCTCGCGCAAGAGTTGTTGCAAGAGAAGGCGCAGGAGTTGGCGCAAGAGTTGTTGCAAGAGATGTTGCAAGTTCCGGCGTTTCGGGGTGCCCCCTCCCCCGGAGAGTGTATTATTGTTTTTGCGGGTCGGGCGGCAACCTGATCAGCGCTCAACCACCAACCCGAGGAGCCCCCTTGGAAACCGGAACCGTCGACGCAGTAAGCCGACTCACCATCCTTCTCCCCGGAGCTCACAAGACCGATGCGTCTATCGGTCTGACGCTCATTCCCCTTCTCAAGATCCCGAACGCCATCATCGAATTCCGGCACCCTACCGCCGCGCGCGTGTGGTGGGAAGGCTGGTGCGAGGCAGCCGCAATTCTCGACAGGGTTTTTCCCGAGCAGGTTGACCCGGGTGAATTGAGCGAGCCGGAACTCACAATCAATTCGTTCGTAATCCTGGATGACGTGCCCCGCCGCGCCAAGATCCGTGCTCGCAGCACAGCAGCGAGCGCCGGTGGAATCGGCGCACTGTCCGTCACCGTCGGAGGTCTGACGATCACGTGCGCCTCACGTGCTGCCGTCGAGTGCCAGTGGCGCGGGTGGCGTGAGGCGTACGACGTGTTCGCCCACGACGGAGGGTTCGGACTGCCGTCCGCAGACCAGGTTGCCGAGCGTGTACGGGCCAATCAGGCCCGCCACGGGGTCACCGAGCTGTTGACGGCAGCCGAGGAGCAGCGGGCAGCCCGGAGGCTGTGACGCGCCCAGGGGGGCGCCTGCCGGGCGCCCCCCTCCCCCAAGGACCACAGCCACCAGAGAAGGGATCAGGATGACCGAGACGGGACCGCTCAGCCTGGGGCAGCGCGTGAGGATCGAGCGCCGCCCCACGCGGAAGCTGTCTTCACTCGCCCGCCCGAGGACGCCGAGCCAGGGCGACCCGTGGCCGGAGGTGTGGGACGGCATGCTGTTGCAAGCGTGCTACGAGCACGGCGAGTTGACCGCCGTCGAGATCTACGGCACGCGCAGCGGCACCGCCGAGAAGAGGCGCGTCCGTTTCTACCTGGGAGGGGACATGCCCTTTCGTACCACCGTGACGCCGGTGGAGCCGTCGTAAGTCGCCACGCCCGGGGGGTGATTGTCCTTGACGATCACCCCCCGCAAGAGCGTATTATTGATTCTGCGGGTGAGCGGCAACTCATCCGCCACCAACTGACCCGAGGCAGGGGACATGAGCGAGTACCAAGACCACATCCGACAGACGCTCGACGGGATGGACCCGGAGGCTCACGAGGAGTTCAGCGCAGATGAGATGCGCTGGACCCCCGCGCCCGACAGCGCCGCCCCGCTGCGCGCAGCCGTCACCGCCGCCCAGGCGCACGCGCTCCTTGACCTTGCGACGGATGCGTACCTGGCCGTCGTGAATCTCCTGGAGGACGGCACACACCACATGGTGGGTTGCGCCAACACCCCGGACCGGACACTCACCGAAGGGCACGAACTCACCGTTTTCGGCGAGATTGTGACGCTCGACCAGGACGAAGCCTTGCGGCTCACCGTCGTACTCGCGGCCGCCCTGGTCGAGTGCTCCACCGGCGCCCTGGTCGTGCGCACCTTCGCCCCGGACGGGTCGGAGTGGGTACGCGGCTGGACCGTCCGGAACAGGTGGCTTCGGCCCTTGACCGCCCAGGAGATCCAGCGGGCATACAGCACCGACCCCACCGGTACCCCGCTCCCCCCTGAGCCTGGCCTTGAGTACCGCCAGGCCGAGCGCGTATCGCGCCCGGAGACCGAGGCGGAGACCCGCACGGTGAGCGCCAGGAGCACCGCGCCCCGGGACAACCGGCCCCCGAACCGCCGCAACTGAGCACCAGCCGCCCCGGGGCCGGTCGCCCGATCGGCCCCGGGCGCGAACGCCCTGCCTCCCCCCTGCCCTGCCTCCCGGTGTGAGCGGCAACTCACCCGGCACCAACCCGACCCGGAGAGACCCGACATGACCGCGACCACGCACCCCGCCAGCAGCACGAGCGCCACGGCCCAGAGGCCGGCCCCGATCCCTGCCGAAGTGCCGGCGCCCACCGCCCCGACCGCCGCGCACCTCCACACCCCGGACGTCCGGGGTGCGGCCCTGCCCCGCAACCTGGTCCGCCTCACCGCCCAGGCCGAGAAGGCTGGATGGACGGCCACCGTCCAGACGCAGCCCGGACACTGCGCGCTGCTGCTCACCGCCCGTCACAAGGCCGGGGAAACCGTCCTGCGCTGCGTGTGGCGACTCACCGCCCGGGGGCAGCGCTGGGACGGCGCCACCCTCACCCGCTCCGGCCAGACGGCCGCTCAGGGCATCGCATGGCGCGCCGTCGCGAACCTGATGACCGCCGAGGCGCCCACCGCCCCCGCACAGCCCGCCACGGCGGATACTCCGGCGCGCGTTCCGGCCAAGACCGCGGCGGATACTCCGGCCCCCCGGAAGCGCGCCCGGAGGGCACCCTCCGCGGCCGACGTCGAGCGTGCCCGCAGGGCGGCGGAGGAGTGGCCGGAAGCGATGCACGCGCGGTCGCTGGACGAACGGTACGAGGGGGAGTTCCGGCGCTCCGACCTGCTGTCGGAACTGTCCGTCTGCGGTGAGCGGTTCCCGTTCCGTTTCCACTTCAAGTCGGGCGGCGGCCACACCGTGAGCCTTCCGACGGGGGACGTGCGCGGTACGTGGGGCGAGGTCACGGGGGCCGCTATCGCGTACGTGATCGCGAAGCGTCCGGCATCGGTGCTGCGCGCGACGGCCGAGACGGCGCGCGTGTACGGCATCCATGCCGAGCGTGCGGCGGAGAGGGCCGAGGAGAACGCGCAGACAGCCGTGTCGGTCGGCATGGCGCGCGCTGCCCTGAACACGGTCCGTGCGTTCGCTCAGCGCATCGATTGGGACGCGCTGACGAACGAACAGTACGACAGCGCCCGGGGTGCAGTCCGTGAGGCCGAAGAGTGCGCAGAGGGGGCCGAGTCCGCGTACGGGCTGGGCGACGTCGACGCGGCCCGTTGGGAAGCGCGTGACTCTCTCGCCGTCGTGCGCTGGTTCGGACTTGATGCGCCGACGCCTCAGGAGTGCGCAGAGCGGGCGCCGGAACCGCGCGCGGTTGCTGGGCGGGTGCGGCCCCAGGCGCCGGCGTTCCTGCTGCGCATCACCCGCCCCGGGTGGGAAGGACCGGCCGAGACGGCCGAGACTCCGGCCGGTGACGCTCCGGCCGGCAGCAACGTGAAACCGGACACGGCGACTTCCAGGGAAATGGGCGCGGACGCGTCACAAGAGGTCTCAGGGAAGGCGCCCGAGGCGGCGGGCACCGGTCCGGCCGAGGGCGCGCCGGTCGTGGTGGAGCGTCCGGCGGTGCTGCCCGACGCCGTGTCGGACCCCGGCGGGGTGGACGGGTGGGAGACCGACGGAGGCGCGGTTGGGGTACTGCCGGTGATCTGCCACGGCAACGGGGGTGGGGTGTTCCCGGTGGCGTTCCGTGGCCCGTACGAGGGCACGGTGCGGGTGTCGCGGGCGTGGCTGACGGAGCGTGCGCGCCGTGCGCTGACCGTGGCGCGTGAGCGGCTGACGGCGGTGGAGGAGCACGCGGAGACGTGCGCGGCGTGGCGGCGGGATGCGTACGACCTTCACCAGGAAGTACGCCGGTCGGCCGGTGTGCTGGGGCCGGACGTGTGGGTTGCGGAGGAGACGGCGGGGGCGTGGTCCGCACGTGCGCGCGAGGTGTCGTGGGCCCAAGACAAGCGGCGCCAGGACGCGCGGGATGTGGTGCGGTCGCGTGAGCGTGCGCTGTCCGCGCTGGAGTCGGAAGCCAGGGAGGCCGGGGAGCGTGCGACGGCCGGTCGCAACTTCCTGGCCCGTGCGGCAGCCGGTGACGTTCCGGCGGGCCGTGGGGCGTGGGCATCGGCCGATGGCGGAACGGCAGTGATGTTCGAACTTCCGGCATGCGCTGAGGTGTCACCGGACATGGAACACGCGCCGGGCATGGCGGAGCGTCGCGCGTTCGTGGATCTCCTCGCGGACGCCGTGTCGGCCCGTGACGAGGGGCGCGCGCTGATCGGCCGTGACCTCCCCTCGAAGAAGACGCACGGGCGTACGGGCGGGATCGAGAAGGGGCAGGCGTCCGCGTCGGTCAAGGCCCTGGTTCAGCCGTGGAAGGCGCCCAAGATCCCGGCGGCGGGTAAGACGCCGACGGCCGCTCAGTTGGAGGACTGGCAGGACGGTTACGCGGGTGCGCCGGTCGTGGCGGAGACGGAGACGGCGCCGGGTGTGTGGCTGCCCATGGCTGCCGTGGCGTTCGCCGAGACGGCGACGGCGAACGGGTGGACCGTCGCCATGCAGCGCCAGGGCGCCACGGTGACCGTGCGCGCCGGGGGCCGGGCCACGGGCAAGGTTCCGGGGGAAGTGCGCGCGGTGTGGTCGGCCGGTCTGTACGACGTGACCGCCTCGGGTGCATGGGTGGACGGGGTCCGGCTGGACACCGTGGCGACACTCCACGCGGTGAACGCCACGGTTGCCCAGCAGTGCAAGGCGCCGGGTGCTCTGGCCGAGGACGCGCGGCCGGACGCGCACGCGGACGCGGCCGACCTGGACGGGTGGGAGGGCGAGGGCGGAGCGCTCGCGCGGGACGGCGGAGAGCTCCCCCCGCCGGCACCCCGTGCCGAGGTGTCGGCGCCCGCGGCTGACGTGGTGTCCGACCCGTCCGGGGTGGACGTGTGGGAGGCGGAGGGCAGCACGGTGCCGGACGTCGACCCCCCGGCCCCCGTCGCAGCGGCTGTGGCGGTTATGCCCACCGCCTGGGCGAAGCCTGCCGGGCGCGGTGACTGCGCGGCGGCAAATACGTGTGGCGGGTTCGGGGTGTTGCTGTGGGACGTACCCGGCTGTGCTCCGCGCTGCGCGGAGTGCGCCGCACGGGTCATGGGGCACTCTCCGGCGGCGCTGCGCGCGCTCACCCTGCCCGGGGACGTCGCGGAGGAGCAGGCTGAGGCGGCGGACATCGTCATTCGGCACACCCACGAAGACGGCACCACCGTTGAGGGCTCCATCAAGGGCGACGGGGTGTGGGAAGCGTTGCGCCCGCTGGGCTGGACCTACCGGCGAACGCCGGGGATCTTCATCCGGGGCAGCCGCTACAAGGGCGCCGACCGGTGGAAGATCAACCGGGCGGCGGACGCCGTGCGCGCACTCGGCCTGTCGTGCGCTGTGGTGATCGATGAGGGCATGTCGTTCGCCGAGCGGGAGGCCGCCCGCGTGGATGCGGCCGAGGAGCGGACGGAGCGGTACGCGGACCGGGCCGGACGCGCGGCGGCATCGTCGCAGTCGGCGCGGGATGCCTCGGACCGGATCGGCGAACGGTTCTGGATGGGTCAGCCGATCTTGGTGGGTCACCATTCGGAGGGGCGCGCCCGCAGGGACCAGGAGCGCATGCACAACGCGATGCGCAAGAGCATCGCCGAGGGCGAGCGGGCAGGTTACTGGGCATCCCGTGCGGCGGCGGCTGAGGCGTACGAGCGGTACCGGAAGAACCCGGGGCGCACGCTGCGCCGTATCGAGAAGCTGGAGGCGGAGCGGCGCGGCGTTCTGCGGGAGCGTGACGGTGCTGACGACAAGGGCCGTGCGGCTGATGTGTGGCGACGCGGGCCGTCCGAGGCGCGCCGGGAGGAGCTGACGCGCCGTCTGGCCGAGTACGACGAAGAGCTGACGTACTGGGCGGAGACGATCAAGGAGGCGGAGCGGCGCGGCTTCAAGGTGTGGGGCAAGGCGGACTTTGTCCGTGGTGACTTCGCGCGGTGGCGGGGGTCCTGGTACGAGGTGACCCGGGTCAACGCCAAGACCGTGACCGTGCCGCACATCCACGCCGCGTTTGACGGCGGCGCCGTGGGCGCGGTGGGCGGTTGCCGAGTGGTCACCCGTGCTGCAACGGCGGAGACCCGGCATAAGGGCAGCACGTACACGCTCCCCTACAACGAGGTGAGCGGGCGCATGTCGGACGAGCAGATGCGGGCCGCGCTCGCAGGTGAGGCGATCCCCTCCGACCCGCGCGACGTCACCCCGGAGCCCACCCCGGAACAGGCCGCCGAGGCAGAACGAGCGGACGACGCGAGGGAGCCGGCCGGGCACCAGGACCAGACCGCCCCGGCTCCCCTGGAGGAGGCGCCGCTATGCGACTGAGCCAGCGCCGCGCGGACACCCTGAACCGGCACGTACGGTTCCTGCACCGACGCCGCAAGGACCGATCAACGTTGCCGTGTCTGGAGACCGGCGGCACTCAGGTCTACGCCTACTGGGAGCGCGGTGCAGGCCTGGTGGTGTCCGTCCATCTGGACACCGGCGAGGTTCCGTCCGACCTGATCAGCCGGGACGGCACGATCGCGGTGCGGATCACCGTCAACGGTCACGACGTCTTCGTTGCCGACTGACCAGCAAGAGTGTATTATTGATTTTGCAAGTCCGGCTGAGCGGCAACTCACCGGCACCAACTCGCAGCAGCGGAGCCCCAATGTCCACGTACCTCCCCTCTCAGCTCACCGGCGACCGCCTACACCCGGGCGCCGCCGTCACCGACCCGGGCACCGTCGAGGCCTGGGAGACGGACGGCGGAGCCGTCCCCAGGGCCGAGCCGACCGCCGGCACCGCCGCGGCCCGTCCCGCCGCACCGTCCGCCGCCGAGGTCGCCGAACTGCCCCCGAGGGCACGCACGCTGGCCGAGGCAGCGACGGCGAACGGGTGGGGCGTAACCGTCACCTCCGAAGGCATCGCGGAAGGCGTCCACGTACGTACGGTCAACCTGACCGGTGCATTCCCCACGCCGACCACGACCGCGGAACTCACCGCCCGGTGCGTGTGGTACGGCTCCAGCTACTGGGCAGAGGTGTCCGAGCGCAACGGCCGGTATGCCGGCGGTTTCGGCGAATTCCTCGCGTGGGTGCGTGAGGCTCCCGCCATGTGCCGCGCGGGCAGGGAAGCGGGCTGGATCCGGCCCGGCAGTCCGCTGCCGGGTACGGAGTTGGAGATTGTGCCGCTGCCGCAGTGGTACGACGGCGCGCCCCGGGAACGCATCGCCGTCCGCGACGCGCGGATGTACGCGCGCTACACCCAGACCATCCACCGCAACGACACCGGCGTCCCCGTGCGGGAGGCCCCCGGCTACGGTCAGCCTCACCTCAGCGGCGGCGCGGTACGCGCATTCCTCGGCGGCGGCGCGGTACGCGCATTCCTCGGCGGATCACTCGGATTCTGGCTTTCCAGCCAGGCCACCATCACCGACGACGAAACGATCATCTACCGCCAGACCAACAGGCATTCAGCGATCACCTTCACGCCGGACCGCGAATCCGGCGTCATCATCACCCACCCGGAGCGGTACATCACGGCCGACGCGTACCGCGTCACCGGACACGGCCGCCTCCCGCAGGTCTGGACGCAAGCAGCCGTCCGCGAGGCAGTTTCCGAAGCCACGCGCCCGGGCCCGATCGACTGGCCGGACGGCTGGGCTCTGCTCATGCCGGATGAGTCCGTGCGGTTCGCCCCACGAGGTTTCCCCTGGAAGTCCGGAGACGTGTACATCGCCGAGCCCACCGCCCCACCCCAGGAATGGGGACCACGGTGCGGGACGTGCGACCGGTACGCGACAGAGCACGACCCCGCTCGCGGATGGGGACGCCGGTGCAGCGCCTTTCAGCCGCCGACCGACAGCTGACGAACGCCTCCTGCTGGCGCGCGGCACGGACGTCGTAGCCACGTCCCCATCGCACGCACGACCGCCCTGGAGCGGTCCGGGCAACCAGGCCAGGACCGCTCCCCCACACCACCCCGAAAGGCGGCACGCCATGGCCGGAAAGCTCAGCAAGGAGCAG
The DNA here is from genome assembly GCF_042721035.1 of Streptomyces sp. NPDC058464. Taxonomy (NCBI): domain Bacteria; kingdom Bacillati; phylum Actinomycetota; class Actinomycetes; order Kitasatosporales; family Streptomycetaceae; genus Streptomyces; species Streptomyces sp. NPDC058464. The sequence continues at coordinate 8,604 of NZ_JBHXMA010000043.1, forward strand.
ACCAAGCAGCACAACCGAGCGCGCCAACTGGTCGACATGGCCCGTGACTTGACCGATGAGGAGCGGGAATTCGTTCTCGACCACTTCCACGAGTCCGCGAACATGGGCCGCACCCTGGACGGCGCGTTCTTCACGCCGGCCGAGCTCGCCGGCGAACTCCACCACGTGATCCCGGGGGACCGTGTCATCGACCTGTGCGCGGGTATCGGCCGCCTGGCCTGGCACGCCCGCGACTACTGGATCCGGCGCTGGGAGGGTTTGCCGCCGCGCGAGATCGTGTGCGTGGAGAAGGACCCGGAGTACGTGCGGGTCGGGCGGCGCGTCCTGCCGGAGGCGAAGTGGATCTGTGCTGACGTGCTGGACGTTCCAGGCATGGATCTCGGCCCCTTCGACTGCGCGATCAGCAACCCGCCGTTCGGGCGGATCAAGCGCAGCGGCAACTCCCCCGGGTACCGGGGGCCGCTGTTCGAGTTCCACGTGATCGCGGTCGCCGAGACGCTCGCCCGGCGGGGGGCGTTCATCATCCCGAGGGAATCCGCCCCATTCCGCATCGAGACCGGGTTCGTCCGTCAGGACTCTGCCGCGTACGAGCGCTTCCACCGCGAGACCGGGATCACGCTCCGCCCCAACCCCGGGATCCCGACGGACGAGTTCCGCGACCAGTGGCGCGACGCCTCACCGGCCGTCGAAATCGTGCTGCACAACCGCGACGAGGACGAGTTGGAGGCCAGGGCGGAGCGGGCCGCCCTGGCGGAGCGGGAAGCCGTGGCCATCCGCCCGCGCAGGCCGAAGACCACCCGGCGGACCAGCGCGGCGCCCCAGGCCGCGCAGCCGTCCCGTTCCTGCGACGGCGGGGACACCCTGTTCTGAAAGGGCATTGATCACCGCCCGTGAAGGTGTATTATTGATTTTGCAGGTGGGCGGCAACTCACCGGCCGCCGACCGACCCACCGAGGAGACAGGGATCCGCACATGGGCGCCTACGGACACGACATCACCGCCGGAATGCTGGTCTTCGACCGGGAGGACTTCACCGCCTACCGGCCCGGATCGGAGCCGGTCTGGCTGGTCGAGAAGGTCGCCGGACACGAGGAGCGCAGCCCGGGCGGCACCACCATCTACAGCACCTTCGCGCACGTGCGGAACGCCGAGGCCCACGGCAGGGACACCACCGCGTCGAACTCCGGCTGGACCAGCACCAAGCCCGTGATCCGGCTGGTCGAGGCCGCCGCCGAGGACGACCACACCAAGCCGGGCGCCTTCCGCATGGACCGCGCCATGGTGGCCTTCCTGCGGGCCACCCGCTTTCGCGGGTGCACCTCCGACGACTACCCGACCGTGCGCGACCTGGTGAACGCCGCCCCCTACGACCGGCACGGGTTCCTCGTGGGCGCGCGCACGGTCACCCCGCACGGCCTGCGCTACGAACTCGGCGCCCTGTTGGTCTGCCTGGGGAACCTGTCGTGCGACCTGCGGGCAGGCCGCACGACCGCCGCCGACCTGGAAGCGGGCGGCATCTCCGTGCCGCTGCTGGAAGCCACCCGCGAGGCCCTGCGCACCGCCGACTCGGCCGTCCGGGCCTGACCGCCCCCGCCGGGCGCCGACCACGGCGCCCGGCCCCCTCACCGGATTGAGCGGCAACTCATCCGGCACCACCCGATACAGGAGGACCCACAATGACCACGATCCGCCGGAACTGGACCAACCGCGTGGCGGAGATCCGCGCGACGGCCCGCGCCTGCCGCGCCTACGACTCCGACAGCGGCAACATGGTGCCGGTCGACCCGGCCAGCGCGTTCGAGGCGTGGGAGAGCACACCGCGCGCCCGGCTCACCGAGGACACCCCCGGGCAGAAGTGGACGGTCCACGTTCACTCCAACCGGTTCTACGTCCTGACCGCCGAGGACCCCGACGCCCCGGGCGACAGCACGCCGACCACTGCCGCCGAGGCTCCCGCAGCTCCCACCGCCGCCCCCGGAGGCCCGCCCGCGCACCGGACCCCCGAGCCCGCCCGGGTACGCGACCACATCGCGGCCCGCACGCTGGTCCAGCGCGGGCCGGTATCCGGCATGCCGGGCCGGGACCGCCTCGGTCACCTGCCCGACCTGGCGGTCGATCTCGTGGGCAAGGCCGTCCGCGTGCGGCTCGCCCAGGGCTTCAGCCACGAGGAGATCCGGGACGAGTTCGAGCGCGAGCGCGCCGAGGCCGTGACCAGCGGGGACACCGGAAGGGCCCAGGGCCTGGAAACGATGCTCACGGTGCACGCCGCGATGACGGCCGAGGAGAACACCCCCGAGCCGCCCACCGGCCCCACACGCTGGCCGCTGCCCGCCCCACCGGCCAGCGGCCCCGACGCCCCCGGCGGCAGCTCCCCGGAGGAGCCACGGGAGCACCGCAGCTCACCCCGGACCGCCCGCGCCAGCAGTGACAACGTGCTGTCCCGTATCGACGCCGCCCTGCATGACGCGGCCGTCACAGGCGACCCCGAAGTCAGCGACGACGCCATGCGGTCGGTGCCCCTGGCCGACCCGGACGACATCATCCACGCCTACACCCGCGCCCGGGCCCTGGCGGATGGCGTCCTCACGGCCGTCGACGCCGAGTTGGCCCGTGAGGCCGGCTTCCGGGTCCCCGTTGCCCTCACCAGCGCCGTGTGGGAGGGCTGCGTGGCCTGGAACGACGGCGACAGCGAGCGGCAGGTGCCGCAGGACGAGCGCGGCCGCCTGTGGGACGTGCTGACCATGGCCCGGGCGGCGATCCGGCGCGGGGGCGGGGACAGCGACCGGGTCACCGTCGACCTGCGGCGGGTGCCGCGCGACGGCCGCACCCGCAAGGCGCTGCGGATCCAGCTCGTGTGCGCGATCGGGCCCGGCGACCACGGCGAGGCCGTGATCACGATCATGGAGCCGCACGAGGACTGACCCCGGCGATCCGAGGGGCGCGCCACCGCCCCTCGGATCCTGACCGACCGCACCGCCGCAGTTCCCCGGATGAGCGGCACCTCATCCGGCACCAACCCACCGAAGGACGACCCGTTCTGACCACCTCTGTGCCCTGCGCGGCGGAGACCGCGAGGCGCCCCGGCCTGCACGATTGCCCGATTATCCCTCTTAGGGAAAGGGTGTTGCCCCTTCCCCGGGAGGACGTATAATTGATTTCATGAGTAAGCGGCAACTTGCTCGACACCAACCCGATCAGCGCGAGGAGCAATCCGTGAGCGACACCGCAACAACACCGCTGCAGCGGGTCACCCTGCGGCTCGGCCAGATCCGCGTCAACCCGCTCAACGTCCGCAAGGACCTCAACCTCAACGACACGTTCCTGAAGTCCATCGCCGCCAACGGCGTGAAGATCCCGGTGGTCGTCGTCCCGCTGGACGACGAGGGCACGGCCTACGAGCTCAAGATGGGCCACCGGCGCTGCGCCGCCGCCCGGGCCACCAAGGACACCGACGAGGAGCGGGACCTGATCGAGGTTCCCGCCTACGTGCTCGACCCCTCCCTGCGGGAGGCCGGCGAGGACTTCATTGACCAGCTCCTGGAGAACGACGACGACTACCGCGAGGGCCTGACCGAACTGGAGAAGGCCGACGCCCTGTTCGGCGCGGTCGAGGCGGGCATGAAGCAGACGCGGGTGGCCCAGCTCACCGGCCGCTCCCGCAAGGAGGTCTCGCAGGCGGTGAAGACCGCCAAGTCGGTCGGGGAGCGGACCCGCTCCGCGCTCGCCGAGGCCGGTACGTACGATCTGGACCTGGAAGTCCTGGGTGTGCTGGGGGAGTTCGACGACGACCCGGCCGCCGTCGACCGGCTGCTGGAGGCCTACGCCAAGGGCCGTTTCGAGTTCCAGGTGCAGTGGGAGCGTGACGACCGCGAGGAGCAGCGCGCCCGTGACGGTGTCCGCCCGCAGCTGGCGGCGGCCGGGGTGCGGCTGGCCGAGGACGCCGACGCGCTGCCGCCGAGCGCCGAGCCGCTCAGCGAGCTTGACGGCCCGGACGGCGGGCCCATGACCGCCGAGGCACACGCCGACTGCCCCGGCCACATGGCCACCTGGGCCGAGAACCCCCGCGAGCCGGGCGACGTGGACTACTACTGCACCGACCCCGACGGCTTCGGCCACTACCCGCCCCAGGAGGACGCCCCGGAGCCGGAGGACGGCGGCGACAGCAGCGCGCAGGACACCGACACGGTGGCGACGACGAAGGCGTCGGAGCCGTCGCGGGAGTACGTCATGGCGGGCAACAAGGCCTACCGCGCCGCCGAGAAAGCCCGGCACGCCTGGCTGAAGGACCTCATCGGCCGCAAGACCGCGCCGAAGCCGCTCGCCGCGTTCGTCACCGCGCAGCTGATCACCTGCCCCAAGCCGGTGGCTCAGTGGGTGGGCGACGCGGGCCGCCGGGAGCTGGTCAAGGAGCTGACCGGGTACGACCAGCCCGCCGAGCGCGCCAAGTCGGCGACCCCGGCCAAGCTCACCCTGCTGAGCTTCGCGGTGCTGGCCGCGACGTTCGAGAAGCGGATGAGCGAGGCGCGGACCTGGCGCACCGACAGCGCCGCCCGTTCGTCCGTGCTGGAGCTGAGGGAGATCCGCGAGGACGCCCGGGTCTGGCTGGCGTTCCTCGGCGAGATCGGCTACCCGCTCTCCGCCGTCGAACAGGCCATCGCCGACGACGTGGCCTACCAGGAGCGCGAGCCGAACCCGGCCGACACCGACGACCAGGACGACGAGGCCGCCGAGGACACCCTGGACGGCGCCGCGAGCGCCGGGGACTCCGAGGCCGCGTCCTGACCCGCCGCCCGGAAGGCCCCGCCATGCTCCGCTCCGAACTTTCCCTTTGCACGCCTCTGTTCGTCGCCCAGGCCGCCGTCAGCAACCACACGGGACTCACCGCCCGGACCGCGCTCGCCATGCCGGCCGCGCCGTTCGGCTCCCCCGCCTGGCAGCTGCCCGCCCTGGTCTCCTACCTTCACCGCCTGCGCCAGGAGGACGAGGACCCGGCCCCTGATCTGTGGCGCGCACACACCGAACGCGCCACCGGCCCCGTGCCCCGGCCGCACCTGCGCTACCACGCCGACGCCCTGCACGACCCGGACGCGGTGTGCGTGCTGCACATCCGGCTCGGCCCGCGCGACGAAGACACCGGCTGGCCCGCCGCCGACGTCGCCGTCATCGAGCAGGAGGAAGGCGCCTGCCCCTTCGGCCGCATCACCCGCCGTCACGGCGCCGAGTCGATCGCCGCATACACCGCCGACGAACTGACCGCCGAGCACGCCCGGCTCACAGCCCTCGCCCGCCGCCACCAGGACGCCGCCTTCCTGCGGCTCGCCGAACTGGCCCGGCGCGCCGCCGACTGGGCCGACCAGGTCCGCGCCGCCGCCCACGCCGATGCCGTGCACATCCAGGCCGACCGCGCCCGGGCCCGCATCGCCCGCTGACCACCCCGCTCACCGCCGCCTGTGGAGGCCCGCGCCATGTCCGCGTTCGAACCCGTCTCCCCCACCTACGCGATCTCCGACACCCTCGTGGAACACCGCCTGCGCGGCCGGGGCCACACCCACGCCGACCTGCCCGGCGGCTACCGGCTGACCCTGCGCACCCGCGAGCTGCACGGCCCGCTCCAGGCCGCCCTGACCGCGCCGTCGCCGACCGGTCCCGCCCGGATCTGCACCGCCCGCTTCAGCGCCTACGTGCCGACCCCCGCAACGTCCCGCATTCTCGACGCGGTCACCCGCTACGCCCCCGCCCTGCCCGACGCCGGCGACGTCCGCCCGCCCCTGGGGGCCGTCGCTCGCCTGCTCACCACCGGTGCGCCCTTCCAACGCCCGGGCGAGCCCGGGCTGTTCGTCCAGTTCGGTCACGCGGAAGCCTGGCTGGACGGCAGGCGGCTCGGCGTCACTCTGGGACGCCCCGGCAACGGGCTCAGCCTGGTCCTGGACGGCCCGTGGGACGCGCCGTCCACCGCCCGCCTCACCGCCGCCGTCCTGCGCGAACTGACCGACGCCCGGCGACTCGCTGGGGAAGCCGCCGCGCTGCTGAAGCCCGGGCCGTGGCAGGTCGAATCCGACCGATGGCACCCGGACGCCGCCCTCGTCCTTCCCGCCGACCGACGCCCCGACCCGGAAGACCCCCTGGGCCGCCGCATCTCCCGGGCGCTGCGACAGGTGCAGCTCCAGCTGCGCGCGGCGCAGCCGGACTGGGACTTCCAGGAGATGATCTCCGCCGACGGCTCCGCCGTCGCGATGCGGATCACCCCACACGGCCGCGCCGTTCCCCGCATGGTGCGCAAGGTGGTCAGCACCAGCGCCGCCGGCCCGGGCGAGATGGGCAACACCCGCACGACGTTCGCTCCCGCCGACCTGCCCGCTCCCCCTGACTTCACCCCGGCCCCGCCGCCCGGTGAGGCCCCGTCCCTGGACCTTCACGTCGCGCCGAAGGACACGCACTACTCCTGGGGTGTCGAACTCGGCCTCGGCGCCTGGGCATACATCCTGGACCGCTCACCCGTGTTCTACGGCTCCGGCTGGTACCCCTTCCACGAACACGTCACCCGCCGGGAACCTGACCCCACCGCCCCGCTCAACACCCTCGACGTGCCCACCGGCCGGACCGTGCCCGCGTGCGTGCGGCTCTCCCCCGGCGTCCAGAACTACTCCTGGGGCAACGAGTACGTACAGCTCACCCCGGTCGACCACCGGGTGGAAGCCCGGCTGAACCTGTACGCCGGCCGGGAGCACGCCTACACCCTGGTGCGCGAGGTCACGCTGGAGATCGACCTGCGGGCGAAGCGGGTACTGCTCCCCGTCCGGATCCCTCCGGCCCTGCGCCACCAGGCGGAGGTCAAGGGCCGTCGGATCCTCGACATGCTGCTGGCCGCGCGCCGCGAGCGCCGACGAGGGGCTCGCGAGCCGCGGGCCGTCCTCGGTCCCTGGGACCGCAGCTCCCGGCCCAGCACCGACACCTGACGCGGCCGCCAGCCGCCGGGCGGAAGCCCAGGCCGCCGGCCGATTCACTCCCACCGCCGGTCCGGGGCGGCAACCCCGGACCGGCGCCGTTCACCAACCCGAGGGACGTACCCGTGAACGCCGTACTCACCGCCCCAGCCCGGCAGCCGTCGATCCCGGCGGCGGGCACTCTGTATCCCGAGACGTGCACCTGCACGCCCGCCACCCGCTACGCCTGCGGCCACTGCTACCACGAACAGTGCGTGGACTGCGGGTTCTGCACCATGGGCAGCTGCGTCTGCCACTGCGAGTACGGTCTCGGCTTCCATCCCGGCGACTCGCCGCCCGAGGGGCCCATGTTCTGGCTCGGCGGGCACCGCGCCAAGTGGCTGTCCACCTGGGGCGTGCCGATGTGCCTCTCGCGCAACGTGCTGACCGGCATGGTGACGTTGCCGCGCGCCGCCGAGGACTGGGTGTGCGACTCGGGCGCGTTCTCCGAGCTCGGCGAGCACGGCAGCTGGACGATCGGGCCCTACGCCTACGTCCGCGAACTGCGTCAGTTCCGCGACGGGATCGGGCGTCTGGTCTGGGCCGGACCGCAGGACTGGATGTGCGAGCCGGACATGGTCGCCAAGACCGGTCTGTCGGTGCGCGAGCACATCGACCGCACCGTCGGCAACTTCATCGACCTGATGGCCGAGGACCCCGGCGTCGACATCATCCCGAGCGTCCAGGGCTGGCGCCCGACCGACTACGAGGCCTGCCTGGACCTGTACGACAAGCGCGGCGTACGGCTCGCGGACTATCCGCTGGCCGGGGTCGGCTCCGTGTGCCGCCGCACGTCGGTCAAGGACGTCGAAGCCGTCCTCGCGACCGTGGCCGGCGCAGGCCTGCGCCGCCTGCACGGCTTCGGCCTCAAGACGAAGGCCCTCGAATCCTGCGCCGGATACCTGGCCTCCGCCGACAGCCTCGCCTGGTCGCGCGACGCCCGCTGGAACGCCCCGCTCCCCCAGTGCGAGGGCCGGCACAAGAGCTGCAACAACTGCGTGCACTGGGCGATGCGCTGGCGCGAACGCGTCCTGGACGTCCTGCACGCACCCCGCCAGCTGATGCTCCCCACCGCCTGAACCACGGCCGACCGCGCTGGTCCGGGGCGGCAACCCCGGACCGGCGCTCACCAACTCACCACCCTGAGAGGACTCTTGTGATGTCAGCGTACGAACAGCCGCCGCTCGATCCCGGCGCCGTCTGCCAGCGGTGGAGGAACCGCCGCCACAGCTGGAGGCCGACCGGTGAGGGCGGCTTCGATCCGGCTCGCTACCGGGTCCGTGAGATGCCGAGCAACCTGGTCCATACGGCGCGGGCCTTCGTCCGCGCCCACCACTACAGCGGCTCGTGGCCCGTTATCTTCACGATGATCTAGTAAGCAGCCATGTCAGAGACGTCCCCGTCCGCATGGCCTGGTCATCGGTATCCGAGGGGTGTTTGGCATTTCAGGCACGTTTGTCACGTCGTTCCGTGCTGAGCGGGCGGCGCTGGAGCAAGGCCGTACGGTGTGGGTGATAGTTGGGGTGGACGACTACGTCCTCCACGACGAGGGTTCGCTCTTTCTCGCAGCGCTACGCAACGCCGGCAAGGCGTACAACACCGAGCGCACGTACGCGGGTCGCACGGCGCTCTATCTCTCGTACTGCGCGTTCCATAGGCTCCCGTGGGCTCAGGTGACCGTGTGGCAGCTGGCCCGGTTCTTGCACTGGCTCGTCGAAGAGCCTCTGCCGTCGAGGAGCCGGGCGGGCGGCGGGCCGGAACGGTTCCGCGACACGAACACCGCGAACGCGATCACCGGCACGGTCTGCGAGTTCCTGGCCTTCGGCAGCAGGATGGGCTGGGTTGACCACGAGCTGACTGACCAGCTCACCGAGCCAAGGTACCTGCGCTATCTGCCGCCCAACTTCAACCCGGGCGAGAATAACCAGCACCGTACGGTCCGCTCGCGACAGCTCAAGTTCGCGTCGGTGGACTCCGGGATCGAATGGCTGACGGTCGACCAGATCACGCGCCTGGTTGAGGCCACGCGCCACGCTCGGGACCGCTTCCTGGTCCTGCTGCTGTGGTGCACGGGCATGCGGATCGGCGAAGCGCTCGGTCTGCGGCGGGAGGACATGCACCTGTTGCCCGACGCGCTGGCCTTCGGCTGCCAGGAGAAGGGCCCGCACGTCCACGTACGGCGCCGTCTGAACAGCAACGGAGCATGGGCGAAGTCCCGGCGGCCACGCGCCATCCCGGTGACCAGCGACCTGGTCGGCTGCTACGCCGACTACCTGTACGAGCGCGCGGCCGTACCGGAGGCGGAGTTCACTGAGCAGGTTCTGGTCAACCTGTTCCGTGCCCCGCTGGGCCGGGCGATGACCTACTCGAACGCCAAGGACCTGTTCGACCGGCTCGCCCGCCGAGCCGATCTGATCGCCCGCCCGCACATGGTGCGCCACGGCGCCGCCACTGAGTGGATCCGCCAGGGGCACGACCGCGCGGTGGTGAAGGACCTGCTCGGCCACGAGTCGGACTCTTCGATGGGCGTGTACATCCACACCTCCGACGAGGAACGCCGGGCGGCGGTCGAACGGGCCGACGCCCGACGCCGGGAGCTGTCCCGATGAGCGTCCTCACCCCTGCTCACGCACTCGAGAGCGACGTCATCTCACTGCCGTTCGACCGCGCGAAGTGGCGGGAATGGCTGATCGGGCACACGGACGACGCGAGCTGGCGCCTTGACGAATGGGACGGCAGGCACTGGCTGTTCACGGGTGACCCGGACAAGGAGTCGACCGCGATCTGGCGCTGCAACAGCGCCGGATGCCATGTCGCGGTCCGCGCGACCCGGCACCTGTGCCGGTCCTGCTACGAACAATTCCTCGAGAGCGGGCTGAGCCGGGAGGAGTTCACGACGGTCGGCCGACGCGCCTTGGTGCGCTCGCTGCCGGGCTCGCGGCCGCCGTGCTCGGTCGAGCACGACGGGCTGCGGTGCGCCCTGGAAGCCGCGACACTTGGCGCCTGCACCCCGCACTACGCGCAGTGGCGCCACCAAGTCCGCAGCGGACAGACGCAGTTGGAGCTCGACGACTGGCTCAGGATCCATGCCGAGCCACGTCCGCCTGGCGATCCGTGCCGCGTCGGTGCCTGCGCCGGCACCGCTCACGCGCGGGTACCGCTGTGCACGTACCACCGGGAACGCTGGCGACGCTACCGCAAGGAGACGGCCCTGAAGGCCGCGACCAATGAGGACCTGGGAGCCTGGGCAGCGGCGCAGCACCCGTGCCTGACAGGCTTCCAGTTCTCCCTGATCGCCCTGCCCGACCTGCTACGCCACGAGCTCCTCTATGCCCTGGTCGAGCGCGACAAGCAGCGTCCCACGCTCAGCCCCATCGCCATGCGGCTGATGGTCCGCGGCCTGGCCGGAGTCGACAGCATCGCCGCCCTGACGGACAAGAAGCTCGCCGATCTCGGCTATCTCGACCGCAACTGCGAGGCGCACTGGAACGACGTGGTGCGCCTGGTGCGCGGAGCCTTCGACCGGTTCTGCGGCATCGACCCGCTCGACAAGCCTGTATGGGAGTTGAGCGACCTGGGCCTTCGTTCACGCACCCGCTCCGGCATACGCACCACCGCGCGCCGACTGGACGTCACGAAAATCCGGCAGGACTGGCTGCGCCAGCTCCTCGCGGACTGGATCAAGGAGGCTACGCCCGAGAACGCCGCTTTCCGGATTGCCTACGAAAGCTGCGTGGTCGCTTCCCGCGCTCTGGCCAGGCGGCCCGGCGGCGGGGACGACCCGTCCGCGCTCAAGGTCACCGACATGGACGCAGTGGTCACCGAGATCCGCGGACAGGGCCGCAAGGACGGAACCGGACCACTGTCCTCGGGCTCCCGCAACGAGCTGCTGACCGGCTTCTGCCAGCTCCTCGACTTCGGCCGCCGCCTGCAGATCCTCGACCACCTCGCCACCGGGTTCGCGCGCCATCCGCATCACAAGATCCCCTACGAGGACTCCTCCGAGGATATGGCCGGCAAGGCCATCCCCGAGGTCGTCATCGCCCAGCTCGACGCCGCGACCGACCTCATCGGCGTCGGTCTCGTCTACGGCAAGTTCCCGCCGGAGGTCGTGCAGGCGATGATGCTCACCGTCTACATCCTGCTGCGCGACACCGGACGCAGGCCCTGGGAGGTGCGCTGGCTGCGCATCGACTGCCTGGAAGCGGACGGCAGCGAGTACGTGCTGATCTGGGATAACCACAAGTCGCGGCGGAACAAGCGCCGCCTGGAGATCAGCCGCGAGACCGCCTTCGCGATCCAGGCGTGGCTCGAGATCCGCAGGACCCTGACGATCCCGGCCCGCTCGCGCACCTTTCTGTTCCCCGCGGCGTCGAGCCATGCCCACGACGCGTGCATCGACTCCGGCACCGTGGCCAAGATGCTGCGGAGCTGGGTCGACAGCCTGCCGACACTGATCACCGACGCCGTCGACAAGGACGGCCGTCCCCTGGAGTTCGACCGCAGCCGGATCTTCGCCTACGCCTTCCGGCACACCTACGCTCAGCGGCACGCGGACGCCGGAACGCCTCTGCACACCCTGCGTGACCTCATGGATCACAAATCGGCAGATACCACTCTTGGATACTTCCGGGTCTCTCTCGAGCGGCGCCGCAAAGCGGTCGAGACGATGCGACTCCACGTCGTCGACCGCTCTGGGCAGGCGGCGCCGACCTCGTCGGCCACGGCGTACGAAGCACGCTCAGTGGCCGTGCCGTTCGGAAACTGCACCGAGCCCTCGAACGTGAAGGCCGGCGGCGGGAGTTGCCCGATCCGGTTCCAGTGTTCCGGCTGCGGCTTCTACCGCCCCGACCCCTCCTTCCTCCCGGCCGTCGAAGACCACATCCGCGCGCTCAAGGCGGACCGGGAAACCGCTCGGGCCATGCAGGCCGCCGAGTTCGTCATCCGCAACATCACCGACCAGATCGACTCCTACCAGTCCGTCGTTGCCGGCATCCACACCAAGCTCGCCGCGATGCCCGAGGATGAGCGGCGCCATATCGAAGAAGCGTCCGCGGTGCTGCGCAAGGTCCGCGCCACAGCCCCGCTACCGGTCCTCCCCATTCCCACCGTCCCCGCCAGGAGCACGTCCGATGAGTGAGTCCCGTACGCCCGCGCAGGTCCTTCGCGATGCCCGGCAGAAGGACTCCCGCACCAAGCGCGCCAGAGTCCTGTCCATCGTCGATCAGCTCGTCGCCGACGAGGAACCGGTCACCTTCACGGGAGTGGCCCGCGCCGCGAACGTCTCACACTGGTTGGTCTACGCCGACGGGGTGCGCGAGCACATAGAAGCCGCTCGCCGGCGCCAGTCCCGCACCACACGCGGCGAGGCCCGCAGCCAGGCCAAGGCCCCTGCCGGCTGGAAGGTCGAGCAGGAGATCGTGCGCGAGGAGAACCGGCGCCTACGCACCGAAGTCGAGCGGCTCAAGGCGGCAGTCCGCCGGAGCCTGGGCCAGCAACTCGACCAGCTCGGCACCGCCGACCTCGCCACGCGGGTGGACGAACTCACCGCTAAGAACCAGAAACTGCAAGACGACCTCACCCAGGCGCTGGCACGGGTCGAGGAACTGACGGGCAAGCTCGCCGAAGTCGAGGACGACCTGGCCAGCGCACGGACCAGCCTGCGACGCATGATCCGGTCCGAGAACCTGTGAACTTCAGTCCTTTGCAGACACTTTATGCACGCCCACCCGGGGCGTTTGGGTCAAGTAGCCCCGAGCGAATCGACTCCCGCTAGAGGCAAAGATAGATCCTCGACTGCGCATACGCCGAACGTCGCATTGTGCTCGCCCCGGCTCCCAACCACACTGCTGAGGCGCAGGGCACTCGACATGGCCATCAAGAGGGCACGGGGGCGAAGCATGGCTGTGCACGAATTAATTGTGCGGTCCTGGTCAACGAAGGCCGGCTGCGAGGCCAACTCGGAGCAGTGCCAGCCGTCTCTCATGGAACGTGGTCTTAGTGCGTTCGCGTGCCAGCTTGGCTGGACAGCAACTGCCGGGTGGGCTCATCGGTGGTGTAGTCATCGAGGTCTGAGATGTTGCGGGGCGGGCGCAGTCGGTAGAGACTTTTTGCCTGAGGGCCTTCCCGCAGACCGAGAGGCTGCCGCCTGCCGCCTGGGACAGCGTTCGACTGACGCTCAACGCCTCGTTCCAGGGTTCGGCCGCGTTGGACGACGCGGAGCCCGACACCACGATCGAAGCGCTGTTCCTGGTCAACTCAGGATTACCTAACCCGATCAGAAGGCCCCGACCGAGGACTTCGCATGGACGCTCGTAAAGCTGCCATCCGTCGGCTGGCCCCAGACGACACCAAGCCCGACGAGGTCTCTGCGGCAGAGGAGTTCGTCGCCTGGAGCGGTGGCCACCGGCCACTCGAGGCGGCGCTCGGGGCGGCTCCGGGTGCCGTGCCCAGCTTACGAGAGATCGCCCTGCAGAAGGGACTCGATGACCTAGTGACGGCGCTCGGCCGGTCCGCGCCGCCAGCTGACCTGCCCGGCGACACGGCACAGGAGCGCCGCACGGCGTTCGCCCGGCAGCTTCGCACCGGACTGTTCCAGCGCGAGCCCACCGCGGTCCTTCAGCGGATGGTGCAGGACGACGAGATCTCGATCGGTGGTGCCGCCGAGCAGGCTGGCGTGGTGCGGGTGCTTGGCAATCTGGGCGCCAGGTTCGATCTGCGGCGGGACTCGCTCACCTCTGCCCTCCGGGCTCCGGAGGCCCTGGACGGCGTCCCTGAGGATCAGCGGAAGGGCGTGATCGAGGGGCTGAAGACCCTGCAGCGCGTGCAGGCGTTCAGCCCCACGCCGGAAGCCGTGGCCGCGGTCATCGGCACGGGCAACCGGTCGGCCATGGCTGTAGCGATGACGCCGCGCGAGCAGTTCCTCCGCCTGGTGGAGGGCCAACTGGATCCGGCTACGGCCGTCGGCACGCACGAGACTGCGATGCGGGTGCAGATCCGCAACGAGGACGCGCTCGCGGCGATGCGCCAGCAGATCACCGGCTCCGGGATCCAGCTGGCCGACGGCGCGCTCTCCCAGCGCGAGCGGCTCGACCGGGTGCAGAGGGCAGCCGACGCCACCGGGGCAACCCTCGACGTCCAGGGCTTGTTCGGCGATCTGGACTTCTGCGAATGCGACGACTGCCTGTCGGTCTACAGCCCGGCCGCCTACTTCGTGGAGCTGCTGCAGTATCTGCGGAACAACAACCTGGACCCGGGTAAGCCAGCCGTGCCGGGGATCGCGGGGACACCGCTGGAGAAGCTGCTGCGACGCCGGCCGGATCTGGGCTGCCTCGAACTCACCTGTGCGAACACCAATGTGGTGCTGCCGTACGTCGACCTGGTCAACGAGATCATGGAGAGTTTCGTCGTCCACCTCGACGACTACGCCGAGAACACGGACGATCCCAAGCAGGTCACGCTCGAGACGTTCAACGTGCGCACCGAGACCAGTGGCGAACTGCAGGCGCAGCCACACCATGTCAACCAGGAGGCCTACTGCATCCTGAAGAGTGCGGTCTTCCCGATCGGGCTGCCCTACCACCAGCCGATCGACCGGATGCGGATCTGGCTGCGCGCGATGAAGACCACGCGATTCGACGTGCTCGACCGGTTCCACAGCGGGCCGCCGGACAGTGACACGAAGAACCTGGACCCGGACGACCTTCCGCAGATCCGGGAGCTCTGGGCGGCGCTGCGGCAGCGCGCGGCGGATGCCGAGTTCCTCGGCCTCACCCAGGAGCAGTACGTCATCCTCACCGGCGAGGCGTTCCCGCCCCGGGCCTATCTCGAACTGTGCACGGGTAACACGATCAGTCCCCGGCACTACCGGCGGCGGATCGGTGTCCGTCCGGTGCACGAGTACTACGGGTACATATCTGCGGACGACATGCTGGACGCCGACGAGACCCGCCACCTGGGGCTCACATTTGTGAAGGACCAGCTCCTGCCACGGACTGGCCTGGCCTACGCCGAACTCGTCGAGATCCTGCGGACCCGCTTCGTCAACCCGGTGATGCCGAGCGGGCCCGCGCTGAGGCTGACGATGGCAATCCAGGCGAGCTACCGATTCCTGCAAACCCTGGTCGATACCACAACCACCGATCCGAAGCGGCGTTTCGCCAAGGTCATCGACTTCCTGGTCTCCCAGCAGGGCGTGGTTCCGGGGCTGTGGCGGCGCCTGAGCCAGGATGGACCGTGCGGGCCGACGGCCCCGGAGGAGGGCCTCACCCGCGCGGAGCTCACCGCCTGGGTGCACTGCTGGTTCGATCGCCTCGGCCAGCTGATCGTGCTGGACTCTGGCGAGCGCCCCCGACTTCCGATCACCGGCGATCTATACGGACCCTTCGACTTCGAGGGCTGGGGCAAGCTCGGCCACCTCGACCATGCCGGCTCCATCACCGACCTCGACGGCGCGCCCACCGGCCAGGTGGACCCGGACGGGAAAGCGGTCCTCAACAGCGGGCGGGTGCTGAGCAACATCCAGATCCTCAGCCCCGAAGGTTTCGTGATCGGCGAGATTGACGGGAACGGCTTCCTGATCCGGCCCTCCTCGCCCCGACAGGAGGCACCCGGTGAGACCGGGCCGGGCTCACGGATCCGCTGGCTGCCGCCAGCCGACTCCTGCGACCTGGACCCGGTGCGGCTGATCCACCTGGACGGGTCCGCCGTCACCAAGGCGGAGTACGGACGCATCCAATGCTTCGCCCGGCTGTGGCGGGCACTGGGCTGGACCGTACCCGAGACCGACCAGGCGCTGGCCGGCCTGGGCGCCGACGGTGGCCAGGCCAAGGACGACCCGGACGCCCCCGACCACGCCAGTCAGGCCATGGCGTGGGACGCCGAGGAGGACTGCGGGTGCTCGACCGGCCCGTGCGGCCAGCCCGACCGCGGGTGCCCGCCGGTCGCCCGCCCGGCCTCGATCAGCGCAGACTTCCTGCACGAACTCACCTTCGTCCACCAGATCATGGACCGGACGGGGCTGGAGCTCGAGCGCGTGCTGGCGTTCTGGGATGACATCGGCACGGCCGGGGACCACTCGCTCTATGCCCGGGTCTTCCTGCGCCACGACGTGCTGGGCACCGACGACGTCTTCCGCCCCGACGCCAACGGCCAGGTCCTGGTCGGCGCCGGGCCGCTCACCGACCACCTCGCTGGTATCCAGGCCGCGCTCGGTATGGCGGCGCAGGACGTCGCCGTCCTCAGCACGGAGCTGGGCCTGCCGGACGAGCTCACCGTCACGACGCTGTCCGCGCTGTTCCGCTACGCGGTGCTGGGCCGCCGGCTCAGGCTCAAGACCCCCGACCTGGTCCGGCTCCGGGCGGTGTTCGGGGACCCCTTCGTCGACGCCGGGACGACCTGGGCCTTCCTCGAGGACTGGCAGCGGGCCGAGGACGCCGGGTTGTCGCTGCGCCAGCTCGACTTCGCACTCACCGGCCACGACGACGTGCGGCGCCCGCTGGCCCCGTCGAAGGTCGCGGTGCTCCGGCTGGCCAAGACCCTGCACGACGGGCTGACCGCCATCGATCAGCAGCACGCGGATCTGGGCGATGACGACGCTGCGCTCGCGACGGTGGAGCGCCTCCGCACCGAGTGCAGCCTGCTGTTCGACGATCCGGTCGTGAACCACATCGTGGGCCTGCTGCAGGGCAGCTGGCCCTGGATCACGAATGCGCCCGCAGGCCTGGCCATTCAGGTTCCGCAGGCGCTGGCGGGACGGGTCACCTACACCTCACCGGCCGCGCAGCCGGGACAGCCCGCGCCGCCCGCCACTTTGTCGGTGACCGGGATCCTCGACGACAACGACCGCGCCCTGGTACAGGCTCTCTCCGCGCTGCCGGCGTGGCACGCCGCCCTGGACCGGCTCGCCGCACAGCCGAAGCGGTTCTTCGAGGCCACCATAGCGCCGCTGGTGGCGGATCCGGCCGCACAACGGCAGCTGGCCGGCGTCCTGCTGGCCGGGGACGTCTGGCTCGTGCCCGGCGCGGGCGAGCCGGCCTCCGCCGAGCCGTCCAGCGCGGCGGGAAAGCGGCTGGCCTTTCTGCAGGCTCTGCTGCCGGAACTGCGCAGCCGCCTGGCGCACAAGCTCGTTGTCGACACCGTCTCCTCGGCCGCAGGTCTCGACGGGCCGGTGACCGACCTCCTGCTCTCCTCCGTCCTCAGCACGGACGGAGGATCGGCGATGGCCGCACTGCTGTCACTGAGGACCACCGGTTCGGCCGAGCCCGGATTCAGCGGCTACCTGATCGTGCCCGCCACCGACGACTACGTCTTCGTGGCCTCGGGGTTCGACGCCGAGCCGGCCGCCCTGTCGATCGACGGCGCCGCGATGCCACTGGATCGCCAGCAGCAGGACCCCAACAACGTGTGGCAGAGCGGGCCGGTCCCGCTGCGCTCCGGCACCTTGATCCGCTTCAACACCCACGCCATCCCGCTGGCCAGCCTGGCATGGCGGACCACGGGCCACCCCACGGCAGCAATCCCGGCGTCGGCCCTGCTCGCCGACCACATGACCGCCGGGGTAGGCGAGGTGCTCGTGAAGCTCTGGCGCACGGCCGTCCTGATGAACGCACACCAGCTCGATGCCGAGGAGACGAGCTGGCTGGACCTGCACCAGCCGGACTTCGGCGGCTGGGACTTCGATGCCCCAGGCCTTGCCGGCTGGCGGCGGCTGGCGGCGTACACCCGGCTGCGCAGCACCATCTCGAGCAACGGCGCCGCCATGGTCGCCCTGTTCCGCTGGGCTTGCGAAACGGCACCCGACCCGGCCCAGCTGGCCGACCGCATCGTGACGGCCACGGGCTGGGATCCAGCACAGGTCTCGGAGCTGCTCGCGCCGGACGGGTTCGACGTCCCGGATCCGGCGCCGTTCCGCAACGAAATCATGCTGACCCGGATGGCCCGCGCCCTGGAAGTCGTGGACGCCTGCAGGGCCGAGGTGCCCCAGCTGTTCGCCTGGGCCGCCCCCGGATCGCGGTTCTGGCCGGCCCATGCGCTGGCCAGCGAGATCGAAGCCGCCTACCGGGGCCGCTTCACCCAGGAGGACTGGGAGAAGGCGGTCGAGCCGCTGTACGACGAGCTGCGAGCGCACCAGCGCCGGGCCCTGGTCGACTACCTCGTCGCCCGCCCGGAGCTGCGCGAGTGGGGCGTGCTGGACGCCGACGGCCTCTTCGAGTTCTTCCTCATCGACGTCGAGATGGGCACCTGCCGGGACACGTCACGGATCAAGCAGGCGATCTCGAGCGTCCAGACATTCGTCCAAAGGTGCCTGCTGGGCCTGGAGGCTGACCACGGGGTCGACGCCACGGTGCTGGACCGGCGGCGCTGGGGGTGGATGCAGAAGTACCGCGTCTGGGAGGCGAACCGGAAGGTGTTCGTCAACCCCGAAAGCTACCTGCGCGCCGAGCTGCGCGACGACACCTCGGAAATCTTCGACGCGCTGCAGGCGCAGCTACTGCAGAAGGACATCAACCAGAACACCATCGAGGCGGCGCTGCGGGCCTACGTCGACGGCCTGGACGAGGTCGCCGGGCTCGAACCAGCCGGGCTCTACGTCGATAACGCCATGGTGCACCTGTTTGCCCGCACCCAGGCCGCGCCACACCTGTTCTACTACCGGGTGTTCGACACCCAGAACATCCGCTGGTACCCCTGGCAGCGGGTCCCGGTCGACGTGCCCAGCTACGACGTAATCCGGGAACAGGCGAAGGTGAAGGTGCAGGCGAATGTGAACGGCTGCTACCTCGTTCCGGTCGTCTTCCAGGGCCGACTGCTGATCTTCTTCCCGCAGTTCAACCGGAAGACGGACCCGCCGGCCGCGGCGTCGGGGAGCGACTCCTTCAACGATGTGGGCGGCAACCCGGTGAGCGACACCCAGAGCCTGCTGTCCTGGGAGATCAAGCTCAACTACAGCGAGTTCCGTGACGGCAAATGGTCACCCAAGCGGCTGTCCACCAGCGCACTGTACTCCTACAAGGGTGCTGTGCTGCCCGACATCGGCTCGTACATCTTCGTGCCACGGATCACCAGCGACTCCGTGCTGATCGACGTCTACGACCACGACTACGACCACGCGGGCAAGGTGGGGCGGTTCGAGTTCAGCGGTCATCACGTGGACGCGCGCGGGGACGCGGCCGACTGGACCATCCCCGACCCCCCGCTGACCTTCCACTGGGACAGCTCGGATGCACTCCGGTCCCTGCAGGCGCCGGAGACCGGCGGCCCGCTCTACGCGGACCGGCCCTACGCACGGCGCAATCTGCGATCGGTGGTCCTGTCCCCCGCGCGGGGTGCCGATAATCACTTGGACGACGCAGACGTGCCGCCCCTGCTCGGCACGCTGAACACGCGGGGCATTGAGGGGCTGTTCCAGTACTACCTCGACGCCGCACCGCTCCCCGAGCGCTACGGCCCGTACCAGCAGAACAACGTCGCACTGTTCCACGAG
The DNA here is from genome assembly GCF_042721035.1 of Streptomyces sp. NPDC058464. Lineage (NCBI taxonomy): Bacteria > Bacillati > Actinomycetota > Actinomycetes > Kitasatosporales > Streptomycetaceae > Streptomyces > Streptomyces sp. NPDC058464. The sequence goes on from NZ_JBHXMA010000043.1 coordinate 28,071, forward strand.
CTGCGGTCACCAATCTCCCTCTACACCTGGGAACTCGGCTTCCACGCACTCATGCTGCTGGCGCAGCGACTACTCAGCGCACGGCAATTCGATGACGCACTCCGCGTCATGCACGGGATCGTCAATCCGACGGCCAAGGACACCGCACAGGATCCGGTATGGCGCTTCCTCCCCCTGCGGCTGACCGAGATCGACCGCGACGCCCAGGATCTGTTCCTGCGACTGCAGCCGAACACACCGGACAAGGACATCAGCGAGTGGCGCGACAATCCCTTCAACCCGCATGTCGTGGCCCGCGGCCGCATCTCGGCCTACAAGCGCTGGGCCGCCATGCAGTACGTGCGGATCTGGATCGAGTACGGCGACTACTACTTCCGGCAGAACACCCTCGAGACCATTCCTATGGCCATCCAGTGCTACGTGATGGCGTCACACCTCTACGGCCCGGCCGGGCAGGAGATCCCCAAGCGGGGGAAGACCGAGCCTGCCACCTACCGCTCACTGCTCGACCGGTGGGACGCGTTCAGCAATGCGCTGGTCGATCTGGAACTCGCCTTCCCATTCACGAACCAGCCCGACCTGCCCGACCTCACGGAACTTCCGGACGGCAAGACCATCACCGAGCCGCAACCGGCCAACCTGTTCGGGTCGGCGTCCAGTCTCTACTTCTGCATCCCGGCCAACCCCGAGATCCAGGCGCTGCGCGCAACGATCGACGACCGACTGGCGAAGATCCGCGCGTGCCAGGACATCAACGGCGTCTACTCGCCACTCCCCCTGTCCGAGGCACCACTGGATCCGAACCTGCTGGTGGCGGCCGCAGCCGCGGGACTGAGCATCTCGAGCGTGCTCAACGATTTGGACACACCCATCCCGGACTACCGGTTCGTGTACCTGATCCAGAAGGCCTTGGAGGCCTGCACTGAGCTGAAATCGCTCGGCGCGGCATTCCTGTCGGCGAAGGAGAAGGGCGACGGAGAGGAACTCCAGCATCTGCGGGCGGTTCACGAACACACCATCAACGGTCTGATCATGGAGGTGCGGACGCAGCAACTGGAGGAGGCCACCGCGGCCCGCGACACCCTGGCGGCCAGCAGGACGGCGGCCGTCTACCGGCTGACCCACCAGCTGAAGCTGCTCGGTGAGGATCTGTCGAAGCTGCCCAGCGAGACCACCGACTACGCCGAACTACCCGACCTCATCGAGACGCCGGTGGACGTCGGCGGGCTCAAGGTCAATGCGCTTGAGAAACAGGAGCTGGACAAGGCCGCCGAGGCACGGGACCGGCAGACCGCGATCGGTCACATCGAGGCACTGGCCAGCGTGTTCCATGCGATTCCGACGCTGGGGGCTCACGCGACGCCGATCGGCGTCGGCGCCGCGCTCACCTGGGGTGGCTCGAATCTCGGCAACCTCACCCAGGCCATCGCGCGCGAGCTGCAGGTCGCGGCCAACGGCACATCGTTCGAATCGACCAACGCCGGCCGCAAGGCGGCCCTGCAGAGGCAACTGCAGGAACGAGTCCAGCAGGCCAACATCGCCGGGCACGAGATCACCAACATCGACAAGCAGATGGTCGCGCAAAACATCCGGATCGACATCGCCAGCAAGGAGATCACGAACCAGCAGACCACGATCGACAACTCGCAGGCCGCGCTGGACTTCCTGGAGAGCAAGTACAGCGGGCCGGCGCTCTACACCTGGATGGAGGGCCAGCTCAGTAACCTGCACTACCAGGCCTACACACTCGCCTACGAGCTGGCGAAGAAGGCCGAGAAACTGTTCCGCTTCGAACGTGCCTACACCGGCCCCGGTTTCATCCAGTTCGGTTACTGGGATCCGGCCCGCGACGGGCTGCTGGCCGGGGAGAAACTCTGGCAGGGACTCAAACAGTTGGAGTCGGCCCACCAGAACTCCCGCGGCCACGACTTCGAGATCACCAAAACGATCTCCCTGCGCCAGCTCGACCCCGCCGCCCTGATGACCCTGCGTGAGACGGGCGCCTGCGAGTTCTCGCTTCCAGAGGTCCTCTTCGACATGGACTACCCCGGTCACTACCAGCGCCGGATCAAGACCGTGGGCCTGAGCATGCCCTGCACAATCGGCCCGCACACCGGACTCAACGCCACCGTCAGGCTGCTCAAGCACCAGTACCGGGCCACACCGGAGGCGAGGAATGCAGGCAATTACCCGCAGAGCACCGATGAGGACGATCCACGCTTCGCTACCACCAACATTCCACTCACCGCGGCAGCGTTCAGCTCGGCCGACTCCGAGAACGGCTCCTTCGAACTCAATCTGAACAGCGAGCGGTTCCTGTTCGGGGAGGGCGCCGGGGTGATCAGCTCCTGGCGGCTGGAACTCCCCCGGAGGTTCCGCCAGTTCGACTACCGGTCCATCACCGACGTCACCATGCGACTGCGGTACACGAGCAGGGACGGCGGCGATGCGCTGCGCACAGCGGCAGAGGGCGCTCTGCTCGACTGGATCAAGGATGTCGAGGACCTGAGCCAGACCGAAGGGCTCTTCACAGCATTCGACGTGATCAACGAGCTCGCGGATGCCTGGTATGCCGGGATGCACCCACCGGCGGCTGCCACCGAGCGGGTCGTCGAGTTGCCCGACATCACGCGCACCCTGCCGTTCTTCACCCAGGGGCGGGATCCGGAGAAGGTCGTGGCCAGCGACATCTACCTCTTCGTTCAAGGCGACCTCAGCGCGGACCAGATCACCGTCGTCCAGGGAGGCGTCGATGTCTCTTTCACCAATGGTGCGCCCGTCGGAGATGACCTCGCCGTCTTCGCGGCGCACGATGTCGGAGCGCCCGTGACGAGCCTGAAGCTGACCATCGCCGATCTCACGGCGAGCATCAGCCAGTTCTGGGTCGTCGAGCGCTTCACCCTCCTGTGATGGCCGGCCCGCCCTTCCCCGGTGCGATCCCGGAGAACCCGGGCCAGCCGGGCACGCCTTCGCCGGGCCAGCCGAGTGGTCCATCCGGCGCCGACATCCGTTCCGGCAGCACCGCCGAGACCGGTTCCGGAGCGAGCCCGCAACCCGCGCTTCCCTCAATCAGCACGCCGAAAGGAGGCGGCGCGATCAAGGGGATCGGCGAGAAGTTCGGCACCAATCCCGTGACCGGCACGGCCTCGATGAGCATCCCGATCCCGCTGTCACCCGGGCGGTCCGGGTTCGGGCCATCGCTCTCTCTCGGCTACGACTCCGGCAACGGCAACGGCGTGTGGGGATTCGGCTGGTCCCTGAACACACCGGCCTTCATACGGAAGACCGACAAGGGTCTGCCGCGATACGCGGATGCGGACGAGTCCGATGTGTTCCTCATCTCCGGCGCCGAGGATCTCGTGCCGGTGCTGAACACCGATGGCACCCGGCACGCAGACACCACCACCTTCCCGGGGTTCAGCGTTCACCGCTACCGCCCGCGGATCGAGGGGCTCTTCGCCCGGATCGAGCGCTGGGTGGACACGGCGACCGGCGAGACACACTGGCGTTCGATCAGCCGGGACAACGTGACCACGCTCTACGGCCGCACCCCCGAGAGCCGGATCGAGGACGGAGCACGGACATTTCAGTGGCTGATCTGCGAGAGCCACGACGCCCGGGGCAATGCGATCGTCTACGAGTACGAGCCCGAAGACGAGCGCGGCATCGAGCCGCCACTGCCGGGCAGTACGATCCGAGACCACGTCCGCATGCGGTATTTGAAGCGGATCTTCTACGGCAACCGAACCTCGCGTCTGGTCCAGGCCGATGCCAGCGACTGGATGTTCGAAGCCGTTCTCGACTACGCCGAAGGTCATCTCACCCATCGCCCGCCCAATCCCGGAGTGCCGGCGGACGCCCAGCACCACTACGCCGACGCATCGGTCGATGCGTCCGGCACGTGGCCGGTGCGGCCCGACCCGTTCTCCAGCAACCGGGCAGGATTCGAGATCCGGACCCATCGCCGCTGCACCGCAGTGCTGATGTTCCACCGGATCCCGGACCTCGGCCCGGATCCCTACCTGGTCCGGTCGACCGAGTTCGACTACCGCGACCTCGCGGACGACGGCCAGTTGGCTCCCGAGGACGAACTCGCCCATCAAGGGAGCACGCGCATCGGATCGTTCCTGATGTCGGTCACCCAGTCCGGCTACATCCGCCAGCCAGACGGCCGCTACCTGCGCAGTTCCTTTCCGCCGGTCGAGTTCACCTACAGCAAGCCGGTGATCGACCAGGCGGTGCACACCCTGGACAACGAGAGCCTGCGCAACCTGCCGATCGGCCTGGACGGGGCGCTGTACCAGTGGGTCGACCTGGACGGCGTGGGCCTGCCGGGTGCGCTGAGCGCGCAGAACGGGACCTGGTACTGGAAGGCCAATCTCGGCTCCGGCCGGCTCGGCCCGACAATCCCGCTGCGGGACGCACCGGCCGCCGTCGCCCCGGGGACCGGCCGCGGCCAATTGCTGGACCTGCAGGGCGACGGACGGCTCGACGCAACGGTGCTGGACGGCCCGTCGCCGGGTTTCAGCGCCCGCAGCGACGACGACGGCTGGACGCCGTGGCGTGCACTGAGCGCCGTCCCCACTGTCCGGCCCGATGACCCGAACCTGCGGTTCGTCGACCTGACCGGGGACGGCCTGGCGGACATCCTCCTCGCCGAGGCCGACGCCTTGACCTGGTATCCCTCGCTCGGCGAACACGGCTTCGCCGCCGGGCAGCGGGTCGCGCAGCCGGACGACGCCGGTGCCGGGCCGCGGCTGGTCTTCGCCGACGGCGAGCAGGCGGTGTATCTGGCCGACATGACCGGCGACGGCCTCGTCGACCTGGTGCGGATCCGCAACGGGCAGGTCGCCTACTGGCCGAGCCTGGGGTACGGCCGGTTCGGGTCGCGCATCATCCTGCGCAACTCGCCCTGGTTCGACACTGCGGAGGCCTTCGACCAGCGGCGGATCCGGCTCGCCGACATCGACGGCTCGAACACGACGGACATCATCTACCTTGGCCGCGACGGCGTACGGCTCTATGTGAATGAATCCGGCAACCGGTTGACGGATCCCCTTCGCCTGCGGGGCTTTCCGCCGGTCAGTCAGTTCAGCGCGGTCCAGGTCGCGGATCTGCTCGGCAACGGCACGGCGTGCCTCGTGTGGTCTTCGCCCGCGCCCGCAGACACCCGGACGCCGATGCGGTACATCGACCTGATGGGCGGCATCAAACCGCATCTGCTCGTCCGGTCGGTCAACAATCTCGGCAGCGAGACCGCAGTCGAGTACGCGCCGTCCACCCGCTTCTACCTCGATGATCTGAAGGCCGGCCGGCCGTGGGCCACCCGGCTCCCCTTCCCCGTGCACTGCGTCAGCAGGGTTGAGACCATCGACCGGATCAGCGGCAACCGGTTCGTCAGCCGGTTCCGCTACGCCCACGGATACTTCGACGGCTTCGAACGAGAGTTCCGTGGATTCGGCCGGGTCGAGCAGTCGGACACCGAGACCTACCCGGACCTGGCCCAGGGCACCGCGGCGACGAACGAGGACGAGGTCTCCCACGTGCCACCGGCACGGACGGTGACCTGGTATCACACCGGGGTCTTCCGCCCGGGCGAACAGGTCGCGGCCCACCTCGCCGCCGAGTACTACCGCGAACCGGGGCTGACCGACGCCGAGGCGGCAGCGATGCTGCTGCCCGACACGGTGCTGCCGCAGGGGCTCGACACCGGCGCGCGGCGCGAGGCCTGCCGGGCACTGAAGGGGTCCATCCTGCGCCAGGAGGTCTACGCCGACGACGGCACGCCGCAGTCCGTCCACCCGTACAAGGTCACGGAGCAGAACGTGACGGTCCGGCTGCTGCAGGACCGCGGCCCGAACCGGCATGCCGTGTTCCTTACCCACCCTCTGGAGACGATCTCCCGCCACTACGAACGCATTCCGACGGATCCGCGCACCACTCACGCGTTCACGCTCGCGGTCGACGACTACGGGAACGTGGAACGGTCAGCCACCGTGGGATACGGGCGGCGTCAACCGGACCCGGCACTGGACCCGATCGATCGGGCGGCGCAGGCGAAGATCTGGATCACGGCGACCGAGACCACCTATACGAATGCTGTCGACCAGTCCGACGATCACCGCACGCCGGTTTCATGCGAGTCGCGCACCCACGAGCTGACCGGTCTGACGCTGCTGCCGGCGCGCGACCGCTTCGCCTTCGACGAAGTCCAGGAGGCTGCGTCCACGGCCATTCCGCTCGACTACGAGCAGGAGGCCACCCCCGGGCGTCTGGAGAAGCGCCTGATCGAGCACCTGCGCACCTACTACCGGCGCAACGACCTCAGCGGGTCTCTACCGCAAGGAGTGCTGCAGTCGCTGGCACTGCCCTTCGAAAGCTACAAGCTCGCCTTCACGCCAGCCCTGGTCGCCGAGGTCTACGGCGGCCGCGTCCCCGACGCGGTGCTGGCGAACGAAGGCCGCTACGTGCACACCGAGGGCGACGCCAACTGGTGGATTCCGTCCGGGCAGGTCTTCTATTCCAGCGACCCGGGCCACACGCCCGTACAGGAGCTGGCGCACGCCCGGCAGCACTTCTTCCTGCCACACCGCTACCGCGATCCATTCCATAACGATGCGGTCAGTACCGAGAGCTTCGTGGCCTACGATGCGTACGACCTCCTGGTCGAAGAGACGCGCGACGCGCTGGACAACCGGGTCACCGCAGGCGAGCGGGACGCCGGCCCCAATCAGCGGCTCATCCGTCGCGCGCAGGACTACCGCGTGCTGCAGCCCAAGCTGGTGATGGATGCCAACCGCAACCGGTCAGCGGTCGCTTTCGACGCCCTCGGCATGGTCGTCGGCACCGCGGTCATGGGCAAGCCAACGCCAGCCGCGGTGGAGGGTGATGGTCTGGACGGGTTCGCCCCCGACCTCACCCACGCCGAGATCGACCAGTTCCTGGCCGATCCGAGGGGCCCGGTCGCGGCAACCCTGCTCGCCGGCGCCACCACCCGCGTGATCTATGACCTGACCGCGTACTGGCGCGAACCCGATCCAGCCAAGAAGCCGCCCGCCGTCGCCGCCACCGTCGCCCGCGAGACCCACCTGAGCGACCTTCCGGCGGGTCAGCAGTCGAAGATCCAGGTCAGCCTCTCGTACTCCGATGGCTTCGGCCGGGAGATCCAGAAGAAGATCCAGGCCGAGTCAGGTCCCGTGCCCCGACGCGACGGCCGCGGCAGGATCATCCTGGGCCCGGACGGCCACCCCCTGACGACGCCGCACGATGTGAGCCCTCGTTGGGTGGGCAGCGACTGGACGGTCTTCAACAACAAGGGCAAGCCCGTCCGCCAGTACGAGCCGTTCTTCACCGACACCCACCGCTTCGAGTTCGACGTCAAGATCGGCGTGAGCCCCGTGCTCTTCTATGACCCGGTCGAACGAACGGTCGCGACCCTGCACCCTGAGCACACCTGGGACAAGGCCATCTTCGACGCCTGGCGACAGGAGACCTGGGACGTCAACGACACGGTCCTGATCGCCGACCCCAAGGCCGATGCCGATGTGGCCGACTTCTTCGCCCGCTTACCGAACGCTGACTACCTGCCGACCTGGCACGCGCTGCGCACTGATGCGGCCTACGCCGCAGCCTTTGCTGCGCGCTATCCGGACCCGGCCGATCGCGCGAACGAGACGCGGGCTGCCGAGAAGACGCGAGTTCATTCTGCGACGCCGACCGTCGCCCACACCGACCCGCTGGGCCGCACCTTCCTCACGGTTGCCTCCAACAAGGCCAAGTACAGCGACACGCCGACACCGGATCCGCCCGTCGAGCAATTCCACGCGACGCGGGTCTTCCTCGACATCGAAGGCAACCAGCGCGAGATCATCGACGCCAGAGATCGCGTCGTCATGCGCTACGCCTACGACATGCTCGGTAACCCGGTCCACCAAGCCAGCATGGAGGCCGGCGAGCGTTGGGTGCTGAACGATGTCGCGGGCAAGTCGCTCTACGCCTGGGATAGCCGCGACCGCCGCATGCGGATCGCCTACGACCCGCTGCGGCGGCCAACAGATTCCTTGCTGAGCGAAGCCGGAGGCCCGGAGCTGGTCGTCGTGCGGAACATCTACGGTGAGGGACGCCCGAACCCGGAGGACGACAACCTGCGCGGCAAGGTGGCCGAGGTCGACGACCAGGCAGGCGTCGTCGCGAGCGACCGCTTCGATTTCAAAGGCAATCTGCTGGAAAGCCGCCGCCGTCTGGCGGTGGAGTACCGCACGGTGCTGGATTGGTCCGGGGCCCTGCGGCTGGAGCCACAGACGTATACGGGCCACACCCGCTACGACGCCCTCAACCGTGTGACGCAGTCGATCGCGCCGCACAGTGATCAGCCGGGGGCGGAGATCAACGTCGTTCAGCACCGTTACAACGACGCCAACCTCCTGGAACGGGTAGATGCCTGGCTCGACCAGCGTGCCGAGCCAGGCCATCTCCTCGATCCCGCCACAGCGGACCTGCACGCGGTCACAGACATCGACTACGACGCCAAGGGCCGGCGCGTGCGGATCGTATACGGCAACGGCGCCACAACGACCTACACCTACGACCTGCTGACCTTCCGCCTCACGCATCTGCTCACCCGCCGCGATGCCGCCACATTTCCTGGCGATTGCCCGCAGCCGCCGCCGGCTGGCTGGCCAGGCTGCCAGGTGCAGAATCTCCACTACGCCTACGACGCGGCGGGCAACATCACCTCCATCCGCGACGAAGCCCAGCAGACGATCTACTTCCGCAACACCCGCGTGGAGCCGAGCGCCGACTACACCTACGACGCCATCTACCGACTGATCGAGGCCACGGGGCGCGAACACGTGGGGCAGGCGGGCGCGCCGATCGCGTACTCCTACGACGACGCCCCACGCGTCGTTTTGCCGCACCCCAACGACGGCAACGCGATGGGGCACTACCTCGAGCGGTACGCCTACGACGTCGCGGGCAACGTCCTCTCGATGCAACACCGCGGCAGTGATCCGGCTCGATCCGGGTGGACGAGGACCTACGCCTACGATGAGACGAGTCAGCTCGAGCCTGGGAAGCAGAGTAACCGCCTGACAAGCACCACGATCGGGGCGACGACAGAGACGTACAGCACCGGCGCCGATGGTTACGACGCCCACGGCAACATGCTTCGTATGCCGCACCTCGGCGGCGGCTCACCGGAACCGAACATGCGCTGGGACTACAGGGATCAGCTGCACGAGACGGATCTTGGTGGCGGCGGCAGGGCATACTACGTCTACGATGCTTCCGGCCAGCGCGTGCGCAAGGTTTGGGAGAAAACATCGGCTCTTGCCGAAGAGCGCATCTATCTCGGCGGGTTCGAGCTGTTTCGCAGGCGCGAGAACCTCGACGGCGAACAGACGTTGACGTTCGAGCGCGAGACGCTGCACGTGATGGACGACACCGGGCGCCTGGCGCTCGTCGAGACGCGCACCCTCGACCGCGCGGGAGACGACAAGGCGCCGAGGCGTCTCATCCGGTATCAGCTCGGCAACCATCTCGGCTCGACCAGCCTCGAGCTGGACGATCACGCGCAGATCATCTCCTACGAGGAATACGCACCCTACGGCTCCTCGACCTATCAAGCCGTGCGCAGCCAGACGGAAACGACGAAGCGGTATCGCTACACGGGGAAGGAGCGAGACGAGGAGAGCGGCTTCTACTATCACGGAGCGAGGTACTACCCGCCGTGGCTGGGACGCTGGACAAGCGCCGACCCGGACGGCATGGCCGACGGAGTGAATCTCTTCTCCTACGGCCGGAACAACCCGCTGACGTTCAGCGACCCGACCGGGACGACCTGCGATCCGACACTGCAGTCGTGCATCGACCCGACGCAGCCCACGGCGCGTGAAGAGGCGCTGCAGCAGTCGCTCCCGGAGAGTGAGCGCAACCAGCCGCCGCCCGGAGCCTCGGCGCCGTCCGGCTCCTTCGGTGTCGGTACCGGCCTGTCCGTGGCCGGCAACGTCCTGAGCTCCGCCGCGCCGTTGGCCACGCCGGTCGAAGGAGTGCTGATCGGGACCTCGCGATCTCAGATGCGCAGTGCAGCACAGGCGATCATCTCAAGTGATCCGAACCATCCGTTGCGCTTTCTGCTGGGCGAGAACGGCAACTTCAAACCGACGAGAGGCTTGTCGCACGCCGAACTGGCGGATGCACCCGACCTCGTACAGATGGGTCACATCGGCAGCGACAAACTCGGGGGCACCGAGCGATTGATGCTCCAGGATGCCTGGGAAAATCAATTCCAGAACCTGACCGTCGAGCATCCGCGGGTCGGTGCCGCTGTCATAGATCAGCCTGCGGTCGATATCGGCGGCATCGCTGTGAGCCGGAGAACCGCGCAGACATGGGAGATGGCCTGGGAAGCCTCCGGAGGACAGTTCGGACTGCCGCCTGGAACCACGGCGGGGGCGCCGGTAATCTCGGAATTTGCTCCCATGTCATCGGGCGCGCGTTGGCTCACCGGAGGTGTGGGCGCCTTCAACATGGCCGGTGGCGTATTCATGCTCGCCAGCGTGGACACCAAGAGAGACCCCGGAATCGTCACCGCGGGGAAGATCACCAGTGGGAGCGCCAGTCTCGTAGGTGGAGGCCTGGAGATTGGTGGGGCAGTGTTCGGCGCGGCAGGTGTAGCAGAAGTGGGCGCAGCCGCATCGGGCGTCGGGCTGATCATTGCCGCCCCCATCATGGTCTACGAGATGAGGCCACGAGGCTGGGTCGCCATCGACCCGGTATTGATGGAGAGGAACATGCAGCGATTCCGGAACGGGGAGAACGTCAACCCGTTCTGCGCGCAATGCCATGGAGCAGGAGGCGCACTGGATCCGAACAACGACTGGAACGCGGGGGGATCCCGTCGCCACGCATTCATTAACAGATTGCAATGGAAGAATCTGGGAGATTAGCATGCTTCAGAAAGTTTCCGCATACCCCTCGATGGGCGTGGTCAGTGGACCTGGGGTCTGGATCGGGTAATCCCGGCGGCAGCGGCGCCTAAAGACACGGCTCCTCGGTAGATCGGGATTGCAAAGCCACTCGAGCGCCCAGGAGACCCAGTTGTCGCAGTCTTGCCTGATCACGCCTGTTGAATCCGACTCTCGCATTTCGCTGTGCGATGTCTCACGCACCGGTTCGGAAACGTCGCGGACCGGACGGACTGGACCTCGTGCTACGGCTCTCCGAAATGAGTGAGTGGGACCGAAGCTACGGACTGTTTCTTGACCGACCTCGTAAAACGCCTGGTCAGGAGCGTGGTGATCCAGGCAATTGTGTGCCTCAGCAGGAAGGATGCGTTCGATGTGGGCCATCATCATCTCCTGGATCGTCAGCGCCGTCCTGATCGTCGTCATTGGCGTCTTACAGGGCTGGAGGGTAACCGGCCACATGTCCGGCCTGCTGATCGATGCCCGTGGTCGGTACAGCCTCACCCACCTGCAAGTCGCGCTGTGGACGATCGTGATCATGTCGCTAGTCTCCGGCACCGCTGCCGGCCGGATTTGCCACGCCCTGCCGCCGCTTGACTTCGACATCCCGGGTGAGGTGCTAGCGGTCATGGGCATTAGCCTCGGCTCCGGAGTACTGACCACCGCCGCCAAGACGAACAAGGACGCCACGCGGCCGGAGAGCGTGGCGGCAAGCATGCCCGGGCGGTTCCTGAAGAAGGGGCTGACCGGTGACGAGCGGGAGCAGTGGCGTCCCCGGCTCCGCCAGATTTACATGCAGGAGGAGGGCACCTTCGCGGACAAGGTCGTAGACATCGCGAAGTTCCAGAATTTCCTCATCACACTGGTGCTAGTCCTTGCGTACATCGCGGCGGTGGGGCAGTCGCTGCACACGGCCGGCTCGGCAAGCAACTTCAAGGCGTTGCCCGGTTTCGGTGGCGTCTTTCTGACTCTGCTCGGGGTCAGCCACGGCGCGTACGTTGCTGCCAAGCTCCCGCCGCAGACCGGCTCTCCGGACGCGAACCTCCGCGAGCGAGACGAGAAGGTCCGCAACTCCGCGCCAGCTGCGGCGGCGCAGAGCGCTCGGCCCGACAAGTGAGTGGTCGGACGCGAACCCGATCAGCTCGGTGCCTCCTGGCGCGGCCCGCGGCGTGGTGGACGCAAACCGTTGCAGCTCAACTAGCGTTTCGGCGCAGCCGAGCCGTAGCAGAATGCCGTGGCGACGCCGACGGGGGACGAACTCATCGTCGCCTTCGTGAGCCGGCGCGGTGGCCGGCCGCCCCGAAGCGATCTTCACCCGCCGCTACGGCGAGGGGAGGCACGCACAAGGTCACGGTGGACGATCAGTGAGGCCGGATGACGATGCCGTCGACGTGAAAGGCGCCGAGCGCGTCCATCGCGTCCAGGATGACCTCGTTGACCGGACTCCAGCCGACAGTTGTCTGCAGCAGACCCAGTCGCCGGGCGGCGCGCTGGTGACGTCGATACCGGTGCCGCAGTGCCTTACATAACTGATTGTGCTCTCAAGGGTTTCACCTGTGTGCCTACTTGACAGCTGTAGATAAGGCCCGCCGTCCGCTTCGCCTACGGCCTCTTCGACACCGCCGCGCCGCCGGCGAGCAGTCTGGTGGGAGTGCTCGCCCTGGGGATCCCGACCCAGGCCGCCGTCCTCACCTCGGTGTTCACCAGGCTCACCCCGTACGAGGAGTCACTGGAGCTGAGCCGGCTGGTACTGCTGGACGAGGTACCGGCCAACGCGGAGACGTGGCTGCAGGGCCGCGCCTTCCGGCTGGCGGCCGCCCGGGGCGTCCGCGGGATCGTCGCGCACAGCGACCCCGAGCCCAGGGCCCGTCTCACAGCCCACAGCCCCGAGCTGGTCTTCCCCGGCCACTACGGAACGATCTACCAGGCCAAAGGGATGGACTACCTGGGCAAGACCCGGCCCCGGCGGCTGACGCTGCTGCCCGACGGCTCCGTCCTCCATAGTGGAGTACGCGCGGGTTCCCGGAGGCTGCTCGGAGGCTATGAACCTGCATCTCAGCAGGTAGATCATCCCGTGCTGGCCCTTCACTCGATGGCGTGAGATATCTGCAGTAACTCGCAGATTCTGCGAGTAATCACCGTAATCTGCGGCTTCGTGTCAGATTCCGAAACTCGCGCGCTGACGCTCGTGCGCCCCGTGCCGGGACCTACTGTGCCGGTGGACCCCGCTGCGGTCTCGGTCGAGAGCGGACTTGCGGACGTCGTCACACTCCAGCGGCGCCGTCAGGCACGGATCTCGGCGCAGGACGAGGAGAGCTTTTTCCTCGACACGCTGTCGGAGTATCAGTGGGCGAGGGATGCGGCCGGTCTGGCACCGACGACGCTGGACGGCCTGATCAAACCGGTGGTGGAGGTCTGTGAGTTCTACGGCACGGTGCCGTGGCAGCTCACTTCCCGCGAGGTCGACCGGTACTTCGCCGGACCTGGGAAGCGTGCCCCGTCGACTCTGCGCGGCAAGATCAACAAGATCGACGCGTACTTCGCGTTCCTCGAACAGCGCTACGCCGGCGAGATCATGCGCCGATTCGGCCACACGGTCGAGTCGCCCATCGACCTGTTCAACCGGCCGCGCCATCGCGGCGATTTCGGTCTGCGGATCCCGCCCTCTCAGGCAGCGCTGCGGGACTTCTTCGGCCGTTGGCGCGAGGATCTGCCGAACGCCCGGAAGTACCTGGTCGCGTGCCGCGATTACGTGATGACGAAGGTGGCGTACCTGTCCGGGGTCCGGGCGGCCGAGCTGTGTGGGGTGTGCATGGGCGACCTGCACTGGGAGCACGGACATTGGGGCCGCTTTGTCGTGCTCGGCAAGGGTGCCCATGGGTCGGGGCCCCGGCCGCGCGAGGCGTACATGTTCCAGGAGGGCCGCGCTCTGCTGTGGTGGTACATCGAGGAGATTCGCGGTGAGTTCGGCGACGACGTCGAGCATCCCAAGGCGCCGCTGTGGCCGTCCGAGCGCAAACCCACGGCGGTGGCGGCGTTGAACCTTCCGATCGCGCCGGCGATCATCCCCTCGACGTTCCGCCGGGCCCTGCACCAGGCGGCCGGCGCCTATCTGAGCGGACCGGTCAGCGACCTGTTCCCGCACTTGCTACGGCATGCCTGCGCCACCCACAACTACGAACGCGGGATGACGTTGTGGGAGGTACAGAAGGTCCTCGGACACGACTGGGCGACCACGACCCTGCGGTACATGGCGACCGCGCACGCCGACCCGGAGCACGCGAACCTGGCCGCGAGTTCCCGGGCGGCCCAACGACTGGTGATGGACAAGGGGAACCTCCGGTGAGGTGGAATCTGCGGATGGTGGCCGCCCAGCGGGACCTGTGGCGGCCGACCGAGGTGCTGGCTGCTTTCCAGCAGGTGGGGTTCAACCCTTCGCTGAGCAAGGTCGCCGCACTGTGGGGCGGGACTCCGGTCACGGTGCGGCTGGACGACCTGGACCTGATGTGTGCGGCATTGGACTGCACCGTCGCGGATCTACTCCAGGCCGAACCGCTCGCCGGCGCCCAGCCGGCAGGGGAGGCTGGCGACGTGGCCGTGGGTGCCGAGGTTCAGTCGTCGGGGCCGGGGCGGCCGGTGCCGCGCGGACCTCGTCGCGGCGGGCCGCGCTCGTTGCCGCCGAGCTGAGGAATCGGAGATGGCGAACGAGGGTGGCAGCGCCCGCAGTTGCGAGATGTGCCTGAGTTGGTCGGTACTGCGGTGGACCCCCACGTGCCACGGCTGCCGGGCCTGGAAGCAGACGTACCCTGGGCGGGGAGAATGCCCGCGATGTCGGCACGAGGCCCATTTGAATACCGATGGCTTGTGCAAGCCGTGTCTGCAGGCGATCCGGGCCGTCGATGACGCCGAGTGGGCCCTGGGCGGTGCAGGGGCCCGGCCGCGCGACCTGCAGCTCATCGTCGGCACGTGGCGCGACTACGCGACGTAGGCCCGGAAGCTGGTCCGAAGGACCGATGGTGGGCGCCGCGTGAGCCAGGCGTGGAGGCTCAAGCTCAGGCAGGAGCAGGCACCCGCCGTAGCGGCGACCGTGCTTGTGCCAGGGTTTCGCCGCCAGCTTGCCCTGTTCACCATGCCGCGCACTTTGACGGATGCCACTGTGCGGGCGATCATCGGTCGGCCGCTGTCCGGCTGGGACCGTGCCCGTTCCGTCCTGGTGGAGATGGCGGCCGAGCATGGCATGAGCCAGGGCTGGCACTACCAGGTTGCTGAGATAGTCCGCCTCGCCCTGGCGGTCGGTGAGGCCGAGGGAGCTGATCGGCTTCCCGAGCCGATGCTGCGGGACCTGCCCACTCACCGGGATGCGGTGCGGCTGGTTCTGCTGCGGGCTGGCCTGCTGGCAGCGGCACCGGAGCCGATGCGGTTTTCCCGCACGGACCATCCCGCCCGCACCCCGTACATCACTGATCCGGTGCCGATTCCGCCGCGCGCGCCGCGGCAGTGTCGGGACTGCCACGGCTGGATGCCAGTGGGCCGCCGGGCTGGGTTCCGCTGCTCTCCGTGCCGACATTGGCGCGAGCGACATCCGCGCGGCCAGTGCGTACGGTGCCGCCGTGAGAACTTGCCGTTGCGTGCCGACCGCTGCCGCACCTGTCATCCGTACCGCCTCCTGGACGAAGCCAGGCCCGCGACGTCCCAAGCCACTCAACTGGAGATCACCCTCCCCGCTGGCGTGGGCGGCCCCGTCCTGCCGGTGCCAGGCGATGCCTCGCCTGCTGCTGTCGCAGACGAGGCACCCGCAGAATGGGTGGTTCGCGGACAGGAAACGCTGTTCACCGTTCGACGCGACTGGTCACCAGTGCTCGCCCGGCTCCGGCGCCGACCGCGGGCCGATCTGCCTCTGACCGAGCGGGCGCGGCTCCTAGTGGAGGAGTACCTCCAGTTGCGCGCGGACCAACAGGCCCCGGACTACCGCAAGAACATCCACACCCTCACCATCCTCATGTACTGGCTCGGCGCCGAGGCGGCCGTCCTCGAGCGTGACGTCCACGACCTGGCCCAGCTCGATCCAAACCTCGCCGCCAAGCCTGTGTGCCAGTTCCTGCGCGCCCGCGGCCTGCTCATCGAGGACCCGGACCTCCACCGGGACGCCGACCTGGCCTGGATCGAGGCCGCCCTTGACGCGCTGCCGCAGCCCTTCGCGAGCGAGGTCCGCGCCTGGGTAGACGTGTTGCGCAGCCAGGGCCGCCGGGAGGGTGAGTTCCGCAGGTGGGACGGCGTCCGCCGCTACTTCGCCTACGTCCAGCCGGTGCTCACTGACTGGACGGCGACCGGGGTGGCCACGCTGCGGGAGATCACTCAGCAGCAGGTCGAGGACGCCGTGAACGGCCTGTCCGGCCACGCCCGCCGGCAACTCGCCATCGTCCTGCGCAGCCTGTTCCGCTCCCTCAAGCGGCAACGCGTCGTTTTCCGCGATCCCGCCCGAAACCTCCCCGTCGGCGACCTTAAGGGGATGCCGCAGTCGCTGCCCAGCGACCTGCTGGCCGGGCTGCTGGACCACGCCGCCACTCCGCTCGGGCGCCTGACCGTCGCCCTGGCTGCCGTGCACGCGGTCTCCGGCCACGACATCCGCACGATCCAGACAGACCATGTGGACCTCGCCCGCGGCACCGTCGAGATCAGACGCGGCCTGCTGCGGCACACCCTCTACCTTGAGCAGTTCACGCACCGCCTTGCCGCCGAGTGGCTGACCTACCGCCACCGCCGCTGGCCGGCCTCGACGAACCCGCATCTGCTGGTCAGCCAGAAGACCGCGCTCGACCCCGACCAGCCAGCCATCAACATCGGCACGCTCCGAGGGGTGCTACCCAAAGGCGTGACCTTGGACGGCCTGCGCCAGGACCGAATCCTCAACGAGGCGTTCGATTGCGGCGATCCGCTGAAGCTGATGCGCCTGTTCGGGATCACGGAGAAGACCGCCATGCACTACGTAGGGACTGCCCATCCCGAACGCACAGCCAAGCTGCCGAGGTGAGGCGGGCCGTCAGCCGTCCAGTCGCTGGACGAACCGCTCGCGGCCCGCAGACGGATCGCGCACAGCAGCGACAACGCTGGCACACAGCACGCAAGCGCTACTCGCGAGCTGCAGGCCAACCGAAACCCCGAACCGGGCCGTCCCCCAAGGCCCAGCCCAGGACGCCGGGGACGCCCCCTCGTCAAGGACCAGGCGCGGTTGGTCGACTACTGCCCCCCGAGCCTCGTCTGGGAGTCAGCAGCGGGGCCCACCGGGCAGGCTGACACACCCGGGCGCACATTCCGAGTTCTGATCCAACAGATCGCTGAGGTCCGCGAGCGTGGCCTCGTCGAGCACGATCCGCAATCCCTTGCTGGACAGGTGAACGCTCTCCTCGGGGACGCGAAGCGTGTCCTCACACTCCGGTTCCAGAGACTCAGGCACCTTGGGTTCGTCGGCCATGATTTACCCCTTCTCGGCTGTTACCGCACGTGCTGAACGAAATCGCCAGCCATCTTCACGTAGATACGACGCTTGTCCTCAGGCGTGCACGTGGTAATCAGGCGAGAGCCGGTGTTCTTGCTGTCGCGTACGCGGCACGTCCCGCCGCAAAGATACCGAATTTCACACGTCTTGCAGCCCTCGACATGGTCCACGTCGACCTGGGTTGCCAGTCCCGCCACCAGGTCAACAATTTTGCGCACGGGCATATCGTCGATGTGGCAGACCTTCCCGTCCAGCAGGTGGCAGGGGTAGACCGACCCATCGGGTCCGATCACCATCTGATCAGCGTACCCGCACGTGGCCATATACCGCGTGATCTCTGGAGCGCTACCGTTGACCGCTCTGAGGAAGTCGTTCACTTCCTCTCGCGACGCCGGCCCGGCGGGGTCAATCTGGCTGCCGCGGCCGTGCGGCATGATGCCGTAGGTGAACTTGAAGACGACGTTCGGCGCCCCCGCGAAGCGATCTCGCAGCTGAGTGAATTTCTGCACCCAGTTGGGCCATGTGGCGGGCACGATCGTCATTCCGATGCGCGTCGGAGTGCCCAGTTCAGCCAACCTGTCCACCGCCGCGATTGCGTGCTTGAAGGAGTTGCGGCCGCGGATGGCATCGTGTGACTCGGCATCGGGTCCATCGATGCTGATTTGCACCAAATTGGCCAGCGGATGAATTTGCTCAGCCAGCTTGGGAATCAGCAGGCCGTTGCTGAACAGCGTCACCTTCATGCGATGCTCTTTGGCGGCCGCCATGAGCTCGAGGCAGCCGGGATGCATCAGCGCCTCCCCGCCGGTGAACAGCACCTGCTGGCCCCCGAGCGCGGCGAAGTCGTCGATGAACCTGCGCCACCGCGCCGTTGGGAGCTCGTTCGCGCGATCGACGTGCGGGCTCGAATCCGCATAGCAGTGTGCGCATTCGAGCTGGCAGGCCTGCGTGAGGTGGAGGCGAGCGAACACCCTGACGCCGACGGGTGTGCGGTCACGGTAGCCCGTCAACCCGCGAATCAGCCCGGAGGTCGCCAGGAGGGACACGACGTTCGAAACATCGCTCCATCCGACGTCGTTCGCGATGCTGAGCGGCGACTCGCCGGCCACGAGCCTGACGATGAGCCGGTGCTGTGCGTCGTCCGCCACGGCCAGCGCCGCCTCCTGGACGCCGACCCAAACGTGGGAATCGTTCACCGGCTCGTGGTGTAGTTCGTTGACCAGTGACACGGGTTCGTCGAGCGCGAGCGTGAGCTCCGTGGGCCCCGAGTCAGTCGGCGCTGCGCTCAGCGTGACATGTTCGGCCTGCTGGTCGGCTGCTCGCTGCACCAGGGTGCGCATCTCTTCTTGCAACGCGAGGGCGGAGATGTCCGGTGGGCGGGTTTTGGACGCGCATGACCCGCACCCGGATGTGTTCGCAACGTTCAGGAGCGGCAGCTGTTTCAGCATTCCGCCTCCATTCGTGGGGACCGTAGCCGCAATCCCCGTACTGAACCTGCTCGAGGTTCCGCCGTTTGGCGTGCGGGCTTCGTTCGGATGGGTTAACGGGGTGGCCTTCTACCGGATAATTCGACGACGACGCCAGCCGTTGGGCATAGGCTTGGCATGTGCGCCGGGTCGCCTCCGATTTCCGATGATAGGGCGGGAGAACACTTGGGGAAGACTGAAACGCCGTGGATTCTCGGACTTAGCGCCGCACACAATGGCGGTGCATGTCTGTTGCACGGAACCGAGATCGTCGCTGCCGTCCAAGAGGAACGCCTCTCAGGAATCAAGCGCGACCGCACCTACGGCGCCTCCGCCAGCCTGGCCACCGAGTACTGTCTTCGCCATGCCGGCATCGAGCCAGGGCAATTGGACGCCATCGTGCTGTGCGTGCAGGGGGAGGTGGGGCACACCGAACAGGACGTGAGCCTGAATCATCAACTGCGCCCATGCTTTAACGGGATTCCTACCCTGCGGATTTCGCACCACCTCGGCCACGCCATCAGCGCCTACGCCGTGTCGGGCTTCTCGGATGCCGCCATCCTCGTCGTGGACGGAATGGGGTCACCCGATCAAGATCTCAACGAAGAGGAGCGCCGCGCTGTCATCGGCGCACCCGGCGGCTGGGAGATCATCTCGACGTACGAGGCGTCGGGACCGACCGTCCGTCCCATCGCCAAACAACTCGTCCCAGCAGGTAAATGGCTGGACCGCCCCAACGCGGGAATGCCCAGCTTCGGCAGTATTGGCGGCATGTACTCCGCCGTCGCTCAGCAGATCTTCGACGACCCCATGGACGCGGGCAAGGTCATGGGGCTGGCTCCGTTCGGTACACCGTCGTTTCAGCCGCACGAATTCGTGTCCGTGACCAACGGCTTGGCGACGTTCGCCACTGCGGTACCGAAGCGGTTTCGGCACTCCGATCGATGGCCTCTGCGCCAGCGGGAGTACGCCGACCTCGCCGCCTCCGTTCAAGCTGCCCTTGAGGAGGCGATCCTGGCGTTGGTGAGTCGGTTGCGCGCATCGTCCACCTCAGCGCACCTGTGCTACTCCGGCGGCGTGGCGCTGAACTGTCTGGTCAACGAACGTCTCATGCACGAGTCTGGCTTCTCCGATGTCTTCGTCGCGCCCTTCGCCGAGGACAGCGGACCCGCCGTAGGCGCCGCGTTCTACGGACTCTGGCGTCACCGCCGGCACCGCCCCGCCAGGCTGGTGACTGAGGGATTCGGGCACCGCTACGGCCCGAGCGAAGTACGCGAAGCCATCCGATCGATCCCGCTTGTCGCTGTGTGCCCGGACCGGGATGTGACCGACATTGCCGACGTCGCTGCGGACCGGTTGGAGCGCGGACAGCTCGGGGCGTGGTTCGACGGCAGGAGCGAACTCGGCCCACGCGCGCTGGGGCAGCGCAGCATCGTGGCGGATCCTCGCCGTGGGGAGCACAAGGTGAGGCTGAACCGCGACGTGAAGCAGCGAGAGGCATTCCGCCCGTTCGCTCCATCGGTGCTGGCCGAACACGTCCACACCTGGTTCGACGTCGACGAGACGCGGTGCGACAGCCCGTTCATGCTACGCACGTTCACCTTCCGACCGGGCTGCGGCTCCCGGGTGCCCGCCGTCGCGCACGTCGACGACAGCGCGCGCATGCAATCCGTTCACGAAGAGCTCCAGCCACGGTTCCACGCGCTGATTCGACGCTTCCACGAGCGCACAGGCGTGCCGATGATCTTGAATACGTCGTTGAACGGTTCCGGGCAGCCCATCGTCGAGACGCCGTCCGACGCGTTGTGGACGATGCTCGAACTGGGGCTGGACTTCGCGGTGATCGAAGGCGTGCTCGTCGAGCCGGCGGCGGACTTCGACTCCATCCTGGGACTGGTGCCCGTCATCGCCGCCGAAGGTTATACCGTCGACTATTCGTTCCTGCCCGGGCCAACGACCTCGGTCAAGAGCCGGGCGTCGGCCGTCGTCGTCAAGGTGGTCACACCGTGGGGCAGCAGACTCCAGCCACTCAATGCGGAGGCTCTGTCCGTGCTGGCGGTGATTGACGGCGTAGCGACGGGTCACGAAATCCACGAGCGGCTTCAGCGCGACCAGAACGACGAACTCACCGCCGCCCAGCTGACCCGGACGATGCGGTTTCTTCGCAGAACCTGGATTGTAGATTACCGGGCAAGGTTGCCTTCGATTCCATTGGCCGGTAGCCAGGAGGTTGCAGCATCGTGACGGGCAGCAAGACGGTGGCACGCGGTCGGGTCGACGGCTTCAGGTCCTACACGGCCGCCGAGCTCAGGCACCGCTGGCGACGGGCCGACAACACCCCCGAATCGTTTCCGGCCATTGCCGCCCGGGCCATTTCTGATGGACTCGCCCGCGAGCCCGTCACGGGCGACGATGTCCTGCACTGGGTACTCGACGGCGCCGAGCTCCCCTTTCAGCCGCGGCTCGACGAGACCTTCGGGCAACCGCCCGTCACGCTCTACCACGACGGCGATTTTCAGCTCGACGCGCTGTACTGGGTCCAGAGCAGCACCGACGTGCACGCGCACGGATTCTCCGGTGCGTTCGCCGTCCTGGACGGTCAGAGCGTCCACACCCGTTTCGAATTCGCCGAAACGCAACGGGTCGACGACCACTTCATGATCGGGCGGGTCGTCGCCACCGATGCGGAGTTGCTTAACGTCGGAGCTGTGCACGAGATCCACGAAGGCTCCGCGTTGATCCACTCCGTAGTGCATCTTGGTTGCCCGAGCGTCACCCTGGTGGCTCGCACCTGTGGGCATTCCGCCCCCATCCCGGAGTACGCCTACTTTCCTCCCGCCATCGCTCTCGACCCCAGCAAGGATGATCCACTTCGCACGCGCACCGTGCAGCTGGTCAGAATGCTGATCCGTTCCGGTGCCACGGGGCTTGGCCAGATGGTGGAGACGCTGATCGCCCGTTGCGACGTGCACACGGCGTTCTTGGTGGTGCGCGAACTCAGTCGCACCGCGGCAGCCTCGGCACTGGTGAATGCCGCGCTTGAGTGGTCGGACGCGCGGTGGCCGGGAGTGGCGGGGCCGTTTGGCGACGCCGTGGTTGCCGAGCTGCGCCATGTGAGCGCCGTGACGATGTTGCACCGCATCACCGAGCCCGACCACCGGGTTGTAGTCGGGGCCCTGGCCGCGCTCGACGAGCCCTCACAATTGCGTAGGTTCCTGCAGAAGCACGCGGCCGCCGAAACTGATTCGCTCATCGCGGGTTTCGTACGAGCCGTGAAGGACACCGGCGCACTGAACATCCCCGCCGAGAGACCCTTCGACCACATGATGCTCCGACCGTTGGCAGGCGAGGCAGCGAGATGATGGACACCAGCGCCCGTGTCATCGGCAGGCCCGGGCAGTGGGCCACGATCGTGCCCGGGCTCGCCCCCGCCGTATGTGCAGAGCTCGCCGAGCGGTGCAGGTCTCTCGATGTTGTCGCCCCTGGCGTCGTCGGCCAAAAGTCCCTGCCTGATCACCGCGTTGGCCATTCACGTCTGCTTCCGCGGTCGGCGTTGTTCGAGGACGTCTATCAACTCATCTGGGACGCGGGCGAGGCACTGAACCGCAGCTACTTCGAGCTGGACGTCTCCAATATCGTCAAACCCCCGCAGTTCCTCGAGTACGTGGGGGGCCACGGGCACTTCCACTGGCACAACGACTATGGCCTCGAGCGACCATTGTCGAAACGGAAGTTGACCGTCAGCATCCAACTCAGCGATGGTCGCGACTACGAGGGCGGTGACTTCGAGGTGTTCGGCACGCCGCAACCCATGCCGAGGGCACAGGGCAGCATCGTCGTGCTCCCCGCCTTCGTACACCACCAGGTCACACCCGTCACATCGGGAACCAGGTGCGCACTGGTTGGGTGGCTGGCCGGACCTTCATTGCGATAGGGGCGGCAGCACCTCGAAGGTCACGCCATCACGTAACGCCCACCCGGCTCAGGGGGGGACGCGCATTTGGCGAGGATTGCGGCAAGGTCGTCGGGCCGTGCCCGGTCGTCCACGTCCCAAGGGTGAGTTCGCGGCGCGTCGCCGAAGATGCGCTCGCCGGCCTCGGTGAGGGTCTCGGCCAGGGCCAGGCCCTTCTCCCGGTCCAAGACGTCAAGCATGTCCGCCATGGAGCGGCCTTATGGTGGACTCGGTATTGGAACTCGCCGATTGCCTCCGTCAAGGACGCTGCGACGCGGGCGCTGGCAGTCACAGTGGTGCCTCGAACTGCTTGGTGGTGCTCGGGTGCGGGTGCAGACCGTCGCTTGTCTGAGCGGCGAACTCGCACGCGGGGTCTGCCAAAGCCGCCATCGCCGCGCGGGTTGAAGCACGACCGCATGTAAGAATCGGCGAACCCGCGCGCTTCCGACCGCGCGATGTCCAAGGTCCGCAACGGCGAGCGGGGCCGCGGAGGGGTCGAGCGGCGCCTGGTCGCTCTCGGCGCCCGCCCCCGCGGCGAAAGCGAGCCCGGACATGCCTGGCTGGCTGAAGCCCTGCAGGCCGTCGGCGCGCGGGTCGTAGCCCACGGAGGCAACCACCGCTACGCCGCCTACATCGGGCCGCGCACCGGGCTGCGGCTCACCGCCACCTCCTACCCGTACCCCAAGGCCGACCAGCGAGGTGCGGCATGACCACCGTGTTCGGAACCGGCGCCGAGGACACCGAGCTGGTCATCAACTGGGGGCTGGGCGTCGACAGCAGCGCGTACTTGGTGAGAATGCTGGAGAACCCGTCCGCTCACGGCGTCGATCTGGCGCGCACGATGGTGATCCACCAGATCACGGGGAGCGAGTGGCCGACCACCTATGCTCACGCCGAGCAGTATGTGCTGCCGCTTCTGCGTGAGCACCGGGTCCGGCTGGTCCAAGTCGCGCGGGCCAGCCGCGCGTTGGAGATCGTGGTCATGGACGACTCCCGCCGGCCCGAGCGGATCGTCCGGCGCGGGCCCTGGTCGCTGGAGGAGGACGAGTACGAGGCGAACGGCACGGTTCCCCAGCAGGGGGGCATTCGGCTGTGCAGCCTCCACGCGAAGGGCGAGGTCGGAGACGCGCTGATCGCCCAGGAGATCGGCGGCCGGCCGTTCCGTCAGGTGATGGGGTTCAACGCCGACGAGGTCCCCCGCAGCCTCCGAGACCAGCGGGCGAGCAAGAACCCCCTGCGCCAGGGGCTGTATCCCTTGATCGAATGGGGGTGGGGGCGACAACGGTGCGAGGCGTTCTTGTACGAGCGGTTCGGCGTGGTGTGGGAGAAGTCCTACTGCACGTTCTGCTGCTTCCCGATCTCGATGGGCGCCATGGCCGCGCACCTGGACCGGATGCGCGCACACCCGGACATCGGCGGCCGGGTGCTGCGCCTGGAGTACACGTCGGTGAGCCTCAACCCGAAGGCACGGCTGTTCGGCCGCGACAGCCTGCTGGAGAAGTTCGATCCAGACCGTCCCGCCGACCGCCCTGTCCTCGCGGCCTTCGAGAAGGAGCTCGACTGCCCGTGGGCGCTGTACCACGTGCGCCGGATCCTGCCGGTCGCGAAAGCGGACCCGACCCGCCGCGGCCGGGCACTGCGCTCAGTGGAAACGGTCGACGTGGGCCGGGCGTCCGCACTCGGCCGGCGGCTGCGCAGCATCTCGGAACGGCACAACATCCCGGTTGAGGTCGACGAACGCTACGGGCGGGTGCGTGCATGGGTGCAACGGCGCGGTCCGGCCCTTCCCACTACGGAGGAACTGATGGTGACCGCCCCGCTCTACGTCCGGGACAAGCAGGTTCCGCACTTCGAACGCGCGTGGGCCGCGCATCGCGACCGCGCGTGACGGGGCCGGTATGCCGGCGAGATTGACAGCCACACACCAAGAGCGTCATATTGATTACGCGAAGCAGCGTTAAGAAAACGGTGGCCAGCGGAAGGCACCCTCTCACGAGGGTGTCGACCCAGGGCGGCAACCCCGGCCGAACGTCCCGCCGACCACCACACCAACCCGACCCGCCCGCCGGTGCGAGCACCGGACAGACAAGAGGAGTAGGCCCTCAGTATAGGGCCGCGACCCGAACCGGAGAGTGCAATGCCCAACGCCCTGAACCCGCAGCGCCGCGTCGTCGGCGGCCGCGCGGTGGTCAACCGCGACTGGATCCGCGAGTTCACCGGCGCCAGTGTCGGCAGCGCGGCCCGTTGGTACAAGGTGCGCGACGAGCACCCGAAAAAGCACCGGCACCCGGAGAAGGAGCGGATCGACGGGACCGACTTCTACGACGAGAAGCAGTTCCGCGCCTTCTACACCTGGTTCCAGGAGGAGAAGGCGAGCAAGGTCCTCAAGGCTGACCCCGAGCTGTACGAGCTCCACCCCGACACGGTCGTCTCCATCAACAAGGCCGCTTCCCTGCTGAATTTCGCCGGGGCCTCGGTGATCCGCAAGTACCAACAGGCGAACCCCGGCTACTTCCCGAACCCCGTCGACGAGCCGGTCGAGGGCCCCACCGGCCGCCCGATCGCCGGCTTCCGCATCGGCGACCTGCAGGACTTCGACCGGGGGCGCACCGGGGACAAGCTCGGCAAGGCCGGCCGCCGACCCGGTGCACAGGCCGAGGCGGCCGTCGGACGGCCCTCCGCCCTCGAAGAGGCTCTCGCGGCCGAGCTGAGCGCCCGCACCGGCGAGGAGCCGCTCACCGCCACGCAGCTCGCTGCGCAGTATGCCGCCGAGGCGATCGATCGCAGCGGCTACACCCCGGGGCTGGCCGCGGAGCTCAGCGTGCAGTACGGCGGACCGCAGCAGTCCTGGGAGTACGTCGTGCGCACCGCCCGCGCGCAACACCCTGCAGCCGCGCCGAAGCCCTCGGAGGCCGAGCGGCGGGCGGACATCGCCCTGGCGGCCCTGCGTGAGCGCGGCGACGTCCGCGGCCTCGCCGCCTCCCTGGCCCGCGAGCACGGGGGCAGCCCCGACATCTGGTCGCGCGCGGTCAGCGCGGCACGCCCCAAGCTCACCGGCCCCACCCCGTGACCACCCCACCAGCTGAGGAACGAGCCCCGATGTTTCAGGTACGCGACACCATCACCCGCCGGCTCCTCGCCCAGGGCCTGGCCGACTATGCCGCGGCCGAGGCCGCCCTGGACCTCCTCGACGACGAGCTGGAACGCGACCTCGCGGCCAACGGCGAAGGCGCCGGGCGCGTCCGGCTACGTCTGGACGTCGAGCAGGTCACCGGCGACACCATCCGGACCGTCGGACACCACGTGCTCATCCTCGGCGTCGACGACCAAACCTGGCCACTGCCCGCGCTGTAGTTGCCCCTGCCTGAAAGCGACCCCTCTCAGGCATGCCCGAAGGCCGTCGGTTGTGGGGCGGGGCTCATCCCGGTCCGGTCTCCTGCCTCGTTCGAGGGACTTCGACTCTGAATCACGTCCGGGGCCGAACCGGGGTGGCTACGCTGCCGCCATGTCGCCAGAGCTGACCCCGGATCAGGTCATGCGTGTGGTCGCCGCGTTGCAAGCGGCGTGGTCCGATGACAACGACGCTCTGGCCGCCCTGGTCCGCGGCGGGCATGACGAACAGCCGCTGGCCGCGCTGATCGCCGAGTTCGGCGTCAGCAGGATGCAGACCATGGTGCTGATCGCCACTGGCATCTCAGATCAGGATGGGGCCGACCGGCAAGAGGCGCTGACGGAGTCAGAGGGCCTCATCTTGCACATGACCACGGTGGCGGTGAGCATGGTGTCCGGCTGGGCCCTCTCCGCCAGCGGTGACGTCCAGGCGACCGGCGACCTCGCCCGCCACGTCTTGCAAGCGATCCTCTCCTTCACCTCGGACGGGGATAACCCGCAGGAGGTGCAGGCCTTGTTTGCCCACCTGCGGGCAGACGCCCTGGCTCATTCCTGAGAGCCTGCACCTCACCCCCCCGTGCTCCGCGACGGCCGGCCCGTGACGGACTATCGAGTCCGACCGGAGCAACGGGCGGGTGATCAAGCGGCCTGAACTGCTGCCGCGTTCAGTCGGACACAGGCCCGCCGCGTCAAGGCCCTGACCTGCACGCCCTTCCGCTTAAGGGGGTTGCACCACCCCAAAAAGCGAGTATAATTGATTTCAAGTTCCAGGCGGCAACCTGGAGCGGTCACCAGCCGACACAGGAGCAGACGTGATCAAAACAGAAGCCCGAACCGTGTACTGGACGGTGACGGTCTACGACCGGTACGGGTCCGCGCACCGCTCGACAGCGCTCCACGCATCAGCCGCCCGCCACCACCACGAGTTCTGGTCGTCGAAGTCGTCAACTGCCCGGGTGGGGTTCACCGAGCACACGCTCGTCCAGGCCCGCGCCATCACCACCTTCGCGGACCTGCCGGGCTCGGGCGAGCGGACGCCGCTGCCGAACCTCCCGGCCGGCGCGTACGAGGTGAAGCGGTTCTTCAGGTTCACCCGCGCGCTGTCGGACGGTTCACTGACCGGCTTCGGTCCTGCTGTGCTCTGCACCGGTGACGACGTCCGCTACTTCTACGAGTGGACCGTCCAGACGCAGGGCCACGCCCACGCCGTCCATGTCGACGTCTCCACTCTCCGGATCCTCGACATCACGCTCACCCACTACACCCGGGACGTCCGACTCGCGGACCTGCCGGACGACTGCACCATCTCGCTCGTGGGCGGCCTGGAGACCGGGGGTCTGGGCTGGATCTCCAGCCACGAGAAGGCGGGACCGTGCCTGCGCGTCCCCCTGGCAGACGCTTCCGAGGTCACCATCAGCGGCACCCCCGTCGACGAGCGCGGCGACAGCTCCGGGCACGCGAAGGCCGTCCCCGGCGGGTGGCTCGCCGTCCTGGACGGCGCCGTCGAGGTCTACCGCTCTCCCCGCAAGGTCCACACCCGCGCCGCCGACACCGCGGCACTGGCGGCCGCCGTACTCAAGCGCGCCCGCCAGCACCGCGGCGGGCCCGTCCTCCGGGACGAGCCCCGGCAGTCCCTCGCCTGAGGCACCTGCTCCATCACCTGTCGGCCGGGCGCGGCAACGCCCGGCCGACAGGCCACCAACCCCAGCTCCCAAGGAGATTCCTCCATGAGCAGCAGTCTGCAGCTCGGCCTGTTTCCCGACGAGCACGAAGCCGCCCGCGTACCAGACCTCGTCCCGGACGAGGTCGACATCTACATCCTCAATCTCTCGGGCGGGAAGGACGGCCCTCGGGCTGCCGCCCTGGCCCTGGACGCTGCGCGCGCCGCCGGCGTCGAGGACCGGGTCTACACGATCCACGCCTCGCTCGGCCCCTTGGAGTGGCCCGCCGTCACCGTCGACGGCATCCGCTACCCCGGCAGCAGCGAGCTGGCGGCCCTTCACAGCCGCGCCCTGGGCGTGCCTCCCGAGCGGCACATCGAGGTCCGCCGGACCCGAGAACTGGAGGGCGAACGGGTCCCCTACGACCTGCTGACCTACATCGCCGAGCGCGGTGACTGGCCGTGGAAGGGCGTACTCCCCTGCCGGAGCGACTGGAAGACCGGCCCCATCTACGGCGCCTTCAGCTCCATGGTCAGGGACCACAAGAAGCGGCTCGGCCGTCCGGCGGTCTGCGCCAACGTCCTGGGGATCAGGGCCGATGAGAGCCCTGACCGTAAGAAGCGGCCCGCGCTGCGTACGACCACCGAGAACACGGCCCGGATCGTGCACGAGTGGTCCCCGGCGCACCAGGTGACCTCCCAGGAGGTGAAGGACTGGACGGACGAGCGGAGCCTTCCTCACCAGTGGTGCTACGACTCCCGCCCTGGAGCCGGAGACTGGATGGGCTCCAGCCGACATGTTGACCGGACTACGGGCAGCGACACGCGCGTGTCGTGGTCGATCCGTCCTGCTGCATCGGTAGGAAGTCACGCAACCCGAATGGAGGGATCTGCGTGGCGATGCCGAACGATGTGGAACGCGATGTCGACGCGATCCGGCTCCCGCGGTGGGGGCGGGTGGTGGAGACCAACGGTGTGGTGCCGTACGAGGTACAGGGCGCCGACGGCCAGCCGATCGAGCCGGTGCGCCGGTACCTGCGTGACTTCGTCGCCCAGGGCCGCCGTGCTGGAAGCGTCCGGAGCTATGCCTACGACCTGTTGCGGTGGTGGCGGTGGCTCCAGGTCGTCGACGTCGAATGGGACAAGGTGACCTCGGCGGAGGTGCGCGAGTTCGTGCTGTGGCTGCAACGCACCACGAAACTGCGCCATACGCCCAGGAAGAAGACGGCCGCTACCGCCGGCACGATCAACCCGATCACGCGTAAGCAGCACCCGGGAGACCAGTACGCCGTCCGCACGATCCGTCACAGCAACGCGGTGATCCGCAGCTTCTACGAGTTTTGGATCGAGCGGGGAGCTGGGCCGCTGGTCAACCCGGTGCCTCAGGAACGTTGCGGGGGGCGTCGGCCGAACGCGCACCACAACCCGCTGGAGCCTTTCCGGCCTGAAGGCCGGTTGCGCTATAACCCGCCTGTTCCCAAGCGTCGTCCGCGAGCGATGCCCGATGAGCAGTGGGACGCCTTGTTCGCGGCTCTGCGCTCGGACCGTGACCGGGCCCTGGCCTCGCTGGTTATCAGCAACGCCAGCCGCGCCGCCGAGGTTCTCGGCATCCGCTGCGGCGACCTCGACTGGGGTGATCAGCTCGTCCGGGTCAGGCGCAAGGGAACGGGAGCCGAACAGTGGCTGCCGGCCAGCAACGACGCCTTCGTCTGGCTGCGACTTTACCTCGACAGCATCGGCCCGTTGACGCCGAGCGACCCGGTCTGGTGGACCCTGCGGCGACGGCGCCGCAACGATGGCCCACCGGCACGGCAGCCGCTGAACTACGACGCTCTCCGGGCCGTCTTGCGCCGGGTCAACGATGCCCTTGGCACGAACTGGACGATGCACGACCTGCGGCACACCTGCGCCCGCAGGATGCTCCGCGACCGCAGTCTTTCGCTCCGCGACATCCAGACCATCCTCGGCCACGCCCACCTCTCGACCACGCAGCTCTACCTCGAAGAGGAGCCCGAGGAAGTCATCCGCCGGGTGCACCAGCACCTGTTGGACCTCAAGCAGACCCAACAACCCGCACTCAACCCCGTCCCCGCCCCGGCCCGCGGCTACGACGCAGCGGACCTGGCCGTGCTCTTCGGAGAAGTACCGCGATGACCACCACGACCAGCACGCCCGCCCAGCCCTCGCAGGAAAAACGCTTCCCCGCCTTCATCGGAGCCCAGCAAAGGGGTCCGACCTGCCGACGCGTCGGGCCGATCGACAGCCTGTCCAGCCACGAGGTGCTGCACAAGCTGTCCCAGCTGCGCACTTGGGCCGACCTGCCCGCTGCTGAGGCACGCGCGCGACTGCGCGCTGCCGAACGCATGCTGGAGTGGCTGACGCAGCGGCCCGGCGACGGGTGGCAGGAGCGATGGGAGTCCTGCGAAGCCGACCCGGGGCCGCTGAGCTGGGTTGCCGACACCGCCGCGACCGAAGGGCGCTCAGAAAAGAACTTCCGCAACGAGGTCACCAGCGGCCTCGCCGCCCTCCTACTGTGTCGCCTGGTGCTGCCCAGCTACGACTTCCTGGTCGGCTACGGCGCCGTCCGCCTGTTCACCGACGTGCGCAGGGAGCTGTCCGTCGAGACCTTCACCCGCGCAGAGGAAGCCGCCGGCGCCCGGGGCATGGCCGGACGCCAGGTCGCGGAAGTCCTCACCGCTCTGTCCAAGATCGTGCTCCACACCGGCAAGGATCTCCACCAGATCACGACAGACGACGTGCTGGAGTTCCGCGCCTGGAACATCAGCCGCTACCACCGGCACAAGAGCGGCCTGCACGGAGCCTGGGACGTACTGCGCGACATCGGCGTCCTCGACACGGACAAGAGTCTGCGCGCCTCCATCCGGCTGGGCCAGCTCACGACCCAGGAACTGGTCGCCCAGCACGGGATCCAGTCCGCACCGGTCCGCGACATGCTGGTCCACTACCTCAACGAGCGGCGCCCCGGCATGGACTTCAGCAGCTTCCGCCAGCTCACCAGCACCTTGGCCGGCACGTTCTGGGCCGACATCGAACAGCACCACCCTGGCATCGACAGCCTCGACCTGCCCACGGAAGTCGCCGACGCCTGGAAAGCCCGGCTCGCTTTCACCTCCGGCAAACGAGGGCCGAAACGGCCCCGCAAGGGACGCCTGGAGGTCCTCGGCCGAGTCCGGACGCTATACCTCGACATCCAGGAGTGGGCGCATGAAGACCCATCCTGGGCACCATGGGCGGTCCGCTGCCCGATCCGCCGCAGCGAGCTCGAAGGTGTCTCCAAGCGCAACCGCGCGCGGACGGCGGAAGTGCACCAGCGCATCCGCGAGCGCCTGCCCCACCTGCCCGTGCTGGTCGAGACGGCAGAAACGCACCGCGACGACCAGGCCACCCTGCTGGCTGCCGCCCGCCAGACGCCCATCGGCGAGACCTTCGAGCACGCCGGGAGAACCTACCGCCGGAGCCGATACCGGTGGGACACCCGCAGCGCAACCCAGCACGGGCCGGACGCAGTCCTCGTCACGGACGAAGACAGCGGCGAACGTATCGAATTGCTGCGCGCTGAAGAAGACGCGTTCTGGGCCTGGGCGCTCATCGAGACGCTGAGGCACACCGGCGTCCGCGTCGAGGAACTGCTGGAGCTGACCCACCTGGCCTTGGTCTCCTACCGCCTGCCCGACAGCGGCGAGGTCGTTCCCCTGCTGCAGATCGTGCCGTCCAAGAGCAACGAGGAGCGACTGCTCCTCGTCACCCCGGAACTAGCCAGCGTGCTGGCCACCGTGGTCTGCCGGATCAGGGGAGACGACGGCCGCGTCCCTCTCGCGGCCCGCTACGACCCACACGAACGCGTGACCGGCCCAATGCTGCCACACCTGTTCCAGCGCAAGAATGGATGGCGCAGGGAGATCATCAGCACCCGAGTCGTCAACAGACTCCTCAACGACACGCTGGAACGGTCCGGGCTCACCGACCGGGCCGGCCAGCCGCTGCGATACACCCCGCACGACTTCCGCAGGATGTTCGTCACGGACGCTGTCACCGGCGGCCTGCCTGTCCACATCGCCGCGAAGATCCTCGGTCACCACAGTCTGAACACCACCCAGGCATACCTCGCGGTCTTCCAAGAGGAGCTGATCAGGTCCTACCGGGCATTCCTCGCCACCCGGCGCGCTGACCGCCCCGCCGCGGAATACCGAGAACCCACCGAGCAGGAGTGGGACGAGTTCCAGAAGCACTTCGAGTTGCGGAAAGTCGAACTGGGCACCTGCGGGCGTCCCTACGGCACCCCCTGCGCACACGAGCATGCCTGCGTCCGGTGCCCGATGCTCCGCGTCGACCCACAGCAGCGGCGACGGCTGGAAGAAATCATCCGCAACCTCGGTGACCGCATCGAGGAGGCCCGCGTCAACGGCTGGCTCGGCGAGGTCCAAGGACTCCAGATCAGCCTCGAAGCCGCGCGGAACAAACTGTCCTCACTCGACCGACTCGCCCGGACCCGCAGCCGCACCCCCGTCACCCTGGGCATGCCCGTAATCTCGGAAGGAAGACAATGACATCGCGGCATCCATACCGGAACTGAAACCCTTCACAAGGGAATGCACAGACTTTCCCGATCCCAGGATTCGGCAAGCCGATCAATATTGCGGGATGCTAGCTCACTCAGCCTGCCAGCATTCCAATTTCCTGACAGGTGGAACCGTGTCGCCGCAAAATCAAATATATCTTCGACGCGCATGCTGAAAGTGGCTGTTCGCGTCAAGGATCAGTGTGACTGGTCGCGATAGATGGCACCGTTTGGTCATCGTTGTTGGCACCCGCTCGCGGTGGTCGGCCGATCTGTCACCGGGACCAAGGTGTCTGCTGGTCAACGGCCCCGCGCATCCCGACGACCAGCCGACGAGGCGCCGGTGTTATCCACCTCGACCAGTCACGAACAGCCGAGCGCGGCAAATTCGCACTGCCGTGTCGGTCCCCGCTGCCACACTGCAACCATCCCCATCGCGGGGGGGGGTGGTTGACCTGATCGCCGACGAGAGGACCGATGCGTGGCGGCCGACTGGGACACACTGGACTGGACATGCCCCACGTGCGCGGCTTCGCGCAGGAAGGCGTGCACCACGAAGGACGGCCGCCCCCGGCCCACGCACCTCGCCCGCCGCCTCACCTCGATCCTGCTGCAGTTCGCCGTACGCCGCGGCCGCGGCCAGCCGCCCGCCGAACGAGCCCAGATCGTACGGTCCCTAACCGCGGCCCAGGAACCGGACACATCCGCCCGTGAGGGCTACCTGTGGCACCAGGCCGCCGACGAGCTGTACCTGTGGGACCAGGTGGTGGCCGCGGCCGGCCGACACGCGGCCGCCGCCGTCGATGACCACCTCGACGGCGACGAACTTCGCGACGCAGCCCAGCAGGCCGCACACCGCATCACCCAGGCACGAGACCTCCTGCACGAATGGCACAGCGAGCGCGCAGAGTATCCGCTCGACGAAGAGCTCCTGGCGGGTGTGCTGCGCCCCGCGCCGAGCCTGCTCGCCCGTGCCCGGCGCCGCGGCGACCTTCGGCGACTTGAAGCCGACCTCGCGCGCCGGCCCGTGCACCTCGACCGGCCGGGCGGCACCTGGGAAGCGACGTGGCACAGCGACGGCGCCCTGACCGCGAACCGCGTCGACGGTCTTTGTGTGCGCGGCTGGAGCGCCACCCCCGACGCCGCCGAGCAAGCCCTGCTGTCGTTCGAGGCCACCAGCCGTCACCGCCCACAGACCACCCTGACCTTGCACGACGAACGCCCAGAAGCCCCCGCCGCCTGCACTGACCCACCCGGCATCGGTCGGGTGGATGTCCTGCGCGCGTTCGATGCCGACCGCGCCGCGCTCGACGCCACCGTCGCCGCCGTCACCCAACTCCAGCGGGCCTGGCCCGAGGACGAGATCAGTGATCGGGTGCGCGCGGCCACCGCCCAGCTCCAGGCCAGTGCGCCGCAGTCGCCGTATTTCAACCTCTACAAGCGCCAGCGGGAGCACGACTGGGCATTCAGCGAGAGCGCCGCCTGGGTGCGTACCGACGCTATCGTGCAGGCCATCGATAAGGTTTGGGGCGACTTCGACCGGTCCGAGGCGTCTCGCGGCCCCAGCTGGATACCCCGCGCCGCCCGCGAACTGCTCACCACCAAGCCCGAGCAGGTCGCCGCGTTCCTCCGCCACCATCTTGCCGAGGAACCTGCAATCTCCCTCGGCGTCATCAACGGACCGGCCGGACCGCTCTACAACGTCTCCTCGGGCGGCGCTCATCGCACACACCTTTTTCGGATCTTGGGCCTGCCGTGGATGATCGCGAAGCTCTATGCCCGCATTCCGCCCCGCCGGTTCGACGTCGCTTCCGTCATCGACACCGCCAAGGGCATGACCGAGGTCGAGCGCGTCGGGCGCGGCTGGCACACGCTGCTCGATCGCGGCCTGCTCCACGGCCGCATCCGCTACGAAGGTGCCTTCGCCGTGTTCGACCTTGACCACGCCCCCGCGCCGTGGCTGCTCGGCGACGTCGGCCTCGCCAGCGCCTACAACACGGCATACGAGCGCGTGTACCCCGGCGCGCTGACCGAACTGGGCATCCCCGCCACCGCCTTGACCGGCCGCAAAGCCTGGGAGCAGTGGCTGTACGGCTGACGACCACCAACAATGCGGCATGGGTCATCGGCGTACGCCTGTGACTAGTCGCGATAGATGGTTGTGGGAACTCGCTCGCAGTGGTCGGCTCATCTGTCACCGGGACCAAGGTGTCTGCCGGTCAACGGGCCCGCGCATCCCGACGGCCAGCCGCCGAGGCGCCGGTGTCATCCACCTCGACCAGATGTCATCTATCGCGACCAGTCACAATCAGAGTCGGTCTGCCAGGGCCGTGGGAAATGATCTCCGTGAACATGGGAAACGATCTTGATCGACCCCTCAATGGCCTCTGATCAGGGAATTCCGTCGGTGCCCCCAACCTGGAGTGACCCCGTCCGAGGTGTCCCGCGGTTTGCCCGACCAGGCGGACATGCACCGGGCCCTCGTGCGACTGCTGTCCGTGTCCCAAGCGGCAGGAAGGGGGCGAGTGGAAACGCCATCGTCACCGACGCTTCCGGACCTAGCCCCGGTGCTGCTGCCTTCCAGGCGGCGCAGGACGACGGGCTGGTTTTCAGGCGCCGATGACAGGGGTGTCGTCCGGCGGCCGGGGGGGCGGGCTGGGGGTCAGGTGGCGCCCCAGGGTGTCGCCGGATTCCTGGGTGAAAGGGCCGGCGGGGTCCAGGCCGAGCTGGGCAGCGAGGTCGCGGGCGTGGAGGCGGGCGGCGGCCTCCAGCAAGGTGGCGTAGGTGTCGGCGGCGGAGCGGGTGCGGCGCCAGCTGGTGACGGCCAGGACAGCCGTGATGGCGGTGGCGGGCCACCACCATGCGGCAAGGGCAAGGTAGAGCAGGGCCCAGGCGGTCAGGGTCGTGGCCCGGGCGAGGGCCTGGCGGGCGGCGGTGATCTCGGTGCGGACAGTGTCAGGCAGGATCAGCCACAGGGGCGGCCACAGGGCGGCCAGATCGAGGTGGTAGTCGCGCTCCAGGCGTACGGCTACGGCGTAGATGCGGTCGCCGCTCCAGGTGGGGCGGTCGGGGCACTCGGGGGAGATGCGGATCATCTTCGCGTGCGCGTCCTGCCGGGCGGCAGGGTCGGCCCATGGACCGCGGTCACGGTGGCGGTACCAGGCTTCGGCATCCGTCCCCCAGCTGGTTTGCCGCCGTTCGGTGGCCCACTGTGCGAGGCTGTAGGCCCCGACAGGCCAGGTGCGCCAGTCGGCGGCGAGGTGGAGCTGTTCGGCCAGGGAACCGAGAGCTTGTGCGACCAGTCCCACCGCGGCGGCGCCGCCCAGCGCGGCGGCCAGCAGCACTACCTGGCCTCCCGTGCTGCCGACGGCAGGGGCGTTGGCCCACTCGGTGATCTGGCCGGTGAGCCGGTGGAGGTCGAAGGGGTGGCTGTGGCCGAGGGTGCGGGCGGTGGCGGCGACGGCCAGGTAGAGGGCGCCGGGCAGGACCAGCAGAGACAGCCACCGTTCAGCGAGCTTTTTGCCGAGTTCCGCCAGCATGCCGCCCATCGGCTACAACCGGTTCCGGCGCAGCGCGTCCCCGCTGATTGCGCAGCGGGGCACGGGGGCGGGCCCGTCCGGCCACCAGAAACGTGCACACCGCGTGTCCGGGCAGACGTACACCGGCTCAGCCGGGCGTTTGCGGTCGGTGCCTGCGGGATGAACACCGCGATCTGGTGGGCGCCTTTGGGGGCTGTAGGCGTAGAGGCCCTGGGCATCGCCGAGAGCTTGCAGCACGGCGTGCAGCACATCCACCGGACCGGCTATCTCCCCGCCGCCTCGCGCCGCGGTCAGCACTTCCTCAAGAAGAGTGTCGTCCCCTGCCGGGGCATTGCGCAGACGCCCGCGGATGGCCTCCACGTTGGAACAGACGAGCGCCAGCCGCTGCGCCGTCTCGTCAAAACCAGCCATACACTCCCCCAGCTCTGGCCCGCTCCGTGTCACCGCTACTCACGCTGCGCGGATCGCCCAGAGCGCGGTGAGCACATCTCAAGCAAGTCCCCACTATTCCACGGACTGTGCTACTAGCATCACAAGAGGTGAGCGATCGGGGGGACCGTGCGCGACGAACAACTGGCTGCGGTACAGGCTCGACTGCAGCGGATCGGCGAGAGCCATGATCTGTCACCCGTACTGGAACCCGAAGCCGTCCGCGAAGCCCAGGAACTCGCCGAAAGTCATGGCGAGCGCGATCTTGAAGCCCAGTTCACGCTCGGCTGGTTCCACTGGTACCGCTACCACGCGCTACCCGAAGGCGAACGCCAAGCAGACCTGACGGCCGCCGTTGAAGTATTCGCCTTGTGTTTCACTGCTGGCAGCGCTGGTATGCCGGAACCGCTGCTGCCGCTCATCGCCGACGCCGCAGCCCCGCTGGCTCTCCAGATGCTCCAGAACGCACTGGTCTCGCCCAACACCGACTTGCTCTCCGCCGCCGCAGATCTGTGGCAGCGCATCGTGCAGGCCACCCCCGCCGACCACCCCGAACGCGCCGCGAGGCTGTCCAACCTCGGGGCAGCCCTGCAGACCCGGTCCAAGCGGACCGGCAGGCCGCAGGACCTGGACACCGCCATCGGCCACTTCCGGAACGCGGTGGCCACCACCCCCGCCGACCACCCCGACCACCCCGCGACGCTGACCAACCTCGGGGCAGCCCTGCTGGCCAGGTTCGAGCGGACCGGCGCCCTTGAGGACCTGGACACCGCCATCACCGTAGGGCAGCAGGCGGTGGCCACCACCCCCGCCGACCACCCCAACCACACCACGATGCTGACCAACCTCGGGGTAGCCCTGCTGGCCAGGTTCGAGCGGACCGGCGCCCTTGAGGACCTGGACACCGCCATCACCGTAGGACAGCAGGCGGTGGCCACCACCCCCGCCGACCACCCCGACCACACCACGATGCTGACCAACCTCGGGGCAGCCCTGCAGACCCGGTCCGAGCGGACCGGCAGGCCGCAGGACCTGGACACCGCCATCGGCCACTTCCGGAACGCGGTGGCCACCACCCCCGCCGACCACCCCGAACGCGCCGGAAGGCTGTCCAACCTCGGGGCAGCCCTGCAGACCCGGTCCGAGCGGACCGGCAGGCCGCAGGACCTGGACACCGCCATCGGCCACTTCCGGAACGCGGTGGCC
>NZ_JBHXMA010000043.1:65853-100745 GCF_042721035.1 Streptomyces sp. NPDC058464
CACCACTCCCGCCGACCACCCCGAACGCGCCGGAAGGCTGTCCAACCTCGGGGCAGCCCTGCTGGCCAGGTTCGAACGGACCGGCGCCCTTGAGGACCTGGACACCGCCATCACCGTAGGGCAGCAGGCGGTGGCCACCACCCCCGCCGACCACCCCGAACGCGCCGGAAGGCTGACCAACCTCGGCAACGCCCTGCAGACCCGGTCCGAGCGGACCGGCAGGCCGCAGGACCTGGATGCAGCAGCCTCTCGTTTGCTGGAGGCGTCGGAGGTGAGTGCGGCAGCTCCCTCGCTCCGCGTCCAGGCGGGGGAGAGGGCGGCTGGCCTGCTGGCGCAGTCCGGTGATGTGGCGCAGGCAGCGGAGGTAGCGGAGGCGGCAGTGCGGCTGCTGCCCCAAGTGGCCCCACGCCGTCTGGAGCGCAGGGACCAGCAGCATGCGGTCGGCAGTTTCGCCGGACTGGCCGGTACAGCCGCTGCTTTGGCGCTCGCCGCCCCCGGCGGAATCGCTACCAGCCGGGCGGAGCGGGCTTTGGGGTTGCTGGAGGCGGGCCGGGCGGTGCTGCTCAGTCAGGCACTGGAGACCCGCAGCGATCTGACCGATCTGCGGGCGCACCATCCAGGGCTGGCACGCCAGTTCGCCGAGCTGCGCGAGCGGCTCGATACGCCCATGAGCACCGTGGCCTCCGTCGAAGCAGGCAACGAAGCCGACGGCCTGAGGCTGCAGCAGGACCGCCTGGTGCGGGACCGGCACCGGCTGGCAGAGGAGTTCACCGCCCTCCTGACCGAGATCCGCAGCCTGGACGGATTTTCCTCCTTCGCCTTGCCACCCACCACGGACGAACTCCTTGCTCAGGGATCCCAGGGCCCGGTGGTGGTGTTCAACATCAGCGATCTCCGCAGCGACGCCCTGCTGCTCACCACCGAGGGCATCACCAGCCTGGAACTGGCCCACCTCACCCCCAACAAGGTGATCGACCAGATCAACACCTTCCGGCAGGCGCTGCATCTGGCGGTGTCCGGGACTGAATCGTCCGAGCGGGAGAAGGCTCAGGCCACGCTCGTAGAGGTCCTTCAGTGGCTGTGGGACACGGCCGCCGGCCCCGTGCTGAAAGAGCTCGAATATGACGGTGTGCCCGCGATAGAGGGCGGAAACTGCGAGAAGAGATGGCCGCGGGTGTGGTGGGCACCGGGCGGACTGCTGAGCTTGCTGCCACTACATGCGGCGGGCTACCACACTGACTCGGCTAACGATCCGCACCGGCGTACCGTGATGGACCGAATCGTCTCCTCCTACACCCCCAGCGTGCGCGCGCTGCGCTACACGCGCGAGCGCCCCCAACCCCCCGCAGCGGGGCGCAGCCTGCTCGTCGCCATGCCGACCACACCCGGGCTGCCCGACCAGGGCCGGTTGCGCTTCGTCGACGCCGAAGCCACGATGCTGCAGACCCGCCTGCCCGCCCCCGTGCTGCTGCGGGAGCCGGGACTCGATGACGGGCCTATGGACCCGGCTGCGCCCATGCCGACGAAGGCCGATGTTCTGCAACGCCTGCCGGAATGTGCGATCGCGCACTTTGCCTGCCACGGTGCCAGCGACCCCGCCGACCCCTCGAAGAGCCAGCTACTGCTCCACGACCACGCGGAAGATCCTCTGACCGTCGCCAGCCTCGCCCCCGTCGCGCTCGATCAGGCCAGACTGGCCTACCTGTCCGCCTGCCGCACCGCAGCCATCGATACAGCCGATCTGCTCGACGAGGCCATCCACCTCACCTCCGCCTTCCAGCTCGCCGGGTTCCCCCATGTGATCGGCACCCTGTGGGAGATCAACGACGATATCGCCTTCACCATCGCTGACCTGTTCTACGCCGCTCTACAGACCGACTCTGCGGGTTTGGACCCCGACCGGGCGCCCCACGCTCTTCACAAGGCCGTACGCGATGTCCGCGACGGCCACGGCCTGCCAGCCGCCTTCGACCGAAGGGGGGCTCCCCTGCTGTGGGCCGCCTACCTGCACGCCGGCGCGTGAACACCAACCCGCCGGTTCGGCGTTGAGTCACCTTCGGAAAACACGAACCCACGGCCTTCAGCCATGGCCCGGAGACAGTCGAGTACGGCCCGGCAGTCGCCCAGGTCTCTGTGGCCGCCGTTGAGCGGCTGTCAGGCGTAGTTGCCGAAGTAGTCGGTTGTACTGCCGCCTCCGGGCTTGCCGC
The DNA here is from genome assembly GCF_042721035.1 of Streptomyces sp. NPDC058464. NCBI lineage: Bacteria > Bacillati > Actinomycetota > Actinomycetes > Kitasatosporales > Streptomycetaceae > Streptomyces > Streptomyces sp. NPDC058464. Next base: position 68,061 of record NZ_JBHXMA010000043.1, read on the forward strand.
GAAAACCCATTCGGTTCGAATGTCGAGTCGGAACCCTTCTTCCTGCTCTTTCGACATTTTGAACCCCCTCTGCACAATTGCGACTGCGGCCAGGTGGCCACGCTGTGATGCCTGTACTTCCATCCTCGGCGCGTAGCTGCGGTATGTCGCGTTTGAGGACCATGCCCGAGCCGTCCGCAGGTTCTGGGGGGCACACCCGCGCTCCGCACTCCGGTAGGAGAGGCCTGTGCCCAACTGCTGGGAGGCCCAGTGGATCTCTTGGCTGATGATCGGCCCGGAGCCTGCAGCGCGATGCTTAGTTCGGAAAAGCTGCTCGTGCTCGCTGTGCGTCCTCGCCAACCAGCGGGATCTCCTGCTCGCCGTTCGGCGCCGGCCGCGGCTGGCCGGGCTGTATGCCCTGGTCGAGCGGGTACGGGGCGTCCCCTTCAACCCCAACACCAGCATGGCCGAGCTGATCGAGCGTGCCCGCCGGCCCAAGGCCCCCGATCCCGGGGTGGTCATCAAGGACGAGGGACCCGAGTTCGACGCCCTGGAGAGTGCCGTCGAGGCCGCGCTGAAGAAGCCCGCCAAACGCGCCCGCTACGTCCCTCCCGTCACTTCCGCGGATGCCCTGACCGGCGGCTGCGACGGCTGCGCAGCCGCCCCGGCTGCAGGCCAGGAGGTGTGACGTGTACACCTCTGGCCACCTGTTCAGCGGCGGGTGGGGCGACGGCCGCGGCTTCATGAACGCCGGGTTCGCCCCGCGCTTCGGCGCCAACCACAATCCGGCCGCCGTCGCCACCGCCCGCGCGAACGTCCCGGGGATCTACGTGCGCGAGGCCCCGATCCAGACGATCGACATGCGCACCCTTCCTTCCGTGGACGTCCTGGCCGGCTCGCCGATCTGCCGGGAGGCGACCCCTGCGGGAGGCAACGCCAAGGCCCGCGTGCAGGAGGAGTTCGATGTCGGCGACGGCAAGACGGCCAAGCCGAGCCGGTGGGAGCAGACCCGGATGACGGCGTGGGAGCCCATCCGCTACGCCGACGTCCACGGGCCACTGGCCTACGTCGGCGAGAACGTGCCCGGCTTCTTCACCAACAATCCGAGGATGTTCGACGCCTGGTTGCGCGTGTGGGACGCCCTCGGGCCCCACGGCTACCACCCGACGATCGCGTGCGTGAACTCCGCGCACATCAGCGTGCAGACGCCGGAGGGCGTCCTCGGCCCGGTCCCCCAGTACCGCGACCGGCTCGTATGGGTGATGGTCCGCAAGGACCTCAACGCGGTTCCGGACCTGCGGCCCAGGCCGGAGGTGATCTGCCCATCGTGCGGCCCTGTCAAAGGCATCCAGCACTGGCCCGGCATCAAACGGGGCCGGCGCATCGGTGCGTACCTGCGCCGTATGCCCGCCTCAGGGCGGCCCTCCGCTGCGAAGCAGTCGTACTACTACGTGTGCCCGACCCCGCGTTGCCACCTACGTGTGGAACCGGTCATGCGCGGCATCGGCTCGGTCCTCGACCTGGGTGTGCGCGGCCACCGGTTCGGCGACGGCCGCCAGGACCGCAATGAGTTCGAGGCGTACTCCCCCGCGGCCCGGGCCCAGGTCGAGAAGGGACACAGGCTGTTCGGCGGAGAGCCGTTCATTGTCACCCGACGAAACCATGGGCGGCCGACCCCGCTCGACGAGCCGATCGGCACCGTCACCGCGCAGGGCGGCGCCCACCACTACCTCGCGCGGCCCGCTGCGAGCATGGACGTCGACGAATGTGAGTACCGGCCGCTGAAGAAGGTGGAGAACGCCCGTACTCAGGGCTTTCCGGGCCATCACGTCTTCGCTGGCGGGGAGAGCGGCCAAAAGCTCTTGGTCGGTGACGCGGTGCCCGTCACGGTGGCTACGTGGACGGCACAGAAGACCTTGAGGATCCTGCCGGCGTGACGGCAGGACGGCCCGGGTGAGTTCGCCTCGTACGTGGCGTGAGCAGTGGCGGTGCCCCAGGCGGAGGCCTGGGGCACCGTGCTGAGTCCATTCGATCGCCTGGGTTTCTGATCGGTCAGGCCAGCGGGGCGAGAAGCCCGTTGCCGGGCCAGAGGGGGGATCCTGCTTCCGCCCAGGCGAGGTGTTTGCCGATCTCGACGAGGACCTCGACCCGGTCGGCGGGCCCGTACGTCCGGTGGGCCCCGGACGTCGGGTCGATGATCCGGACCTCGCTGCTCGGACCGGCGCACATCAGGGCTCGGGCGATGTCCGGCAGGCCCAGGCTGAGGGCGTCGCAGTCGTTGTCGCGGATGAGCTGCAGCAGGTCGCGGGTCACGGCCTCCCAGTCGCCGACCTCGGGCCAGCGTGCACCGCCGTCGAGTTCGTGGGTGAGCGTGGACAGCGGCACGATCTCACCGGACCGGCGGCCGCGGACGAGGCGGTCGTGGATGCGGACGCCGTCGGGCTGCCGTACGGAGGGGTGGAGCAGGGAGGCTGCCGCGACCACGGTGGTGTTGATCTCCTGGGAGCCGACCGGGTGGTACGGCTCATGGGCGAAGAGGAGGTAGACGTCCAGAGAGCGGAGGACCGGGATGGACTCGGGCTGAGGCATGAACGGTGTTCCCTTCTGCTGGAGTGGGCTGGGTGCGTGACGGGGTGGCGGATCGGTTACCGGCCGCTCGACGCGCAGGTGCGGCTCCGCGGGCTGGGCGGGGCCGGCGTCCTGGTTCGTGTCGGCGGCGCTGTCCTCCGTGGCGGGCTTGAGGATCTGCGTGACCTGGTGGACGAGTTGGAGCATCAGGCGCTCGCGGGTGATGAGGTAGGCGGAGGCCGAGCGGGTGTCCCGGGTCTGGAGCAGATCGGCGGCGTCCCAGAGCAGGGTCTGGCCGATCTCGGCCGAGCGGCGCAGTTCGTAGCGGTCGCTGCCAGCGGCGGCCTGGACGAGAACGGTGTGCAGGGCGCCGAGTCGCTGCAGGTAGCGGCAGGCGGCGGCGTCCTCGACCAGGCGGACGTGTTCGCGGGCCCGGGTGTCGAGCCGGTCAGGGAGGTACTCGGCGGTCAGTGGGGCCAGGAGCATCGCCGGCAGGGCGACGGAAACCGGGAATCCGTGGCCGATGGCGATCAGGCCGATGATCAGGCTGATGACGGCGACGGCGGAGGACAACCGCGGCGATCCCGGGAGAGCGTCGACGGTGATGCGCCGGGCGGGGCGCCGGATCAGCCAGCGCAGAGCGAGGCGTTGGGCCCGGGTGGCGGACGGGGTGAGGACCGCGACCTGGTGGGGGATCGCGGGCGAGCTGCCGTCGGCGGGAACGGTCCAGGCGAGAGAGCCCCAGCCGGTGTGCTCGTGAACGAGCAGGGGCTCGCAGGCGGCCGAGCAGGTGTGGTCGCAGATGTGTCCGGTCCGCAGGGCGCGGGAGCATTCCTTCTCCCACCGCCCCAAGTCGCGGGCGAAGGGGCGTTCGTGGTGCGCGGTCGGCGGCGGCGTGTGGAGTGTGTCGGTCACGGGCTGCTTCCTTCCAGGTGGTGATCGGTCAGGGCGGAGGCACACGTGGTGCAGCGGCCGTCGCCGTGAGGGTGGGCGCGTCGTGGGGTGGGGCCGGGGCACGTGTGGCACAGCGGCCAGCCGAGGCAGGCCGGGCAGAGGTCCTCGCCGGGGGCGGTCCCGGGACGACCGCAGCCGGCGCACTCGACGAGGGCCCGGTAGGTCAGTGCTTCGCTCACCGACCGCGCGGCCGCGGCGTCGGGGGACCGCCGCGGCGCCGGGGTGTCCCAGTCGGGCCGGTCGTGGTGGCCGGCATCGATGGCCGGCGGCGGATATGCCTGGGCGGCGCGCAGGCGGGCGGCGACGATCGCGCCGGCCGTCGTCCGGATGGGGTGGGGCAGGGGCCGGTCGGCGATGACATGCCGCAAGTGGTCGGCGCTCCAGCCGGCCTCCAGCATCACGGTCACGACGCGGCCTTGATCGGTGAGCGTCTTCCCGGTCAGCAGCAGTTCGGGGCGGGTCGCCCCGAGGTCGAGGAGCAGCCGGATCCCCGGGTGCATTGCATCGGCTGCGGGCGCAGCCTGCGTGGCCGTCGCGTCCGGCTGGTACGGGCGTCCAGGTGTGCGTGCGGCGGCACGGAGGGAGGGGGCTGGTGTTCTCTCTCCTGGTCTTCTTTCTGTTGGTGTTCTTAGTGCCGGGCTGAGCCAACGTTGGCTCAGCCAATCCTGGAAAACCCGACTCTGGCTGTGACCTGGTGTTTTCCAGAGCGGGCAGGTCGGTGATGACGTACAGCGCCTGGCCGAGCGTGCCGTCGGGGTTGCGTTCGCGGCTGCGGTAGAGGAATCCGTGCTGCTCCAGCTGCTTGAGCCCGGTGGTGACCGCGGCGACGCCTTCGCGGCCTCGGCGCACGAGCTCGGCGACGGTGACCTGCCAGCCGTCCCGATGGGTGCTGACGTACCCGAAGATCCCCTTCGCCTTGAACGACAACCGGCCGTCCCGGAACAGCCCGTTCGCGATCTGCGTGAACCGGTCGGCCGCCATCACACCCCGGCGAACCCCCGCCCCGAAACGGCTCACCGCCGTGCCCTCGACGCGGGCGCGCCGTAGCCGGAGCAGGGCACCGGGACCGCCAGGCGGTCACCGGTCCCGGGTGTGGAGAGGTGCGTGCGTTTCATACCGACAGGTCACCCGCCGGCCCCGACCGGTCCGGCGGCCACGAACCCCGACCATCGGTCACGATCCGGCAACGGAGGTCTCCTACCTGCCGTGGTCGGGGTCGTGGTCGGGCCGACCACGCATCTCCAGCGCGGCTTCCCGGTGGGTGCACAATCCGGTTGCGCAGCCCCTGGCGGGCGTTGCGCACGGCGGCTGCGCAACCGGTCGAGGGTCCTGCGCAGTCGGAGTGCGTGCTCCGTTGCGCATCCGATGCTGCGCTTGATTGGTCCTCGCTGCGCAGGTCCGAGGAGGCTCTGCGCAGACGCCTCCGGGGGACACTTCGCAGCCGGCAGCCGGCTGCGCATCCGTGCGAGCTCGGTGGCCCGCGCGGTCCGTGGCCGCGTAACAGCCGTCGGCCGCAGCCCCTGTGGCGGAGACGACCGCCGGTTCGTTGCCTGCCCGTGGTCGGGCCTGTGGTCGGGCCGACCATGACCCCGACCATGGACTTCGTGTCCCCATCGTGACTGTGGTCGGGGTCTGGTGGTCGGTGGTCGGGTCGGGCCCGACGGGTTTTCTCAAGGTCAGCAACATCCGCCCTGACCTGGGAGTCTGACCATGTCCACTGGCCTGCAGGCCTCACACAGCGAGGCCGCTGCTCCGATGGCGGCCGGCGCCCGCCTGGAGGCGATGCGACGTCGAGTCCGCCTCTCGCGGGTGGCGGTCTGGACCGTCATCGCGGCCGGCCCGATCGCCCTGTGCGTCGCCGTCGCCTCCACCCCGACCACCGTCCAGGCCGCCGCAGCAGACAAGCCCACCGCGGTGCGCACCGCGACCGCCTCCAACCCGAGCGGCCCGGGCGGCTATGCGCAGCTGTTCCTGGGCGCCTGGCTGCGCAGCAGCGCGGGCGACGCGACGAGTGCGCAGGCGCGGCTTGCGCAGTCGATGGCGCCGGACGTCGACCTGCCCGAGACGGCCGCCGGTGCGCAGTCGGCGCCGCGGTCGGTGACGGCGGTGCGCAGTGCGCAGCGCGACGCCGCGGCGTGGTCGGTGACCGTGGCTGCGCAGTACGCCGACGGCTCGGTGCGCTACTTCGCCGTGCCGGTGGCCGCCGACCGGTCCGGTACCTCGTTCGCGGTGACCGGTGCGCCCGGTGTGGTGGCCGGCCCGGCCCGGGCCCAGGTGCCGGCGTCGCCGTACCGGGTGAGCGTCCCGGACGGTGATCTGTCCTCCGCGCTCGGTGAGTTCCTCGCCGCGTATCTGACCGGTGCCGGAGAGGTCGACCGCTACATCGCGCCCGGCGTGAACCTCACCGCCGTCTCCCCCGCCCCGTATACGGCGGTCTCGGTCGAGCAGGTCCTGGCCGTCGAGGAGACGGCTGGCGCCGAGAAGGTGCCGGCCGACGGCACGAAGGTGCGTGTCCTGGTCCGGGTGGAAGCCCAGGACGCCGGCGGCCGGTGGCCGCTGGCCTACGAGCTCACCCTCAAGGCCCGCTCCAGCCGGTGGGAAGTCGCCGCGTTCGAGTCCGGGACCGTCCAGGGCGGAGGTGCCCGGTGAACACGGTGCACTCCCTGATGCTCGCGGGGCAGCTCAACGACCTCGGCAACAGCTGGATCGACATGTTCAAGGAGTGGGCGACCAAGGGCCTGCAGGCCGGTCTCCTCGTGCTGGTGGTCGTGGTCATGGTCCAGAAGTTCTCGCTGAAGGCCGGCATCGGCGCCCTGTTGCTGATGATCATCGCGCTCGGGCTGTACAACTCCCGCGACAGCCTGGCGAACATGTTCGAGGACGAGGTGAAGAACCCGGTCAAGGGCGCACCGGCCGTTCCGGGCCTCGTCCGGTCCGAGCTTCCCGTTTCCCGTGATCACGCTCCGGGCGTCGGAGGCTGGCTGTGACCGCGGCCCCGGCGCGGGTGGGCCGCTACTACACCGCCGCGCGCCGCCACCCCTGGGTGCTGGGCAAGGTCGCCGACTGGAAGATCCCTCTCGGCCCCTACACCCCCGCACAGATCGCACTCGCCGTCGGCGGCGGCTTCCTCCTGATCAAGACGATCGGCTGGTGGACGTGGATGGGGCCCGTCCCCATCGTCGCGTGGCTGCTGGCGATCTGGGCGGTACGCCGGCCGAGGATCCGGGGCCGGGCCCCGCTGCAGGCCGCCCTCGGCTGGATGCTGCTCGGCTGGCAGCCGCGAGGAGGCCGGATCGGGGGGCGGGCCGCCCGCGACCGCGCGCCCCGCCCGCTGCTCGGCGGTTTCACCATCGAGGGAGCGCCGCCCGCGCCCGGCACGGCCGCGAAGGACCGGCCGTCTCGGCGGCCCGGCCGCCGGGCGCCGGCTGTTCCCGCCGTGTCCGCGGGGCCGGTGTCGGGTGTGCAGCAGCTGATCGCGCTCGCGCAGCACAGCGGGGGTGCACGGTGAGGGTTCCGATCCGGCACATCGCCGGGCATCTTGTGTGGTCGACGCACGGCAGCGTGTGGGCCGTCTACCGCTTGCACCCCGGACCGGACGCGCAGGGCCGGCGTGACGACACCGTCCAGGGCACCTACCTGCCCGCTGCCGTCCGCGACGAGCAGCTCGCCAAGGTCACGCATCTGGTGCGCTCGCTGTCGGGGGCGCCGCGCCTCTTCGGGCTGTGCGCGCAGGTCGACCCGGGTGAGATCGCCCTGCGCATGATCGAGGGCATCGAGCCGGCCGAGCAGGCACCGGGTGCGGGCCCGCACCCGTGGGTGGAGAACGTCGAGGCGACTCTGGGCCTGCTGGACGACCAGGAGATGCACCGCCGCACCCTGTGGCTGGCCGTGCCGCTGCAGACGGAAGGCCCCGGCTTGCAGGTGTCGGCGTCCGTGGGGGCGGCGTGGGCCGAGATCGCGCCGATGCTGGGCATCCGGCCCGTGCCGGTGGCCCGGCGGGAGGTGAACGCCTACCGCGAGCAGGCGTCCCGGGTGGAGGCCGCGCTCGCCGGCGGCCTCGCCTTCCGACCCGCCCGTCCGGCGGAGATCGTGTGGATGATCCAGCACGCTCTCCACCGCGGTCTCGTCGAGCCGCTGCTCGCCGAGGCCGAGAGCAGCGACCTGTACGGCGGACAGATCCGGGACGGGGTCCTGCGCTCCCCCAGCTACGCCGATCTCGGCCAGGTCCGGCTGCAGGAGGGCGGCATCGCCCCCGGACTCGGCGATGCCGACGAGCTCAAGAAGGCGGGCCGGATCACCCGGTCGGGCCGCGCGGCCTGGTGGCGGCTGAACACCGGCTCGCCGCTGGGGCGGCGCTGGCTGCAGGTGGAGTCCGACAACGGGGTGGGCTACCAGGCGCAGCTGGCGCTGGCCGAGTGCCCGCCCGCGGTCGGCCAAGATGCCGCGGATCTGTTCGCGCAGCTGGAGCTGCTCGACTTCCCCGTCGACTACACCGTCGACCTCACTCTGGTGCCCGCGGAGAAGGCCCGCGACCAGGTGCGGCGCAAGAAGAACGAGCTGGTCGACCAGGCCGACCAGTACGACGCCCGGCCCACCGGCATGCCCGCCTCGCTCACCGAGGCCGCCCGCGACCTCGGCGAGCTGGACGCCCGTCTGTCCCGAACCTCCGTCGAGGTCGAGGTCCAGTCGGTGACCGCCCTGACCGTGTGGGGACCGACCGCCGCCGTGTGCGATGCCCGGGCCCGCGCCCTGGCCGCGCTGCTCGGCGGCGCGGACTACCGGGCGGTGCGCCCGGCCGGCCTGCAAGAGGCCCTGTTCACCCTGGGACTGCCCGGCACCGTACGGCCCGGCGTGGTGCGGGAGTTCACCCAGCACCAGGTCAGCGAGGACTGGGCGCTGGGCGGCGCCTTCACCACCGCGGAGGTCGGCGACCCGAACGGGATGTTCCTCGGCATCGACCTGGACAGCGGCACGACCCGCCCCGTGATGATCAACGTGGCCGACGCGCCCAAGGTGGACGCCTCGGCCTCGATGGGGATCGTCGGGGATCTCGGCGCCGGCAAGAGCGTGCTGCAGAAGCTGATCGCCGAGGCGGTGTGGGCGCGCGGCGGCTGCGCGATCTGCATCGACCGCACCCCGGTCCGCGAGTGGGCGAGTTTCGCCCGCACCGCGGCCCGGGGCCGCGCCCAGATCATCGACGCTGCCCGAGCCGAGGTGTCCATCGACCCGTTGAGGATGTTCGACGGACCGGAAGGCCGCCACTACGCCCTGTCCTACCTCACTCTGCAGCTCGGCATCGGCCCGATGAGCACCAGCGGCGAGGTCCTGCACCACGCCGTCGAGCAGGCCGCCGCCGGCCCGCAGCCCTCCATGCACCGCGTCCTCGAAGTCCTCGAGGAGATGGCGACCAGTGAGGCGGGCAAGCGGCAGGACGCCGCGACCACCCTCGCCGGCCTCATCCGCGTCGTCGCCACCAACTCCCTGGCCCGCATGGTCTTCGACCCCACACTGCCGCCGGTGCGGCTGGACGCCTCCAGCACATCCGACATGATCGTGATCACCACGACCGGCCTGAAGCTGCCCCCGAAGGCCGCGTTCGACAAACCCGAGATCCTGCACCAGCAACCGCTGGAAGCGCTGATCGGCCGGGCGGTCCTCTACCTGATCGCGGCGCTCGCCCGGCAGACCGCCTTCGAGGACCCGGAACGGTTCACCGCGGTCGTGGCGGACGAGCTGTACTGGCTGACATCGTCGGCCGAGGGCACCGCCCTGGTCCACGAGATCCTCCACGACGGCCGCAAGCACGGCGCCGGCCTGCTCGCCGGATCCCACGACGCCGCAGAACTCGGCCCCGACCGCGGCCTGATGGCCTACCGCGCCCTCGCCCGCACCACGGACCGAGAACGCGCCCGCCGCGGCCTGGACTTCGTCGGCCTCGACCCCAACGACGAGGCGCTGCTCCGGCTCGTGACCACGGGGCTGTCCCCCGTCGGCCAGCGGGGCCGCGAGGGCGAGTTCCTGCTGACCTGCCCCCGGCAGAACACCGGCCGTATCAAGGTCTCCATCCCCCGTATCCCCCGCATCACGACCTCCGTCACCACCACGCCGGGACGCCGGAGCGCTCTCGGGCCCGCTGGGCCCGGCGCCGATGCCGGCGCGGTCGGGCACTCCCACCCGAAGGAGCACGTCGGATGACCACCGCGTCATGGGACCGCTCCCGGCACATCGCCACGGCGGCCTGCATCGTCGCCCTGATCGGCGTGGCCGTCGGCGCAGTCGTCCTAGGAGTGATCCTGCCGGATGCGTGGTGGCCGCACACCGGGCAGGCCTTCGCCGCCGGCACAGGCGCCACTCACCATGACCCCTGCGCCCTGATCGCCGGCCCGGCCAAGACCTACTGCGAGCGCGGCACCACAACCACCGAGGCCGCGACGGACCGCCATGCCGTGTCCAGCGTGGCATGGCGACTGGTGCCGGCCTGTGCGGGCGTGGCCGCCCTGATGGTGTGGCGGCTACGGCCCGCCGTCAGGCAAAGGCGGCGCTGACGTGTTCCGCCCAGACCGTACGGCCCTGCGCTCGGCCGGCCTCGTCGTCCTGCTCACCGGCGTGTTCCTCATCGTCAACACCCAGGTCGTGTACGCGGCCAGCAGCACGAGCGAGACCGGGGACCTGCTCGCCCCGCTGAACATCACCTCCTCCGAGGGGGTGCCGATCAACGGGTACGACCTCGGCTCCTCAGGCGGCTCGATCATCAACTTCAAGGGGCAGGCCCTGGCGTTTGCCCTGTCCGGGCTGTTCACGCTGATCAGGCTGCTGGTCGGGCTGGCCGGGTGGGCGATCGAGGTCGCGCTCCGGTTCCCGCTGCTGAAGATCCTCAGCCACCCTGCGGAGCGGATCGCCGACACCTACGACAGCGTGGTCGTCGACACCCTCGGGCTCAAGGGCCTCCTGCTCGCCTGGGCGTTCGTGTTCGCCGGGTTCATGATCGTGCGGGGGCGGGTCGGTCGCGGTCTGGGGGAAATCTTCCTCACCCTCCTCATCGGGGCGATCGCCGCCTCCGCTCTCATCCGCCCGGACACCCTGCTCGGCCAGGACGGGCCGCTGGGCCAGGCCCAGCAGGTGGCCGCCGAAGTCGCCCAGCAGAGCGTCGCCTCCTACGACTGGGGCGGCAAGATCGCCACCACCGACCCGTGCGCGGGCATGGCGGGCAACGCCGAACTCAAATGCCTGCAGCGGGAAGACGACGCCCCCGTCTCCGCCGAGGACGTGGCCCGGCCCCTGCAGGACTCCATCACCAACGCCTTGATCGTCAAACCGTTCATGCTGCTGGAGTACGGGCGCATCCTCGATCCCTCCAAGAAATCCGATCTCAAGGCCTACGCCGTCCACCTCAAGTGGGTCGCCGGCGGATACAAGACCTCCGGCAGCGGCAGTGACGGCAGCACAGCGGACTGCGACTCGCTCGCCAAGCCCCAGCAGAAATACTGCGAGGAGCAGAACAAGAAGACGGATGCGTGCTCGCTGATCCACGGCCCCGCGAGGCAGTACTGCGAGGAGGGGAGCGAGGAGAACATCGACCACTGCGCGGGGATCGACGGCCCGGGCAAGCAGCTGTGTGAATCCTCCGGCGACTCCGGGGGGCTGCCGGGGCTGACCTCCGGGAGTGATCTGCTCAGCGCGTCGACCGCGATCACCAGCGAGGACGATCAGGAGTTCGCCGCCTTTCTCGCCGACATGAAGAATGCCGGGGATGTCGGCAAGGCGTGTGCCGCCTACGCCGAGGAACCCACCTGGTGGCGGGTAGGCGGCGCGCTGCTGTTGCTGATCGCCGCACTGTTCATCTGCGGGATGCTGCTGTCCAGCGCGATCGTGCTGCTGGGCACCCAGGGCGTATGCGTGGGCGCGGCGGCCGTCGGCGGCGTCACGTTCGTGGCCGGCATGCTGCCCGGCCCGGCCCGGCAGTCGGTGTGGAAGTGGCTGTCCCTGTGGGGCATCGCCATCATGGCCGTCGTCGCGATCAGTGCGTTCATCCCGTTCTTCGGGATCGCCATCGACGCGACCGTGACCAACGGACCCGACCTGATGGTGGAACGGATCCTGCTCATCGACGTACTGGCCATCGCCGGAGCGGCCGGACACCGCAGGCTACTGACCACCATCACGTCCTTCGGGCAGCGCATGGCCATGCGGATGCGCTACGCCAAGGTGGGCGGCACCCATATGCCTGGCGACACCTCCGAGCTGGGCGCCGCGCTCGCCATGAACTCCCCGGCCGCGCTGGGCGGATACGGCGGCGGGCTGCGCCTGTTCGCCGGCGGCGGCCGGTTCGGAAGGCTCGGCACCCGCCAGCGGCTGATGGGGGCGCTAGCCTCCCTGGTCGACGGCGCGGGCATGCCGGTGGACACCGGCGGGATCCTCGCCGACGCCACAGCGGAGGCCGGACGTGGTCTGGCTCCCCTGACGGCGGCCGCGGCGATCGGTGGGCTGGGGGCTCGCCTGGGACTGCGGGGCGCGTACGGGCTGCTGATCGGCAGCCGCCCGAACCAGGAGCAGCTCGCGAGGTGGGTTAAGCCCACAGCGGACGGTGACGGACAACCCGGTGGTCCGAACGATGGCGGCGGCCCCAACAGTGGCCGCGGCGGCGGTGGTCCGCTCCGGCCTGGCGGTCCGCCCGACCGTTACCGCAACGAGGACGGGCAGATCGCCAACCGTCGTACGGGCGAGGTGCTTCATGATCAGAACACCGACCGCACGCTGCTGACGACGCGCGCCCACAACGGGCTTGTGCGTTATCGCGGGTACCGCATTCTCAATCGGAGCGGCCGGGCGGCGTACGGGGCCAGCTATGGTCTGCCGGGCACGGTCCGTCAGGTGCGGGAGGGCCGGTCGCGGTTCACCCAGGACGCCCGCCAGCAGCTTCAAATCTGGGGCAACACCGTCCGCGAGGACGGCCGGGCGTGGGGCGACGCCGGCCGGCATGTCGGCCGGACGATGCGGGACCACGCGGACGACCGCGGGGGTGTCATCCCGTTCACCCGCCGCTTGTCCACTCCCGTCGTTCCTCCCGCCCCGCCTTCCCCGGCAGCCGGCCGGTCTTCCCAACCCACGCGCCGCTCCGGCCCCCTCCCGGCGCCTTCTGTCTCTCCCCGCTCGGCGCCGGTTCCGCCTCACATGCCCGCGGCAGGCGCGGGCAGCGGGCCGACCGCCCCGCCGGTGTCGCCGACGCGGCTTCAGGGCGGAGCGCCGCGGCGTCGCCCTGTACCCGGCGGGCCGGGGGCGGTCCTTCCCGGTGGCGGAAACGTGAGCGGCAGCACGCGTGAGGAGGCGAGGAGGCGGTTCCAGGAGTTGCTGCGCCGGACCGCGGCCGACGCCGAGCTTCTGCGCCAAGAGCAGGAGCAGCCGCCGGAGGACGGTGAGAGCGAGTGAGGAGGAGCCGACGCCGTCTGGCGCGCTGGGGCTGTGTGGTGGTGCTGCTGTTGTTCGCAGCTGTGTGCTGCGCCGCTCCGGTGGGGAACGCGATCAGCGCGTACATGGCGCTGAAGTCGGACGAGGACGACGGCGGGATCGCCCAGGGCGGCAGTGCCGCAGACATCCCTTCGCGGATGCTCACCGCCTACAAGAAGGCGGTCCAGCAGGTCGGAACGTATGTGCCGAAGTGCCGGGGCATGCGCTGGCCGATCCTCGCGGGGATCGCCAAGGTCGAGTCCAACCACGCCATCGGCCACAGCATCGCCGCCAACGGCGATATCCGCCCGAAGATCTACGGAGTGCTCCTCAACGGCTCGGGGCAGGGCGGCAACACCACCCCGGTCGCGGACACCGACCACGGACGCTGGGACGGCACGGCGACCGGAGAGCGAGCGGTCGGCCCGTTCCAGTTCCTGCCCTCCACCTGGGCATCGGTCGGTGAGGACGCCAACGGCGACAAGGTCGCCGACCCGCACAACGCCGACGACGCCGCGCTCGGCGCCGCCGTCTACCTGTGCGGGACGGGCCGCGACCTCACCCAGCGCGCCCAGCTCAGCGCCGCGATCCTGCAGTACAACCACTCCAGCGAGTACGTCGCGACGGTCCTGGGCTGGATCGATCAGTACACCGCGGCCGCCGAGGACCCGAACCTGACAAACGTCACCGGGAAGGTACGCACCGTCATCGAGGCGGCGCTCTCCCAGCGCGGTGTCCCCTACTCGTGGGGCGGCGGCAACGCGAAGGGCCCCTCGTACGGGATCTGCTGCTCCCCCAGCGACAAGAGCGGCACCACCATCAAGGGCTTCGACTGCTCGGGGCTGACCCTGTACGCCTACGCCAAAGCCGGCGTCCAGCTGCCGCGGACCGCGGCCGCGCAGGCCGGCGTTGGGCAGCGGATCCCCTCCAGTCTCGGCACCGGCGTCCTCAAGGCGGGTGACCTCGTCTTTTTCGCCTACGCCCCCGGGCGCGACTCCACGATCTACCACGTCGGGATCTTCGCGGGGAACGGTCGGATGATCAACGCCGCCCGCCCGGGCACCGTCGTACGGCTGGACTCGATCAACACCATGTCCGGCTACGCGGGGGGAGCGCGGCTGCTGTGACCACTCCCCCGCGCTCACCGCGTCTGCTCGTACTGAGCACCCTCGTGCTCGCCGTCGCCGGGGCTGCTCTGCTCAGCGTGCCGCATGGTCAGGGGTCACCGGCCCCGGTCATGTCGTCGACCGCACCGTCGGCGACGCGGTCGTCGCCGGCATCCGCACCGCCTGCCGCTGTGCGGCCGGCCGTCCGCACGGCCCCCTCCGTTACAGCCAGCTCGTCCCGCCTGTCGGTGGCGGAGTCCGCTCTGCCACCACACGGCGAAGGTGTGGCCGGCGACCAGGGCGTCCAGCACTCGCTGGAGAAGGCCTGGCCTGCCGACCTTCCCGCCGGCGACGAGCGTGACCTGCTCACCGCCGGGCGCGCGCTGCTGCGTGCGGACGCCACCGGAATCGGCCGTGCCCAGTGGCCCGGCCTCTTCCCGGATGGAGGAGAGGCGGTCGCTCCGGCGTTCTCCACCACCCGGTTTCGCGTCCAGGCTGCCATCGCCCGCCGTGACGGCAGCCCCGACAAGGCGGTGGTCCATCTGGTGTGGGCCGGCATCGACCGAGGCGGCACCTTCACCGATCTCCGCGTCACCGACTGGCACTTCACACGATCGATTTCGAAGAAGGGAGCATCCGCGTGGACTCCGCAGCCCCCTACCTGAGCGAGCACGCCCATCAGACGGCTGCCGGTCAGATCCTCGGCCTGGTCACCAATCTGGTAAGCGCCACCGATTGGCTCTACGACCACTGGTACCTGCTGGCCCTGGTGATCGCCGTGTGCTGGGGCACGGCCGAGGGTGTCGTGCGCCGGCTCGCAGCCAAGGCGTCGGCCGAGCGGATGGCGTTGGAACTCGTTGCCACCCGCCACTTCGATCCCGGCCTGGAGCACATCTTCCGGCGTGGGGTCCAGCTCGCGCGCGCGTCCACGGCCATGCCGTGGTGGGTGCCCCGCCGGGCGAAGGCCGTGCAGATCCGGCTGCGCGCGGACGGCAGTGCACCGCTGCGCTACCGGGTCGAAGGCCCGGCAGGAGGTGAACGTCTGCTGTCGATAACGCCGTTCGGGCCGGACGTCACGGTCAACCGGGCCCGTCCGATCGTCGACGAGCCGCGCAAGCACACCGTGCGCGCCGAGTTCATCCTGCGCGGCAAGCTGATCGCTCCACTGCGGGAGGTTCCGCTGTCTCCCGACCCGCTCCAGCCACTCATCGACGCCGTGGCGGACCTGCGCGCCGAGCTCGGCGACCTCGCCGAGATCCGGCTCGACATCCAGCGTGCCCCGAAGTGGACCCTGCGGGCGCGCCGTCTGCAGATCATGGGGGCCGCCCGCCGGTCCGAGCGCCGGGAGGCCCAGCGGGCCGCGCGCTGGCTACGCCAAGACGCCTCCGGCATCGAGGACTCGTTGGGCTGGCAGGTGCAGCAGCTGCTCACGGACAAGCCGTCTGCCGCCGCCGGGCGTCGCCTGGTGATGCCGCCGGTGCCGCGCCGGGTGGATCCAGCCGAGGCGCTGGGCAAGCTGGCCGAGGACGACCACCTCGTACGAGTCCAGCTGCTGGTGATGTGCGCGTCGAACACCGAGGGCCGTGCCGAGGCGCGGCTCGCCCAACTCCAGGCCGCCTTCGACGTGTTCGGCGGGCGCTCCCGGTGGGCCATGCGCGGCTGGCGGCTGGGACCGTGGCGGCTCGGCGCCGACCACTGGCCCACCCGGAGCGGGTTCGAACGGCGCTGGGAGCTGGGGCACTGCCAGCCGCCCCGCGCGAACTGGGTGCGGCTGGATGAGCTGACGGGCCTGCTCAAGCCGCCCACGACACACTGCCGGCTGCCGGTCCTCGCCGGTGACCTGCCGACCTTCGTCTTCGGCGATCCCGAGTTGCTGCTGCAGGGCATCTACCGGGGCCCGGACGGCCGGGAGCGACTGGTCGCCACCTTCACCGACGAGACCCTGTTCGAAGTCGGAGTCGGCAAGGCCGGCGGCGGAAAGACGGAGCGAGCCCTCGCGCAGGCGATCGGCTGGGCGCACGCGGGCGGCGGGCTGATGGTCGTCGACCCGCACCGCGACTCGTGGCCGCGGGCCCTGCCGTTCCTCGCCCACGACACCCTGATGCAGCGGATCGCGCTGGTCGACCTCAACGCTCTGGGTGCCAACCCGCGGGTGAGTTCGTGGAATCCGCTCGGGATGCACCACGAGCAGGCGGCCCATGAGGTCGTCGAGGCGGTTGCCGACGCCTACGGTTCCGCACTCGCCTGGGACGACGCGACCGCCCCCCGGGCACTGACCATCCTCACCGCCGCGCTGACCGTGCTGGTCACGGTGAACGAGGAGGCCTGCCGAGCCGGGCGGCCCGAGGACCAGAGCACGATCTTCCATGTGCGGGCTCTGCTCACCGACGAGGGCTTCCGCAAGTCCGCGCTGGCTGCGGTGGCGGACCGGCTGGACGAGGAGACCCGTGCGTGGTGGAAGGCGGTGTTTCCGGTCCTGCCGCCTGACGCGTTCGCCGTGGTCCTCAACCCGATCGCGCGGCTGGCGGCCAACCCGGTCACCCGTGCCTTCCTCGGCCAGCCGGCCGGGGTCTACAACATCCGCGCCGCGATGGACTCCCGGATGATCGTGTGGGTGTGCCCGGGCCGCAACGGGCCCACCGATCGCCTGCTGACCGCGCTGCTCGCCCGGGACCTGCTGCGGGCCGCGCGCTCCCGGCGCGACACCCCGGAGGACAAGCGGGTGCCGTTCCGGCCGTACCTCGACGAGCTGATCACGTTGACGGGCGCGGCCCCGGAGACGATCGCGTCGATGTTCGAGGATCTGCGCAAGTACAAGGTCCACATCCACGGCATGACCCAGCTGCTGCCCCGGCTCCCCGGCGCGGTGCGGCTGTCGCTGGTGCAGAACGCCTCCACGTTGGCCACCACCGCCGGTTCGAAGTCGGCGATCGCGCCGATCACTGCCGAGTGGGGTGACGATCCCAGTCCTGACCGGGTCGCCACCCTGGACCGGTTCGAGCACTACGTCTCCATGAGCGTGCACGGCCGCCGCATCGGGCCCATTCAGCTGCGCGGACCGCACCTCGACGACGTCTTCGCGGCCCAGGCCCGCCCGAAGCAGGTCGCCGCGCTGGAGCGGGCCGCGCAGGCGAACGCCCGGGCCCTCCCCCTGGACCAGCTCACCGGCCGGGCCGGCGAACAGCTCGGCCGCGTCATCGCCTTCCTCACCGACCGCACCCCTGACAGCGCGGCTGTTCACCTGTCGAAGGAGAACGAATGGAACTGACCACCGCCCAGCCCAAGGACCGTGCGATGCCGGGCTTCACGCCCAGCACCGTCGAACCGCTCAAGCACCAGCTCATGGCCACGCTCGCCCAGCACCGCATGGCCTCCACCAGCCAGTTGCACGTGCTGCTGCGGCCCGACCGTTCCCGCCAGTCGGTCTCCGAGCAGCTGAACGATCTGCTCGGCGACCGCCTCGTCGACTTCGTGGTGCTGCCGCAGTCGCACCGCACCCGGGTCTGGTACCTCACGCCGAAGGGCGCCCGCCTCACGAGGGACTGGCCGGCGCTGCGGGGCCGACCGCCGTACCCGATCGCCTCGGCGACGGCGGCCTCCCTCAAGACCCCGCACACCTTGACCGTCCTGCGTACGCATCTGGGTTTCGTCGCCGATGCCCGCCGCCGCGGCGACGAGCACGGTCACCTGGACTGGACCCCCGAGGTGTTCCACTCGATCGGAGACGGAGAACGGGTCGTCGCCGACGCGGTCATGCACTACACCCTCATCGAGGGCCAGCAGCGTCGGAAACTGCGGGCGTTCGTCGAGGTCGACCGCTCCACCATGAGCAGCGAGCGCCTGGCGGCGAAGCTGATCGAGTACGCGCGGCTGTGGACGTACGAACCGCAGCCCGTCGGCCGCCGCCGGCAGGCGGGCAACCCCGGCTGGCTTCGCTGGTACCCGGTGTTCCCCCGGGTCCTGGTCGTGCTGACCGGTGCTTCGCGCCGGACGATGGACAACCGGATCAGCGACCTCAAGGCCATGGTCGCCCATCACCCGATCGTGGCGGATCTGGCCCGTGAGGTGCCGCTGGGAGCAGCCGTCCTGGAGGACCTGGACGAGTACGGCCCCACTTCTGACATCTGGGTTCCGCTGGCCGGCGGCACACCCCGGTCATGGACCGAGCTGTGACTCCCCGTTCATCAGGTCCGGATGTCACAGCCTCGCAATCGCGGACTCACACCACTTGAAATTTGCCCTCGCGAACACATAGTTTACGTGTGCGCACTGGAGGCATCCCTTTGCAACCACGGTACTTGACCACGGTGTTGGGACACATCACATGCCTTATGACGCCAGGCGATATTCGCATACACGAAGCACGATCCGGCACCGGTTGGCCAGTCCGGACCGAGGACGTCTCGCACATCGGAGCGGCGTGCGTACTCCGCGGTTGCGGCGACTTCACCTTCACCGACCTGGGTACGGTACGAGCCCGCTTCCCCGACCGGCACGTCACCCTCGACGGTGACGTGATCACCGTGTGGCCGCCGTCCCGACATCGGCACGGACGGCAACTTCACCGCCTCTCAACCTGCTTGCTGGCCCGCAAGACTCCTGCGGCGGCAGCAGTCCACTCAGGCCGACGGCCAGAAGAACCACCGCATGGCGATCTCGTTCTCACCACAGAGCGGAATCACAGGGTCCGTTCGGCCTGGCGAACACATTCAGTGAAGGGCGGGCGCGGCGGGCGAAGCCACAGAACCACAAAGCGACATCCGGTTCCGAAAGTGACCAGGTACGTCCTGAGTTGCGCACGTCAACTCAAATATCGCGCTGGGAAGTTGACTGGCATATGCGTAACCTTGCGATCACGCAAACGGATCACCGCAGCTTGACCAGGCCGCGGTTCTGGGCCGCCGCATGCCGGAGGCCAGGGGCAGCGGTCTACCGCACCGCGTCGTACGGGGAGACCACGTGACAGCCATGAATCGACGCTCCAAGGGACACAGGACCGCCGCTGTTCACACCCGGAAGTACGCAACCGCGCTGCTCATCGCCAGCAGCCTGGTGGCCATGGCCGGTTGCAGCGGCGGCGACTCGGACACATCGTCCAAGCCCAGTTCCAGTCCATCGGCCGGCTCACCGTCCGCGACTTCCACCGCCGGTTCCGATGACGCCGCCGTCATCGCGGCCTACACCAGTTCCTGGGAAGCGCAGACCGAGGCCTACAGCAAGGCCTCCTCAGCGGGCACCGATCTGAAGAAGAACACCACCTTCAAGGCCCTGTCCGACATAGAGAGCGACCTCTCGGCGATGCGGACGGCGGGACAGGTGACCACCGGGAAACCGGTGATCCATCCGAAGGTCGTCAAGGTGACCGCGGCCAAGATCCCGGTGGCCACGGTCGCGGACTGCGTCGACACCACGCACTGGACTCTGATCGACAAGGCCTCGAAGAAGAAGGTCCCGCTGCCAACGACGCGGCTCACCAAATACGTCAGCACCGCAACGCTTGAAAAGTGGGGGACGAAGTGGATGGTCACGAAGTTGACCGCTCAAGATCAAACCTGCTGACTCGACGTCTGGTCTTATGCGCCGGCGCCCTCGTCCTTGCGTCCGCCGGCGTCGCGCACGCCGACGGTGACCCTGACGTCGGTGCGGGCAAGTGCCACGTCATCAAGTTCTGTGTCGGCGTCGGTGTCGGTGACGGGACCGGTGGCAGTGACGGGCAAGCCGGCGGCACCGGGGGCGGAAGCAGCAGCGGCAGCAAGGTGCAGTGCAAGTACACCAAGGTCGATCCGAAACCTCCTGCCGACCACCCGGCCTGGAACGGAGCCGACCCCAAGACACATGACCTGTACTTCAAGGAGTGCATCGACAGCGGAGGGGGCACCGACGACGGCTGGGTTGTCGTGCCCACCGGGCAGGCCCCTGCCCCGCAGATCGACCCTCGGGAGTTGGCGCAGCGTGCCGTTGACTCGATGACCCTGCTCGGCCCGGACATCGCCAGTCCGCGCGCAACTGGCACCTACACAGTAGGCGTGCCGATGTGGATGTGGGTCAACCAGAGCGCCACGACCTACGGACCGAACACCGCGACTGCGTCAGCGGGCGGAGTCACCGTCACGGCGACCGCGAAGGTGTCGAAGATCGTGTGGTCGATGGGCGACGGTGCCTCTGTGACCTGCAACGGCCCCGGCACCCCCTACACGTCGTCCGAGGGCATGGCGCAGTCGCCGACCTGTGGACACGTGTACTCCAAGACCTCGGCGGCCAGCGGCAAGTTCCCGGTGACAGCGACCTCGACGTGGTCGATCAACTGGCAGGGCGGCGGACAGGCCGGCCAGCTCACTGAGGTACGGCAGACCAATGTGCAGGTGGCAGTCGGCGAAGTCCAGGTCGTCAGGTAACGCCGCCGGAAGGACAGAACGGTGAGCAAGACCCAAGAACGTGCGAACACAGCCAGCCCGAACGGAGTCCCCCAGCAAGGACGGATGGCCGGGCCCGTGGCGCCTCCCCGGGTATCTGCGCGCCGGCGACGACCGGGGGTCATCGCCCTGTCTCTGGCACTGATTGCCGCCGGAGGCGCCGGCGTTGCCGTCCTGCTGCTCCAGGTCGGCAACCGCACGGACGTCGTGACCGTCGTCCGCGACGTCCAGGTCGGCCAGGTGCTGACCGAGGACGACCTGGGCAGGGCGTCCGTGGCCCTGGACCCGGCGGTCAAGGCAGTGCGCGCCGACAACCTGAAGTCGGTCGTGGGCAAGCGGGCCGCCGTGGAGCTCAAGCCGGGCTCTCTACTGGCCCCTTCGCAGGTGACGAAGGACTCGCTGGTGAAGGCCGGCGAGCAGCTGGTGCCGATCGGCCTGGAGCCCAAGGAGATCCCGGCCACCGCTCTGGTACCGGGCCAGAAAGTGCAGCTCGTGCACGTCCCGGCTCAGGGGTCGACGGATACCGGCAACGGCTCCGATGCCGCGCCGCAGACGATCGACGGCCGGGTCGTGAAGGCGTCCGGCGCCGCTCCCGGTACCGGCATCGTGGTCGTCGACGTGGCCACGGCCGCCGCCGAGGGCCCCACGGCCGCCGCGTGGGAATCGGCCGGCACCCTGCGCCTGGTCCTCGCCGCTCCGGACGGCGGCTGATGGCAGTGATCGCGCTCGCAGGGTGCAGCGGAGCACCCGGTGTGACCACCAGTGCCCTCGCTCTGCTGCTGTCGTGGCCGCTGGAGGCGGAGCGGCGGATGATCCTGGCCGAGTGCGACCCGGACGGCGGAGCCGTGCTGCACGGCCTGCTGCAGGGCACGCTCGGCGACCGGTACGGCCTGCGCAACCTCTCGGTCGCCGCACGCAAGAACGAGTTCGGCGAGGCCTTCTGGCGGCAGCTGATCGACCTGAGCAGCGACGACGGGAAGAGCGAGTCCCCGCACGACCGGCTGCTGCTGCCCGGCATCACCGACCCCGCGCAGTCGGCGAGCCTGGGCCAGGTATGGAAGATGCTGGCGCAGATGTTCCGCGGCATCGAGGCGGACCACGGTCACGACGTCCTGATCGACCTCGGCCGGCGCGGAGCGTACGGACCGTCGGGAGTGCTGGCCGAGCAGGCCGACGCCACGTTCGTGGTGGTCCGCAACACCCTGCGCTGCCTGCAGGCAGCAGAGAGCCGGGTGCGTGCGCTGGAGGAACGTGTCGGCGACGTCGGCGTGCTGATGATCAGCGAAGGTCCGTATCCCGCGGGCGAAGTGCAGCGCGTGCTGCAGGTGCCCGTGGTGGCCACGCTGCCGTACGCGCCGAAGGACGCTCGTGTGCTGTCCGACGGGCTGGAACAGCCGCGCCATTTCACCAAGTCGCCGCTGATGAAGGCCGCTCGCACAGGGAGTACCGCGCTGGTCCAGCGGGCCGCGTTGCGCCGGGCCCGCCTCGATCCGCGCGGCCCGCACGCCGCAGACGGAGAGGTGACCCGTGCACGCTAGGCCCCTGCACCCCGACCCCACGGTGGCACCACTGCCCCAGGCCAACGGCACGCCCGCGCCTGCCGGTGCCGCTTCAAGCCCCCAGGTCCTCGGAACGGCGGCGCCGCTGGTCACCGTCGACCACCGGGTGGCCCGTGAGATCGCGTCCCAGGTCGCCAAACAACGTGAAGAACTACTCAAGTCCCAGCCCGGGATGGACCGGGCCAGCGAAGAGCAACGCTGCCTGAACTGGATCGCCGAGGCCGTCGCACTCTGGTCGGACGCCGCGGCGATGACGCCGCAGCAGGACGAGGCCCTGCGCCGCGCCGTGTACGACGTCCTCTTCAGGGCCGGCCGGCTCCAGCCGTACCTGGATGACGACCGGGTCGAGGACATCATCATCCAGGGGCCGCGCGAGGTCTGGCTCGACTACGGCGACGGCGAACGCCGCCAGGTCCCTGCGATCGCCGACTCCGAAGAGGAACTCCTCGAGTTGCTGAGGGAGTTGGCCCGGGGCTCCGGGCACAGCGAGCGCACCATCTCCACCGCGAGCCCCACCCTCGCGCTGTCCTTGCAGGACGGCTCCCGTCTCCAGGCCATCACCGGGCTCGGGCCGATGACCTACGCGGTCATCCGCCGGCACCGGGTCTCCCACGCCAATCTCGACGACCTGGTCCGCCTGGGCACGATCGACCCGATCCTGAGGGAGTTCCTCGGCGCGGCCGTCCGCGCCGAGAAGAACATCATGATCGCGGGCAAGCAGAAGGCCGGGAAAACCACCCTGCTGCGGGCCATGCTCAAGGAGTTCGACCCGGAGACCCGGTTCGCGACCATCCAGACCGAGGACGAACTGTTCGCCCACGCCAACGGCTACCACCGGCAGGTCGTCTCCCTGGTAGGCCGCGAGTCCAACGGGGAGAAGGACGTCACCGGCCGCGGCGCCGGCGAGGTCACGCTCCTGGACCTGATGCATCCGGCGCTGCGGATGTCGCTGGAGCGGATCGTGGTCGGTGAGGTCCGCGGCCCCGAGGTCGTCGCGATGATGCAGGCGCTGACGAACGGGTCGGGCGGCAACCTGTGCACGATCCACGCGCGTCGCCCGGACATCATCTTCGACCGGATCGCCGAGCTGTACGCGCTCGCCCAGGAGAATCTCTCCGAGCAGCTTGCCTACCGGCAGACCGCCAACGGCCTCGACATGATCGTGTACGTCGACATGACCGACGAGACGCAGATCGGCGGCCGCCGCCACCGCTACGTCTCCCACGTCCTGGAGCTCACCGGGATCGGTGAGAACGGCCGGCCCGCCACCAACTCGGTGTTCTCCCCCGGCACCGAGTTCGGCGAGGTGCGGGCGGTGCCCCGCATGGACCCGGGGTGCATCGACGATCTGCGCCGCGTCGGCTTCGACTCGTCGCTGCTCCAGCAGCCGTATGGGGCCTGGTCGGCGCCGTTGCCGCTGAAGGTGGGGGTCCGCCGATGATCCTGCTGTTCGCACTGCTCAGCGGCATGGCCGTGGTCGGCGGGCTGATCGGCGTCATCGCGGGTCTCGTGGGTACCACGGCGCCGCGCCGGGCGCCGCTGCGCCGGCGCTGGCGGGCGGCCCTGCACGGTTCGCAGCCGCAGAGCGAGGACGCCCGGCTGCGCCGGCGGACCCTCATCGTCGCGGCCGTCGTGGTCTTCGTGGTCGTGTGGCTCGTGTCGGGGAACTTCGTCGGCGGTGTGCTGCTGGGCGCGGCCGTCGTCGGGGTGCCGTGGCTGATCACGCCCGCGCAGATGGCGCGGGAGCGGATCGGGCAGTTGGAGGGCTTGAGCGAGTGGACGCAGCGGCTGGCCGGCCTGCTGCGCCTCGGCATGGGCCTGGAGCAGGCGATGATCACCAGCCGTCAGGGGGCACCGGATGCGCTGGCCCCGCAGATCGTCACTCTGTCCGACCGGCTGCGTCTGGGATGGCGCCCTGAGGGGGCGCTCCGTGCGTTCGCCGACGAACTGGACGACGTCACTGCGGACAAGGTGACCGCCGCGCTCATCCTCTCGGTCAATGACCGCGGTCCGGGACTGGCTCAGGCGCTGGAGGACCTGTCGAACACCGTCCGCGAGGAGGTCGCCAGGAAACGAGCCATCGAGGCCGACCGGGCCAAGCCGCGGACGACGGTGCGGTGGATGACGATCATCACCGTCGGAGTGGTGGTCGCGGGCTTCTTCGTGCCCAGCTACACGAAGCCGTACTCCACGCTCCTCGGACAGCTCGTGCTGGCCTTCCTGACGGCCGCCTTCGTCGGCGTGCTCGCCCTGATGCGGCAGCTGGGCCACTTCCGCCGCATCCCCCGGTTCCTGGTCATCGACCCGGCCAGCGCCGTCCGGCTGCCCGCGGCCTCCCCCGAGCCGGACCTGCCGATCGCCGTCCGGGAGCCGGAAGGAGCCACCCCGTGAACGTGATCCCCGTTGTTCTCACCGGCGGCACGGTCGGAGCCGGCGTCGCGCTGCTGATCCGGGAACTCCTGCAGCCGCAGCCCGCGTTGGGCCCGGCTCTGCAACGGAGCGCTCCGGCGACGCTGACGATGCCCGAGCCTGAACTGGACCGCGAAGAGGTGTGGGGGCGGTGGCTGCTGGCCCGCCTCGAGCGTCTGCCGGGCGTGCGGGTCCCGACCACCGACCTGGCCCTGCTGGGGCAGGGGCCGGGCCAGTTCATGCTCAAGAAGACCGCGCTCGCCGCCCTGGGCCTGCTCTGCCCGGTGATCGCGACGATTCCGTGGATCATCGCGGGCGTGGGCCTCCCGTTCTACGTGCCCGGCGTCGTCGGACTCATCCTCGCGGGTCTGCTGTTCATCACCC
This sequence comes from Streptomyces sp. NPDC058464, assembly GCF_042721035.1. Lineage (NCBI taxonomy): Bacteria > Bacillati > Actinomycetota > Actinomycetes > Kitasatosporales > Streptomycetaceae > Streptomyces > Streptomyces sp. NPDC058464. Next base: position 92,877 of record NZ_JBHXMA010000043.1, read on the forward strand.
CGGATCTGTCCGTGCGGGACCAGGCCAAGCGGGCGAGGGAGGAATTCGCGCACGCGCTGTCCGCCTACCTCGACCTGGTCGCCCTCAAGCGGGCCGCTGACGCCGGGCCTGCCGAGGCCTTGGAGAAGGCCGCCGCGGTCGGCGAGGGCTGGCCTTTCCTGTATCTGCAGGGCGCGCTGCGCCGGGCCCGGCTGGAGAAGATCCCGCCGTACCAGGCGCTCACCGAGCTGGCCGCCGAGTATCACCTGCCCGTCCTGGACGACGTCGCCGACATCATGCGCGGATCGGCCACCGACGGCGCCGCCGTCTACAAGGCGCTGCGGGCCCGGACCGCCGCCCTCAACGCCGAACTCCTCGCTGACCAGGCCGCCGAGGCGAACACGGCCAGCGAAAAGATGACCGCCCCGGGCGCCCTCCTGGCCGTCCTGGTGATGCTGCTGATGGCCTTCCCCGCGGTGATCCGCATGCTGACCGTCTGACACCCACCCGACTCGTTCAACGCTTAAGAGAGGTACCGGAACATGAAGGACACCGCAGCCCGCACCCGCCGTGCTGTGTGGGCACGCGCCAACGGTGCGGTCCTTAGCGTGACCACGCGCGTGCAGGAGGGCCTTGAGGAGGCCTCCCGCCGGCCGGACCGTGGCGACATCTCCACCACGACCGTCATCATCTGGGTGGCCGCCGTCACCGGCGCCGTCCTGATCGCCGGAACCATCGCCGTGGTCATCGCCAAGTACAACGGCAAGCTCAGCGGCCTGTGATGAGACCACCGGCGCGGCTGACGGACTGGTGGCAGGGGCGGCGGTGGCATGACGATCGTGGGGACACGTCCATCCAGATGGCGATCGTGTTCCCGTTCGTACTGCTCGCCACCATCGCCGTCATCCAGGCCTCCATGTGGTACTACGCACGGCAGATCGCCCTGACGGCTGCCCGCGAGGGCCTGACCGCCGCGCGCACCTACCAGTCGAGCCCCGCCGACGGCGCCGCCCAGGCACGGAGCGTGCTGGGCCGCACCGCAGGCGACAGCCTGCGCGGATACAGCGTCGCCGCGAGCAGTACCGGGCAGCGGGTGCGTGTCCAGGTGTCCGGCACGGCCCTGTCGATGATCCCGGGTGTTCCGGGGCTCACGATCACGCAGTCGGCGTCCGGTCCTGTGGAGCGCTGGACCGTCCCCGGGGGGTGAAGCACGTGCGATCAAGCGCCCGTTGGGCACGCAGACTGCGCAGCGACGAGGGCAGTGCCGCCGTCGAAGCGGCGATCGTCCTCCCGGCATTGATCATGTTCCTGTGTATGGCCATCGCGGGCGGCAGGATCGTCACCTCCGGCGCGACGATCGACTCGGCGGCCGAGGACGCGGCGCGGGAGGCGTCCATCCACCGCACCGCCGACGCCGCCCAGAGTGCCGCCCGGGCGGCGGCTGCCGAGTCCCTCAACACTCAGGGCATCACGTGCGCGTCGACCAGGGTCAGCATCAACACGAGCGGTCTCAGCGTGCCGGTGGGGCAGGTCGGCACGGTCACTGCGACCGTGGTCTGCACGGTCGAGCTGTCCGACCTCCTGCTTCCCGGCGTGCCCGGATCGAAGACGCTGACGTCGACGGCGACCTCGGTGGTGGACCAGTACCGGCAGCGGGGTGACTGATGATCTTCCGTCAACCCGGCCTGATCCGGGCTCGGCTGGACGACCGGGGCGGTGTCACGGTGTTCGTCGCCATCTGCGTCGTCGCACTGATCGGGATCATCGGCGTCGCCGTCGACGGCGGCAGCAAGATGCGTGCCACCGAACGCGCCGACTACATCGCCGGCGAAGCCGCCCGGGCCGGCGGGCAGGCCATCGATCCCGCCGACGCGATCAGCGGGAAGGCGATCGTCGTCGACCCGCAGGCCGCTTCCGCCGCAGCCCAGTCCTACCTGCGCTCCGCCCGCGCCACCGGCACGGTCAGCGTGTCCGCCGACGGCAAGACCCTCACGGTCACGGTCACCGGCTCCTACGCCACCTCGTTCCTGTCAGCGGTCGGGATCGGCTCGTTGTCGGTGACCGGCCACGGCACGGCGACCCTCCTGCACGGCGTCACCGCACTTGAAGGAAATTGATGCGCCCCTCCCCCGCCGCGGCGGCGACCCGCACCCTGGCCCGGGTACTCAAGGCCGTACTGAGTCTGCTGGTGCTGGCCTGCGCACTCGCTGGGCTGCCGCTGCTGCTCGCCTGGGTCACCCCCATCATCTGGGCGTCCACCCACGACGACGTCACGCACCTCCTCGACCGGCAGGACACCGGCGCGGCATTCCTGCTGCTGCTCGTCGCGGTGGGCTGGATCGGGTGGGCGCAGTTCACTTTCTGCGCCGTACGCGAGCTGGTCGCTCAGCTGCGCGGCCGGACCTGGCACGCCCCGCGTGGTCTGGGCGCCTCCCAGCGGGCCGCCGCCCTGCTGATCGGCAGCATCCTCGTTCTGCTGCCTGCCAGTTCGGCCCTCGCCTCGCCCGCCCAGGCCGCGCCGGCCACCTCCGCAGCCCGCGTTCCCGGCCAGACAGCAGTCCAGGCTTCAGTGGCCGCTCAGGCCGAGCAGGCCTCGCCGTCCAGCGCGCGGACGGCGACGTCGCATCCGGTGTACACGGTGCGCGAGACGCGGCCCGCGCAGAGCCTGTGGGGCATCGCCGAACGCGAACTGGGGGACGGCGAGCGGTGGCGGGAGATCGCCGACCTGAACGAGGGCCACACCATGGCCGACGGCACCGTCTTCCGCGCGAACAGCTTTCTCCAGCCCGGCTGGCAGCTTCAGATGCCCGACGCCGCGGGGAGCGCGCCAGGGGTGCGTACGCAGTTCGGCAGGGAGTCCGCGGCCGCCGGCGAGGGGAGCGAGCACGTCGTCACCGTCCACGCAGGCGACTACCTGTCGAAGATCGCGAAGGACGAACTCGGCGACGGCAACGCCTGGCAGGAGCTGTTCAAGGCCAGCGAAGACAGACCGCAGCCGCACGGCCTCCCCAGGATCACCGATCCGGACGTGATCTATCCGGGGCAGCAGGTCACCGTGCCCGGTACAGAGCCCGATCGGACCGAGACGCCCCGCGACACGGGCTCCGGAGAGGGAAACGACAGTCACAGCCGGGAGACCGCTCCCCCGAGCGCTCAGCAGCCAGGCAGCGAGCAGACGCCGAGCGGCGGGGGCGAGCAGACTCCCGCGCCGAGCCACACCGCCGCTCCGGACCCGTCGGCTTCCAGCGTGCCGAGCAGCCGGCCTGCCCAACAGCCCGGGCAGGACCAGGGCTCTTCGTCTGAAACGGCAGCCGCGACGCCGGGTCCCAGCACCAGCGCCTCCGCGCCCGCTTCGCCGTCGGCGCCGGGCTCTGCGGCCTCCTCCCCCGCAGTCGCACCGTCGCCGGCGTCGGCACCGGCCGACGGCCCGCTGGACTTGCGCACCGTTCTCGGTGCCGGTGCACTCCTGGCCGCCGCTGTCACCGGTGCGCTCGCCCTGCGGCGGACACTGCAGCGCCGCCGCCGCCGGCCCGGCGAGACGATCGCGATCGCGTCGGAGACTTCTCCCGCCGAGGCCACCTTGGCGGCGGCCGCCGAACCAGGCGGAGCCGCCCGGCTGGACGTAGCGCTGCGGACCCTCGCCCACCAGCTCGCATCGGACGAGACCGCGGTCCTGCCGTCGCTGCGGGCCGCGCGGATCGGCGCGCGGACCGTCGAGGTACTGCCCGAGGACTTGGCCCAGGAGCCGCCGGCGCCCTTCGTGTCCGGGGAAGGCGGCTGGTGGGTTCTGGACTCCGGCGCCGTCCTCCTGGACGAGGACGCCGCTCGTGACATACCGGCTCCATACCCAGGACTGGTCACGATCGGCAGCACGGCAGCGGGTGACCTGATGCTGCTCAACCTCGCCCGGCTGCCCGCCCTGCTGCTGGACGGCAATCCGGTCCACATCACCGAGGTGTGCACCTCGCTCGCCCTGGAACTCGGGATGAGCCCATGGGCCGGCGACGTCGAAGTCGTCACCATCGGATTCGGCGAGGACCTACCGCAGTTGCTGCCCACCGCGCGCATCGCCCACATGCGGCAGGCCGCGCACGCGCTCCGGGACTTGAGCGAACGCCTCCTGGAGGCACACCAGATGCCGGAGACCAGCCACCAGCCCTACCTGCTGCTGTGCGCATCGTCCCTGGACCCAGACACAGCCTGGCAGTTCGCCGACGTCATCGACAAGTCCCGCACGGTACCCGTCACCCTCATCGCCCCGGCCAGCACGGCCGCCGCGCACTTCCCGGACGCGGAGATCCTCAACGCCTCGGTCAGCGAACCGCAACATCTCGACTCCGCCGGCACCGAGATCACGGTGCAACGACTGGAGCACGCCGCATACCTTCAGATCACCACGGCACTGCACGTGTCCGCGCAGCCGGCACACCCGGCCGAAGGCCCGTGGAAGGACGTCCCGGACGAGGCCAGCACGGTGCAGCCACCCGAACCTGCGGCGGCCCCCGATCCCGAGACCACCGAACCTCCCCCCGAGGCCTCGGCAGCAGACGTGAGCGGCGAGGTCTTCCCCGCCTTGCTCGCCGCTACCACCGATCCGTCAGGCCTGCGTCTCCTGCCCACCACGGCCCCGGCACCGAAGGCCGAGGACGAGAAGGCCGAGGACGAGCACGAGCCGTCCCCCGCAGTGCCGGCGGCCCCGAGCGCCGAGAGCCGCGAGGGCACCGAAGACGACGCCGACGCTGCTGTCACGGACGGCGCACCATCCGGCGGGGCTGAGTGCGAGACGCATGATCTGCATGCCCCGGAGATCAAGGTGCTGGGTCCCCTCGAAGTGACCGATGTCGACAACACCGGGCACGGCCCGAGGATGGCCCAGCTCGCCGCCCTGCTGTTCTTCCGGCCCGGCCGGAGCGCGGACGTACTGTGCTACGACATGGATCCCGTCAGCCCCTGGTCGACGAGCACCCTCAACGCACGGATGCAGGGCCTGCGCCGCTCCCTGGGCAACGACCCCGCCGGCAACCCCTACGTACCACGCCGCAGTTCCGGGGAAGACCCCTACCGGCTCGCCCCCGGGGTGCGCTGCGACTGGACACGCTTCCTGCAACTCGTCGAACACGCTCTGCCACAGGGCCCCTCCGGCCTGACCGACCTGGAGAAGGCACTCACCCTGGTCCGCGGCCGCCCGTTCGGGGGCAAGCCGCTCCCCTGGGCCGAGCCGCACCTGCAGGACATGGTCACGCGCATCATCGACGTGGCCCACACCGTAGCCACCTACCGCACGCCCGCCGGCGCGCACCACGACCTGAGCGCGGCCCGGCAGGCCATCGCGACAGGCCTCGACGTCGACGACACGGCAGAGCTCCTGTACCGCGACTGGCTCCGCATCGAACACACGGCCGGAAACCGGCAAGGACTGCACACGGCGATCTCCCGCCTCCAACAGGTCAACCACGCACTGGACTGCTCCTTGGAAACCGAAACCTCACAACTCATCCACCAGCTCCTGAGCGGCCCAGCAATGCACACCAGCACCCTTAAGGTTGGCCAGCTGTGAGGCGCGACAGCCCGGCATTAAGGCTCACCAGGGCACACCGCGTTCTCATCAGCGTGGTCATGACCGGCGCGATGATCATCGCCGGCATCGGCTTCGCCGGCTCGTACGCGGCCGTCCGCCAGCTGGCCATCAAGAAGGGCTTCGGGAACTTCTCCTATGTGTTCCCGATCGGCATCGACGCGGGCATCTGCGTCCTGCTCGCCCTGGACCTGTTGCTGACCTGGATCCGCATCCCCTTCCCGCTGCTGCGGCAGACGGCCTGGCTGCTGACCGTGGCGACGATCGCCTTCAACGGCGCGGCGGCCTGGCCGGACCCGCTGGGCGTGGGCATGCACGCGGTGATCCCGATCCTGTTCGTGGTGTCGGTGGAGGCGGCCCGGCACGCGATCGGCCGGATCGCCGACATCACGGCGGACAAGCACATGGAGGGGGTCCGCCTCACCCGCTGGCTGCTCTCGCCGGTGCCGACCTTCCTGCTGTGGCGCCGGATGAAGCTGTGGGAGCTGCGCTCCTACGACCAGGTCATCAAGCTGGAGCAGGAACGTCTCGTCTACCAGGCAAGGCTCCGCTCCCGGTTCGGCCGGGCCTGGCGCAGGAAGGCTCCCGTGAAGTCCCTGATGCCCCTGTGCCTCGCCAAGTACGGCGTCCCGCTGGCGGACATGGCCCCGGACGGCCTGGCGGCGGGCATCAAACTAGCGGAACCACTCCCGGACTCCACCTCCGCTCCTTCTCCCGACTCAACTGCGGGCAGCCGTGCCACTGGAACGACACGAGCGGGCAATGGAGGTACTTCCCAGGCGGCTCAGGCACTGGAGAAGACACCTGCCGACAAGCAGCTCCCAGAGTCGGCCGCCAGCCCCCATCCCGAACTGGCCGCGTATGAGCCCGAACCCGAGCCAACGTCCTGGTACGAACTGGAACAACAGCGCTACCAACATGACCCACTCGCACAGGAGCAACGTCAACTCCTCCTCAAGCAACCCTCGTGGAAGACGACCACCAGCGTCCACAGCGCCAGGCCCCCGCATACCCAAGACCAGCACACCCACCGTCATGCAACCGGCCAGGCCCCTCACACACCCCAGCACGACACCACCAGCAACAGTCAGCCAACCACAACCCGGCAGGACCACCCCACCCCCGAATCCGCCCGCCACAAGGAGAGCACCGGCACCACGACCACGGCATACGGCAAACTCCACGACCGACTGGCGAAGGACAACGCCCCAAACGCAGGCGCTGACCAGGAGAGCGCAACTGCCAGCGCACACGCGCTCCACGAAGAGCGCGGCACCAGAATCGACGCCGCCATCGACGAAACACCGCGACCTTCGAAAGATCCCGCCGACGTCAAAGACCCCACCCTCGTCGACCGCTATTACCAGGTCTGGATCGAACACCACACCCAGCACGGTCGTGAACCCACCCCCGGCGAACTATCCGCCCTCCTCGCCGGCCACGGCATGCTGGGCCGGGACAACAAACCGATCGCCCCTTCCACTCTCCGCCGCTACCTCCTCCCCTTCCGCCTCTACACCGTATGGGCCGAACACCGCACCCACACCACCACACCCTCCCCAGACACCGTCGCACAAGACTGCACCCACCGCGGAATCACCGCCCAACACAACAAACCCATCACCCCCACACACATCAACAAACACACCAACGACTTCCAACGACGCTGGCACACCCACACCCACCACAACCCCGTTCCATAAAGCAGAAACCACACTCCACAGCCGCTCCATCGCCGCCGAGAGGGGCGGCGGGCACTTCTCGTGGGCGCTCATCCACACCGAGGCCCTACAGTCGCTGGCCTCCGACAGCTACGCCGACTTCCTGCGCCGCTCGGAGGAGGAGCAGCGCATGGCTGCGGCGTTCTACCGTGCAGTCCGGGACGCGGCACGCCACGAGGTGCCGTTGCAGGCAGCCGGCCACACCACCGCCCTGCAGGCGGCGAAGACCCTCGCTGACCGGCTGACGGCCGAGCACCAGCTCACCTACATGATCTATCGAAATGGCTCCCGGATGCCCGTGTCGGCCTGGGCAGAGGCGGCGACGCTGGCCAAGAGCGCGGTCGCCTACAACGCGGGCACCCTCAACCGAGCACGCGAGGCGGCCGTGAAGTACATGGAAGTCTTCGACGGAGCCGGGTGCGGCTGGAGCAGCCACCAGGACCCTGACAAGGCTGCGGGCACTCTGCGGACGGTAGAAGAGGCCGCTCAGTGGCCGTCTCCCCCGAGGCTGCTATGTCGTGTCAAGCCGCTTGAGGAAGTACTTCTGCGTCCGGCTGGCTCCTTCGTTCGAGGATCTTGAAGATCTGGCGGCAG
>NZ_JBHXMA010000044.1:0-24569 GCF_042721035.1 Streptomyces sp. NPDC058464
AAGCCACGAGACCGACCTGCCTACCGAACTCACCGCATAGCCTCAAAACGAGATCACCGAGTGGCCGTCAATACACCACTCCAGCGGACGTGACCTCAGCGCTTCTTGGTCTTCTTCCGCTGCGGCGGAGTCCACTCGCCTCGGTGCAACTGGCAGCGGGAGTAGCCGATCATCGCCGGCTTCTGGCAGCGTTTGCCGGTCTTGGTCTGGGTCGACCCGCACTTGACCTGCTTGCCCATTCGTCCTCCCCGGTCCGGTCGGTGCGTTCCGTAGCGGACTCATCGTCACCGGGCTGGGGTACTCAACGCCTTGTTCCCGACCCTATTCGGCCGATTCAATATGCTTCATGCCCGAATCATGATGATTCGGTGTTCAAGTTGATCTCCTCCGCGGTCAAAGATCGCTGACACAGGCTCGCCACTGTTCAGACGCCGGCCGCGCGGAACGGGGCTGTGCTCCCTCGGCGAATTCCCGGGCGATCCGGCTCGGAACTCGGGACCGAGCCAGGCGGGTGTCGACAGGTCTCAGGGTCAGGGTGGGCTGACGGGCCACCCGCCAGGGGAGTCCTCGCGCAGCGAACGAGCGACCTCGGAGACGGATCGCGCCTGGCCAGCAGTCAACCGTCGCGCCTCCCAGAGCAGCGCCGCAGCATCCGCGGCCTCCGGAGACGGAGGAGGCGGCACCTCGCGGAGGGAAATGCCTGTGAGTAGAGCTAGTTCGCGGACGTCGATCCCCAGCAGGGCAGCGAAATCCGTCACCAAGCGCGGGGTCAGCTCGTTGCGCCCGGAGGCAATCACGCCGTAGGTGGCCGCCGACAGGTAGGTGGGCGTCACAAACGCAAGCACCCTCGCCATGCCCATCCAGTTCAGGTTGCGGTACTGGAGCATGCTGATGACCCAGGCGCCCGGACCGCCGGTGAGGGGAACCGGCGGCTTCGGGGCGAAGCTGAAACGCCGTTCCTCCTGCGGAAGCGAGCGGATCAACTTCAGAAGTTCACAGCGTCCCGCTGCGGGGAGGCGCACCGCATCCGTCACCGTGCTCACCGCCCATTGCGCGGCCGTGGCCTCCAGCGGCGCCAGGTCCTCCGGGACCGCCCGCCCCGAGAGGATGAACAGATCGACGGCTTGGAAGCCCAGTGCAGGCGCAAGCCGCCGGAGCAGAACCTCTGTGGGAGTCTCCCCCGCGAGCACCGCCCGGACCTCGTCTGCGGTCAACCCGGCGCGTTCGGTCAGCTCCTGCGCCGTGAGCTTTCTGTGGTCCAGCAACCACGCCAACATCGCGCCGAACCCGGGGTGCTCCGTCATGCCCGCAGACTAGCCAGCGGATCCGGGGTGAGGCGGCCGCGATGGGCTGTCAGCCCCTTGTGCCAGCATGCGGCCGTGACAGACACACGTGATCAGCGTCCCGGCGAGACCACGCTCGGCTTCCTGCGCTCCGTGTTCCCGCCGGAGTGGCGCGAGCCGGCGCTCGGGCAGGAAGCCGTCGCGGAGTGGGAGCAGGAGAACGGGGTGGCCCTGCCGGAGCCGTACCGGACCTTCATCGCGGAGGTCAGCAACGGATCGAGCCTGGGCCCGGCCGGCGACGGCGGTCTCCAGCCGCTCGGCCGGCTGCCCGACACGTGGCCCGACCTCGGCCCGCGACAGCCAGGGCACCCGTTCCCCCTGGAGGCGGCCTGGCTCTGGGAGGACGACGAGAGCGTCGGCCCCGAGGCCCCGCGGATCGACGCCGCGTTCAACAAAGGGTCCGTTGTTCTCGGAGCCGAGGACGGGCAGTCCTTCTGGCTCCTGCTGACCACCGGCCCCCGGCCGCGGCGAGGTGTGGATGATCACCGACGTCGGCACCGTCCCGGCCCCGGCGACCAGGCGTGGGGCTTCGAGGAGTGGGTGCGGCGTTGGCACACCGGCGACGACTGGTGGGACTGACCGCTCCGACGTGCAGGGCCGTAGGCCGCCGACCGTTCGAATCCCTGGTGTCACCCAGAGCGGTGACCATCGGCTGCCCGTTCGCAGTTTCTGAGGAGCGCTTCTCGGCGCATATGGACTGCCGGCCTCCTGAGCGGCGCCTGGTCGGAGATGCGCCGTTGCATGAGCAGACGGATCGGCTGATGCCCAGCGGCGGGCGAGCAGTCCGCGCTCCGAGTGGGAAGCGGGTTGCCGTCCTGGTGCGGAGGACACGGAGGACGGCTGACCGGTCTCGGTGGACAAACGGGCGGTCACCCCACGGCATCACCGCTGCGTAGCCGAGGTCGAGACCGTCCGATCGCGGAGCGGGTCTGCCGGTCGTCGGGGTGGCTCGGGGGTGCCGTGGGCCGAGCTCCTGCCGTGGTCCTCCCGGAGCAGCGTGGATCCCCCCGTGAGTGCCCGCCCGGCGGGGGAGACCGGCAAATGCGACGACCACCGAGTGCCGGGTTCCGGGTGCCGCACGCGGTCAGGGCCTGATCGCGAACACCATGCCTATGTCGCCGGCCTGCTGGACCGGGTTCTGCTCGGTGCTGACTGTGAAGCCGTGTGTGAGGAGGGTCGCGCAGACCGTGTCGCGGTTCTGCCGCCAGCGCTCCACCTCCACCACGACCTGGCGGACCAGCGGCCAGTGCCGTTCCTCGATGCCCCTGAGTACCTCGAGTTCGGCGCCTTCCACATCGATCTTGAGCAGGTCGATGCGGTCGATGCCCTGCTCCTCGATCGCCGATGACAGGGGCCGGACCTTCACCCGGTGCGTCTCAAGGCGCCGCATCACCCGCAGCTTGCGGCCGACGAGAACGGTGAGAATGGGGAGGGGTACGCGGCGCAGGACCGGTCCCAGGCCGCCCTGACTGATCAATTCGACAATGCTGGCGGTGACCCGGCGCCGCTCAGCCTCGATGTTCCCCTGATCTCGCGAGGAAGAAGAGAAGATCGTGGCGGCCGGAACGTAGCTGAAATCGAGCTCGTCCTCGCGAGACGCCAAGCCGTAAGGGAGCGGGGTCAGGCGCCCGTTGAAGAAGTCGCGAGCGTTGCGCTCAAGTGTCGCGTGGAGTGGGGGCAACGGCTCGAAGGCATAAATCCGCACGTCCCCGTCCAGCCGTTCGTACACGGTCGCCGAGAACACGCCGATGTTGGCGCCCACGTCGAGTACCGTCGCGCCCGGCGTGCACACGATGCCGTGGGTGAAGTAGCCGCCCACCTCCTCGCGCAGGAAGGACACCTCCCAAGGATTGATGCTGTGCAGTTCCATCACATTCATGGCCATGACAAAGTCACTATCAGCACTGGGACGGCAATCCAACCCGTGCGGTTCACTTCGGCCGATTCCCTCGCCTGGCAGTGCGGCCTTGCCGGCCGCGGGCGCCGGCTACCGAACACCCGCCACGAGGTTCGTCCGGCGCCCCCTCGGCGGAGCGACTGCGGCCCGGCCGGGGCGTCACAACAGACCCCCGGGCTGTCATCAGCCCGGGGGTTCGTGGTGGAGCGGGTGACGAGAATCGAACTCGCGCTCTCAGCTTGGGAAGCTGATGTTCTACCATTAAACTACACCCGCGTAAGACGCCGACGGAGTCGGTGTCCGAACGCTCGCTCACTGTACCCCATGCCGGACCCCCGGCGCTGTGACCGTGGGGTCCGTGCGTGTTCCACGGGGTGGGATCCGGCTGCGCGGGGCGGGAGTTGGGGCGTACGGTGGAGGTGTGGGAGAGGGGCCCGGCAGGCCGGAGTGCCGCCTGGAGAGCCGTCCCTTTGATCCCGTAATGTGGCTTTCCGTCGTCACGGCAGTAAGCCCGACGCGGCTCCTGGGGAAGGGACTCAAGGGACTTGATGGAACACACCGTCGTCCGCTGTGCCGAAGGGCACGTGTTCAACACCGCTTCGTTCCCGATGCAGCAGGCCGAGCGGCTCGGCCCCGGTCGGCTCGTGCGGTGTCCTAAGTGCGCCCGGCTGCGCAGCGTCGTACCGGTCGCTCTCGAGAAGCGGTAGCGGCAGAGGAGAACAGCGGTAACGGAGGCGCGTGGACTCGTCATGGTTTTCGCGGGTCCGCGCGCCTTGCGTATCCTCGGGGCGTGCTTCTCTCAGACAAGGACATCCGGGCCGAGATCGACGCCGGGCGGGTACGGATCGATCCCTACGACGAATCCATGGTGCAGCCGTCGAGCATCGACGTGCGGCTGGACCGCTTCTTCCGGGTGTTCGAGAACCACCGGTACCCGCACATCGACCCCTCCGTCGAGCAGCCGGACCTCACCCGGCTCGTGGAGCCCGAGGGCGACGAGCCCTTCATCCTCCACCCCGGTGAGTTCGTCCTCGCCTCGACGTACGAGGTCATCTCGCTGCCCGACGATCTCGCGTCCAGGCTGGAGGGGAAGTCCTCGCTCGGGCGTCTCGGGCTCGTCACGCACTCCACCGCCGGGTTCATCGACCCCGGGTTCAGCGGGCACGTGACCCTCGAGCTGTCCAATCTCGCGACCCTCCCCATCAAGCTGTGGCCGGGCATGAAGATCGGGCAGCTGTGCATGTTCCGACTCTCCTCCCCCGCCGAGCACTCCTACGGCAGTGAGCGCTACGGCTCCCGCTACCAGGGGCAGCGCGGGCCCACCGCCTCCCGCTCCTACCTCAATTTCCATCGGACGCAGGTGTGAGGGACCAGGAGGGGCCAGGGATGAGCAGCGGCAGCGACACCCGGGAGAACCTGAGCTACGAGCGGTTCGGCGTCGCCGTCCGCGAGCTCGCCCAGACCATTGCTGATGACGGGTACGAGCCGGACATAGTGCTGAGCATCGCCCGTGGCGGGGTGTTCGTCGCCGGCGGGCTCGCCTACGCCCTCGACTGCAAGAACCTGCATCTGGTGAACGTGGAGTTCTACACGGGGGTGGGGACCACCCTGGAGATGCCGGTCATGCTCGCCCCCGTCCCCAACGTCGTCGACTTCAGCGAGAAGAAGGTCCTGATCACGGACGACGTCGCCGACACCGGCAAGACGCTGAAGCTGGTCCGCGACTTCTGCCTCGACCACGTGGCCGAGGTCCGGTCCGCCGTGATCTATGAGAAGTCCCACTCGCTCGTGAAATGCGAGTACGTGTGGAAGCGCACCGACGACTGGATCAACTTCCCGTGGAGCGTCGAGCCGCCCGTGGTGAGGTGGGCCGGGCAGGTTCTGGACGCCTGAGGCGCGCGGCAAAGCAGGGCGCGCGGCAAAGCAGGAAGGCCCCCGGCGGAGTCGCCGGGGGCCCTTCTCGTGGGTGATGTGGAGGCTGGGGCGTCCGCTAGAACGTGCCCAGCTTCACGATCGACAGGAGGGCGATCAGCTGGATCGCCGACGCGCCCAGGGCCTTCGGCCAGGGCAGGTCGTGGGACTTGGAGACCATCAGGGTGAGGAGGGCGCCCGCCGCGACCCAGGTGGCCCAGCCGAGGATCTGGACGAAGCCGGCGTCGCCGCCGAAGAACATGGCGAAGAGGAGGCGGGGGGCGTCCGTGATCGACATGATCAGCATGGAGAGGCCGACCGTCGGCTGCCAGGCCCCGTCGCCGCCCAGCTGGCGGGCCAGGGTGTGGGTCACCACGCCCAGGATGAAGGACGAGAGGACCATCGCTATCGCCGTCACGAGGACGATCGGGACCGCGTTGGTGAGGGTCGCGTTGATCGCGTCCGCGCGGGCGCCGTCGAAACCGAAGACGGCGAGCAGGCCGTAGAGGAACGTCACGATGAGGGCGGGGGCCCACATCGCGTAGTCCCGCATCTGGAGGAACGTCTGGTTCGGGGCGAGGACGATCCCCTTCAGCAGGTCCTTCCAGTGCAGGCGCGGGCCGATCGGGCCGGACGGCGCCGCCGACCCGGCGTGGTAGGTCGCGCCCTGCGTGTAGGCGCCGGCCTCGTCGACCGAGAAGGCCTGGGTGTGGCCCGGCTGGTTCGCCGCGTACGGGTCGGGACCGCCGGCGCCGTATCCGCCGCCGTAGCCGTTGTCGTCGCCGAAGTACTCCGGGCCGTCGCCGCCGGCGGCCTGGCCCGGGTAGCCGCCGCGCGTCTGCGCCTGCGGCCAGCCGGAGCCACCGCCTTGCTGCGGGTACGGCTGCGGGGCCGACGGGTACCCGTACGACGGTCCCGCCGGCTGCCCGCCGAAGCTCTGGGGCGGTGCCTGCTGCCCGTACGCGGGTTGTTGCGGTCGCGCTTGCGGGGCGCGGTCGTCCCGGCCGCCGCGTCGGTTCCTGAATCCAGCCACGTCATCGAACGTACCTGGTCCCGGAGATCCGTGTGGCGGGCTCGGGCACCCGAGCCCGCCATTGCGGCAGAGCTGTGACATCCCCTAAGGGACCCTCAGGGGCGCTGAGGGGACCCCTCAGGGGAGCGCCGATCGCCGGCGCTCACTGCCCGAACAGGGAACCCAGCTGCGCCGACGTCCCCGACACGCCCACCGCCGCCGCGTGGAAGGACACCGCGCCGGTCGCCGTCGGGCCCGCGGCGGAGCCGGGCAGGGTCCACACCGCGCCCTGTCCGCCGTTCTCGTGCCGGGCGCCGACCGCCAGGTCGGCCCGGCCGTCGCCGTCGAGGTCGGCCAGGTGGACGGCGCTGCCCCAGAAGTCGTCGGCCTCGTTGAGGTCGGGGACACCGGGGGTGTTCTGGGTCCAGCGGGTCGCACCCTGGCCGGTCAGGCCGGCCGCGGAACCGCGCAGCAGGGTGACCGTGCCGGTCTGCGGGGCCGTGGTGACCGTCTCGTAGGGCGTGCCGACCGCGACGTCGTCGTAGCCGTCGCCGTCGGCGTCACCGACGGCGAGCGAGTCGCCGAACGAGCTGGTGCCCTGGGCCCGGGTGGCGCCGGGGACGCCCGGGCTGTCCTGGGTGATCGCCGCCTGCGGGGTGGGGCTGATGCCGTGCGGGCCGCCGAGGTATGCGATGACCTCGCCGGGTCCGACCTGTGAGCCGTGGACCAGGACGGTGGCGGTGATGACGTCGTCGTAGCCGTCGCCGTTGACGTCGCCGGCGACGACCGGCTGCCGGCCTCCGGTGTCCAGCGTCCGCTGGGTCCTCGGCCGGGAGGCCGCGCCCAGGTACACGACCTGGCCGTCGAAGGGTTCGTCGGACTGTCCCACGATCGTCCCGCTGACGACGAGGTCGTCGACGCCGTTGCCGTTGATGTCGCCGGCGGCCAGGGACCGGACGCCGTAGGAGTCGCCGGTGCGGAACGAGGGCACCACCCAGGTGCGGGACGCCGCCCCTGCGGTCTTGGTGAAGCCGCCCCGGAAGATCTGCACGTCGGCGCCGGTGCTGCCGACGGCCAGGTCGGCCCGGCCGTCCGCAGTGAAGTCGCCGATCGCCAGGGACATGCCGAAGCGGGTGTGGGAGGAGCGGGCCGGGTCGGCGATGATCCGGCCTCCGGTCAGGCCCTTCTTGCTCCCCCAGACGATCGTCACCGACCCGGCTCCGCCGTCCTCGCCCCGGGACCCGACGACCAGGTCGGCGTAGCCGTCCCGGTTCAGGTCGCCGAAGGCGAGCGCCGAGCCGAACTCGTCGCCCTTCTCGGCGGTGCCCGGGACGGACGCCGAGTTCTGGGTGACGACCGTGCGGTTCGACGCCTTGACGCCGGCCCCGGAGCCGTAGGTGACGACCACCGCGCCGGCGTCCGTCCTGCCGCCGACCGTGGCGCCCGGCGCGGCGGTGGCGAGGTCGCGGTAGCCGTCGCCGTTGAAGTCACCGGCCAGGCCGGAGGAGGTGGAGGGGGCGGCCGAGGCGGTGGCCGCGGGCAGGGCGGTGAGGAGACCCGTGGTGAGGGCCGTGGCGAGCAGCAGGGTGGTGCGCTTGGTCATGGATGTCCCCCGTGAGGTGGTGAGGTGACGCGACGTCATGGGATGCGTCTCCTTGGCGGGGCTGCGTCAGCCTGTGAGGCCGCGTGAGCCTGTGAGGCCGCGTCAGCCTGTGAGGCCGGTGCCGAACGCGCCGTACGTGCGGGAGAGCCCGAAGGTGCCCGGGCCGAAGGACTTGGAGCCCGTGGCGGTGATGCCGGAGGCGCTGCCGCGCAGGGCGGTGACCGCGCCGACTCCCTCGTCCTCGAAGGAGGCCCCGACGGTCAGGTCCGCCTTGCCGTCCTTGGTGACGTCCGAGAGCACCAGGTCCGAGCCGAAGTAGTCCATGTCCTCGGCGGTGCCGGGGACACCGGCGGTGTTCTGGGAGATCGTCCGGGCGCCGGTGCGGGAGACGCCGTCGGCCGCGCCGTTCATCAGGACGACGAGTCCGGTGTCCTCGGCCGCGCCGATGTCCTTGAAGACGACACCGATGGCGAGGTCGCCATACCCGTCGCCGTTGGTGTCCCCGATGGAGACGGCGCCGCCGAAGCCGTCGCCCTCCTTGTCGGTGCCGGGGACGCCGGTGGCGGACTGGGTGAGCTCGGCCATGGGGGCGTCGCCGTTGACCGGGCCGCCCCTGCTGCCGCGGATGACGACGACCTGGCCGCCGAGGGTGCCGGTGTGGTCGTCCTCCTTCGCGAAGACGTTGCCGATGGCGATCTCGTCGTAGCCGTCGCCGTTGATGTCGCCCAGGGCGAGGGAGGTGCCGCCGTTCAGCGGGCGCGGCTGGGTCGCGACCACGCCGCCCGACGCACCGAGGTAGGCGGCGCCCTTCGACCAGCTGCCCGAGGGGTCCGAGGTGAGCGCGGTGCGGTAGGTGAGGACGAGGTCGGCCTTCTTGTCGCCGTTGGTGTCGCCCGCGGCGAGCGCGTCGATGCCGAACTCCGCCTTGTCCGGCGTGGGGACCTTCTGGGTGCCGCCGGTGGTGCCGGACTTGGTGAAGCCGCCCTTGACGATGTAGGCGTACGACGCGGCCGTGCCGGACGCCAGGTCGGCCTTGCCGTCGCCGTTGAAGTCACCGGCGGCCAGCGCCGAGCCCCAGGCCTCGTGCTTGGCGGCCGAGGGGTCCTTGACCGTCGTGCCGTTCTTCAGGCCGTTCGCCGAACCCCACAGGATCGTGACCGAACCGCCTTCGCTGTCAGTGCCGTTGTCCTCGCCGGGCGCGCCGACGGCGAGGTCGGTGTAGCCGTCCTTGTTGAAGTCGGCCGCGGCGAGCGCGTCGCCGAAGAAGTCCTCGGTCTCGGCGGTGCCGGGGACACCGGCGGTGTTCTGGCTGACGATCGTGCGCTTGGCGGGGTTGAGTCCGGAGGCGCTGCCGTAGACCACGGCGACGTACCCGGCCATGCTCTTGCCGCCGACCTTGGCGTAGGGGGCGGCGAAGGCGACGTCGCCGTAGCCGTCGTGGTTGAAGTCGGCCTTGTAGGCATGAGCGGCGGCGGCGGACGCGACGGGGGCCGAGAGGGTCAGCAGACCGCCGGTCAGCGCTGCGGCGGTGACCGTCGCGAGGGCGAGGCGGTGGCGGCTGTGTCCGTTCATGGGCAGGGAGCTCCTGAGGTCGTCGTCATCGGTGACGTCGGGCGGGCCCGCCGGTCCTACGACCGCCGGTACCGACGACCGCCGGTACCGGCGACCCCGGTCCTACGACCGGCGGGCCTGCCCGAACGCCTGGTGGAAGAGGTCTGTTGACCTGTGGGTCAGTCGGCGAAGACGGCGCCGAGCTGCGGCACGCCGGTCGTGGAGACGCCCAGCTTGCTCGCGGCGAGCGTCCGGGAACCGGTCGTGGTGATCTTCGAGCCGTTGGACGGCAGGTAGGTCACCGCGCCGTCGCCGCCGTTCTCGTACGAGCCGACGACCAGGTCGGCCTTGCCGTCGCCGGTGACGTCGTCGAGCTTGACGTCGACGCCGAAGAGGTCGTTCTTCTCGTCGTCGCCGGGGACGCCGGCCGTGCTCTGCGCGAAGGACTGCGCGCCGGAGGCGAGGTTGATCCCGGTCTGCGAGCCGTAGAGGACGGTCACCTGGCCGGTGTTGGCGTTGCTGCCGATGTCCTCGTACGGGGAGCCGACGACCAGGTCGGCGTAGCCGTCCCCGTTGACGTCGCCGAGGTCGATCTCCCAGCCGAAGTTGTCGCCCTTCTCGGAGGTGCCGGGGACGTTGCCGGTGTTCTGGTTGAACATGGTCACCTTGGCCGGGCCGGAGGCGCTGCCGTAGGTGATGGCCACCCTGCCGCCGTTGGCGGAGTCCGGGAAGACGGTCCCGCCGCTGCTGGCGTCCCAGGAGGCGCCGCTGACGATGTCGCCGAAGCCGTCGCCGTTGATGTCGCCGACGCCGGTGACGATGCCGCTCTTCAGCGTCTTGGCGCCGGTGACGGTCAGGCCCGTGGACGTGCCCGGCAGCCAGTAGTTGGTGTTCCAGTGGTCGCTGGTCTTCGTCTCGTACCCGTCGACGATCAGGTCGGTACGGCCGTCGCCGTTGACGTCACCGGCGGTGAGCTTCATCGGGCCGTACGGGTAGTCGCTGGTACCCGGCTGGATCGGCGGCTTGACGGTGTACCGGCCGCCGGGGGTGCCGCTGCCGGAGAAGCCGCCCTTGAACACCCACAGGGTGGCGGCGGAGCTGCCGACGGCGAGGTCGGCCTTGCCGTCGCCGTCGAAGTCACCGGCGGCGAGCTGCAGCCCCCAGTAGTCGTGGCCGCTCGGCGACGGGTCCTTGATGTCGACGCCCTTGCCGGTGAGGCCGCTCTTGGAGCCCCACAGGAGGGTGACGGTACCGCCGTCGGTGTCGGTGCCGACCTTCTCCGACGGGGAGCCGACGGCGAGGTCGTCGTAACCGTCGGCGTTGAAGTCGGCGTATGCCAGGGCCTCGCCGAAGCTGTCGCCGGCCTCGGCGGTGCCGGGGACGCCGGCGGTGTTCTGGCTGATGGTGGTGCGCTTGGCGGTGGTGACGCCCGAGGCGGAGCCGTAGAGGGCGATGACCTGGCCGGCGCCCTTGTGGCCGTTGACGTAGGCGGTGGTCGCCGAGGTGGCGATGTCGCCGATGCCGTCACCGTTGAAGTCGGCGTGCGCGACCTTGACGGAGTCCGCGGCCGACGCCGAGGCGGCCGAGAACGAGAGCAGACCGCCCGTCAGCGCGGCCGCGGTGGCCGTCGCGAGGGCGAGTCGCGGGAACGTGTGCATGCGGGTCGTCTCCTGCGGCATGCGGGGGCCGTCCGCACCCGGCGGACGGCCGGAGTCAGTGTTGTCCGGCGAACTGGAGACCCGCGTCAGGGAGTAAGGGTTGTACATGAGTTCGGTGAATTCTGGGGGGCTGCTGTGACGCACACGGACCTCGGTCGCCGCGGGTGCGGGACGCCCCCCCCGCGACAGGTGCGTCGCCGCACCACCGGCCTCGGTTGTACGGCGGACTGGGGTGAGGTGGGGGGAGTTGGGGCGGGGTGGGGGGAGTTGGGGCGAGGTGCCGCCCTGACGGCGAAGCGGCGCCGTTGCGGGGTGCGGCATCACGCGCGGACGCCGCCCGGCCGGTTTCGGGTCGGGCGGCGTCCGCGCTGTCGGTGCGTCAGGAGACGGCCTTTGCGTCAGGAGACGGTCCTAGCGTCAGGAGATGGCCTTGACGCCGTCGGCGGCGCAGGAGGCGTCGATGTCGCCGCTGGGGGCTCCGGAGACGCCTATGCCGGCGACGACGCTGCCGCCGAGGGAGACGGGCAGACCCCCGGGGAGGATGTTGAAGCCGGGGATGGAGACAGCTCCGGGGTTGGTCTTCGCGGCCTCCTGGAGCGTGGCGGTGGGCATCTGGAAGCCGACGGCGGCGACGGCCTTGCCGAGGCTCACCTGCGCGGTGGCGCCGGTGGCGGTGTCGGCGCGCTGCTGGGTGATGACGACTTATCGGTAGCAGACCTCGGCCGGACTGCCCGGGTCGCGGAGGTCGCGGAGGACAACGCGGCCCGGCCCCCGGGGATCACGGCAGTGCGGGCCGTGCAGGTCCAGTGAACCGAGGTCGTCGGCGAGTGCCGCCCCGGCCCCCGCATGTTCCTGGTCCAGCTCGAAAGCCACCCGCGTTCCCGCACCGGCCGGAGCATCGAACTCCCGGGGTTCCTCGATGGGGCGGAGCCCGGCAAGCTCCTGCCGGAAGCCGTGTCCCCCGCGCCACACCTCGATCACGGTGCGCGCACTGAGCGCTGCCGCCGCGGCGCTGTTCCACCGGTCGGGGCCGAGCAGCGAGCCGTAGTAACCCAGCTGCGGCCGGTCCTGTGCGTCCAGGGCGTCGGCCTGGTCATCGGCGACCCAGAACCTCAGATCACCGTGGACTTCCGCTTCGACCCGCGGGGTGTGTGCCGGTGCGACACGGGTCGCCGGATGCAGGGCGTGCCCCAGCACGGCGCACAGCACCCGGGTCGCCAACTCCGGACTGCCCCGGCCGACCCCGAAGTACATGCTCGGTGTCGCACGCACATGCAGATCGAACTCGACGACCTGGATGTCGGCCGCGCTGTACGTCTTCTCCGCCACAGATGCACGCTACTTTCCGGCCCGGCCGTCATCCAGAGGCGGTTCCGCAGCAGGGGAGACCTGAAAAGCAGATAAGGCGGATATGGCGAACATGGCGGATAAGGCCATGGGCTCGGCGTCCTCGCCCACCGTCCAGGCGCACGGCCTGTGGAAGCATTCCGTGTGGGCCTGGGACAGGGGGACAGTTGGCTGTTGACGGAGACGAGACGACTGCGAGAGCTGCGGGGAGCGCCGCGCAGGGGTTCATGGCACTGCCGGGGCGCACGGAGGACGGGAGGCAGCTGTTCCTGAAGTGCCTGGCGGACGTGATCCGGGTTCTGAGCCTCGATGTCGCCCCCGAGCCGGACGCCGGTGATGAACGGCAGTGGTCGCACCAAGTGCGCGGTGCCCTGCGCAAGGCATGCCGCCAGGAGCCGGTGCTGCCCGAGGCGTCCTTCGGCGTCCTCATGAAGGCGGCGGTCCATGACCCGGACCCCAGCTTCAACCGCCAGTTCGTCGAGCCGGCTCTGCATGCCTTCGGATACCGACGCGTCCGCTCAGCGCTGCTGGACTGTCTCCGGACGGGAACCGACCAGGAGCGGGCAGGCGCTGCGCGGGCCTGGTACTGGTCGGCGCTGCCGCTTCGTCCCTCCGGAGTCAGCGCAGAAGGCTCGGACATCGGAGGCCAGGCAGAGGCCGCAGAGGTCGACGACAGGTCTGTCCTGGCGAGTGAGTGGAACGAGGCTGCGCTCCGGGAGTTCGTGCGGAACGAGCACCTCGACGTTCGACGCTGCATTCTCCCCGGACTGCCGCTCCGGAAGTCGGCGTACCCGCCTGAGCTGCATGACGTCGTGGAGGCGGCGGTGATGATCGCCCGATCACATCCGGACGAGTACATCCGTCACCGTGTCGAGCACCAGGTCCGTGGTTGACGAGCCGTTGTGAGCCGCGGCTAGGACCTGGGCGAGGACCGGGTCGCCGAGGTGTGGAGCGGTCGGCCGCCGGCCGATGTCCGGCTCACCCGCCAGGTGCACGCGGACATCGCGCGGCACCCGCTGCGGTTCACCGCCCCGGAGATCCTCGACGCCGAGGAGTACGAGGGCGTCCTGGTGACGTACGAACGCAGGCTGCCCGGCGCCTCGTTGCGGGCCGACTCCGCGCAGGTGGACGACGACCGTCCAGGGCGACGACCGTCCGCGTCGCCGAGGGACCCGCAACAGGAGCACCGAGGTACTCCCGGCAGCGCGGCTCCGAGTGGTTGCGCCGGTGCCGGTACCCGGCTGATGCCGCAGCGGGCGGGTGTGCCGGGCACGTACTGCCCGGCACACCCGCCCGCCCACTACCTGGTGAGATCGGTCGGACTGTCGAGTCGTGCCAGCTTCTGCGGGTTGGACGTCGCGTAGATCCGGGTGATGCGCCCGCTCTCGACCAGGAGGCTGACCGCGGCGCGTCCGCCGTCGGATTCGATCCGGATCGCGGGGGCACCGTTGAGCCACACCAGCATGGTCTCGGACTCGCCCCGTTCCGTGCCGGCGAGCATCGTTGCCACGAGTTCCGCCCCGTGGACGGGGGCCAGGGCGGCGGCCGTGAGCCCGCCTCCGTCAGCGATGAGGATCACGTCCGGAGCCATGGTCTCCACAAGGTCCTGGATGCGACCGGTGTGCAGCGCGGCGAGGAACCGGTCCATCACCGCCTTGTGCTCCATCGGGCTGACGCTGACGCGTGGTTGGCGGGCGGCGACGTGGTTCCGGGCCCGCCGGGCGATCTGCCGAACCGCGGCGGGGGTCCTGCCCACTGCCTCGGCCACCTCGTCATGCGGCGTGTCGAAGACCTCACGGAGCACGAACACCGCACGTTCCACCGGTCCGAGCGTCTCCAGGACGGTCAGCATGGCGATGGAGACGCTTTCCGCGAGTTCGACGTCGTCGGCGACGTCGGGGTGGGTCAGCAGGGGTTCCGGCAGCCACTCGCCCACATAATCCTCGCGACGGCGTGAGAGTGTGCGTACGCGGTTGAGTGCCTGCCGGGTTACGGCCCGGACGAGGTACGCCCGCGGGTCGTGGACCTGTGTCCGGTCGACGCCGGCCCACCGCAGCCAGGTCTCCTGGACCACGTCCTCCGCGTCGGCCGCGGAGCCGAGCATCTCGTAGGCGACGGTGAACAGCAGACTGCGGTGGGCGACGAACGAGTCGTCGGTCATGCCGTGGTCCCTGCGCGGGCCGGCGCCGGGCGCCTGGCCAGCGGGATCTCGCAGGCGTCGGAGAAGCCCTGCGAGGTGACCCCGTTCGCCACGTTCGCCCTGGTCGCCAGGTTGACGTAGGCGATGAACGCGGTGAGCTCCACCATCGCCGGTGCTCCGAGCCGCTCCAGAAGTGCGGCGTACTGCTCGTCGGTGACGGTCGGCGGTGTGTTCGTCATCGCCTCGGCGTACCCCATGACGTCGCGCTCCAGCGCCGTGAACACGTCCGCCTCCCGCCAGCGCGGCACCTGGCTCGCCCTGGCCAGGTCCAGGTTCTGGTTGTGGGCCTGGAAATAGCCGACGTCCAGGCACCAGCTGCACCCGACCTGCGACGCGACGGCCATGTGCGCGAACGACTTCAGGCCCGGGTCCGCCGCGTCCCAGGCACCCACCTTGGCACCGAACTCCAGGTTGTCCTGGGCCACCCGGGGGCTGTGCCACAGCACCTCGACGTTCTCGGGCAGGACGCCCAGCTGTTCGATCATGTTCTCCTTGAGCTCGGCCGGAAGCTCGGTCTTCGGCAGGCGCAGCGTCATGATGTCTCTCCTCGCACACATCCCTGTGGGTTGTCCGGCATGAAGACACCGCCCGGCCCGCGCATGTGACAGCCACCGCCACCCGGGCCTGCGTTCGCGGCCCGTGACAGGGTTGGCCGCGTGGACTGCGTCTTCTGCCAACTCATCCATGAAGGCACCGCATGCTGGGTAGCACGCGAGGCCGAGGCCTGTGCCTTCATCCCGTTGAACCCGCTCGCGCCTGGGCACACACTGGTCGTCCCCACCAGCCACTTCACGGACGTGTTCGAGTGCCCGCCCGATGTCCTGACGGCGTCGATGACACTGGTCCAGCGCGTGGCAGCAGCCATGCGCACCGCCCTGAACGCCTCGGGCGTCAATATCCTGAGCGCCAGCGGACCGGGGTCGGAACAGTCCGTTCCCCACCTGCACTTCCACGTCGTTCCTCGGTGGGTGGACGACGGGATCTCGACGTGGCCGACCGGGCGGTCACGCCGCTGCCTCATCGGCGATCCAGCCACGCAACTGGCCGCCGCACTCGACCGTGACCACGAGGCGCATCACAGAAGTTGAGCCGGAGCCCGAACTCGCACGAACAAGGCCACCTGGTCGCTCACACCCTCCTGGCCCCCGCCGAGCAGCGGGAGACGCTGGAGAAGCGGTTGGCTTCGCGGGCGCATGCCGTGGAGAACTCGGACGGATTCGAGTGGTCCGAGCTGCTGCGGCCGCGACGGCTGCGCTGATGTACCCCCAGGGTCCGCGGGGAACGGCCGCTGGGTCGTCGACCCAGGAACCCCGGCATCCATGCAGGAGAGCTCCGCATTCGGCTCTCCGGCTTCGGCACGGTCGAGCATCCACCGCTCCTGGCACCGCCCGGTGCCTCCGAGGCCTCACCGGGCCCCATGCCGAACCCCAGCGGCCCGACGCTCACGAACGGATCCAGAGTCCGTTGCCGCCGTTCGTTCGTCATCCGCATCCGCATCCGCATCCGCCGGCACATGCCATCACGTGACCATGGCCACCGAGGCCACGGCAGTGTCCCGAAAGCATGGTCACCCTCAGCACCATGCGCCGGACACACGTCCTGGTACTCCAGCTGCAGATCGCGATCCGCACCCCCGGGCGGCTTGTCGCCCGGGGGTGGATGGCCTGGGCGGGGGCAGGATCGGTCAGCGGTCGAGGTCGATCGTGAAGCGCCTCTTGCCCGTACCGATCGTGTCGGCGTGGACCGAGCCGCGCGCCCGGTCGAACATCCCGGTGCCGCCGGTGATCGCGTTGTCGAACGAAGGGGGAGGGATCGTCGGGAGGCCACCGGTGAGGATGCCGAAGACCATCCCCTGTACGGAGAGCTGGCCGCCCGGGAGCTTGTAGGTCACGGCACACTCCTCCGCTCCACCGTTCTCGACCGTGGTGGTGGTGGTGCAGGTACCGTCGGTTTCGCCGACCTGGTATTTGTCGTCCTTGTCGAACAGGAGCGAGCGGAAGACGGTCCGGTCGCCCTGGGCGGCGCTGCCACCGGGGTTGACGGGGAAGCGCGTCTGCTGGACGAGGTGGCCGATGAGCGTGATGACGTGGTGTCCGCCCTTGGTACGGGCGGCATCGGTGTCCGTCGCGGCGCCCGCGCCAGGGGCGCAGGCGAGAAGCGTGACCAGCGCAGTGGCCGTGCCGAGACAGGTTGCCCTGATGGGGCGCATCGTGCGGCTCCTGAGATCGGTGTTCATGGATGGTCAGGTGCCGCATTCATAACCTCGGCTCCGCCGCCGCCCGGAACGTCCCGGCGCGACCCACCGTCAGATCCGACCGGTCGGACCAACCCCGGACGAGAGACGGCCGGCCGACTGCGTAATCCGAAGATCACGATCCACGGTCACGATCCACAGCGGGAGTACTGGTCGCTCACGCCCTCCTGATCACCCTTGCGGCAGGATGAGGGCATGAGCGTAGTCAAGATCAACGTACTGACCGTGCCGGACGAGCAGCGGGAGACGCTGGAGAAGCGGTTCGCCTCGCGGGCGCATGCCGTGGAGAACTCGGACGGGTTCGAGTGGTTCGAGCTGCTGCGGCCGGTCGAGGGGACCGAGCAGTACCTGGTGTACACGCGCTGGAAGGACGAGGAGTCCTTCCAGGCGTGGATGGAGGGGCCGATGAAGGCCGCGCACCAGGGGGGTGCGGAGGGTGAGCGGCCGAAGCCGGCGGCTTCCGGTTCGACCCTGTGGTCCTTCGAGGTGGTGCAGTCGGCAGGGCCCAAGGGCTGACCGGAGGCCCTGCCGGCGGGGTGTGGTCAGGCCGGGGTCCTGGTCGGGAGCGGGGTGTCCGCCTGCGCCGGGGCCGGTTGTGGGACGACGCGGCGGCGCCGGGCCGGGAGGCCGAGCGTCGGGTGGGCGACGGCCCAGGCCGCGCCCTTGCAGATCAGTTCCTTGTAGAGGGCGGCGGTCCGGCCCGTCAGGGCCGCCCGTACGGCGCGGTCGTCGGCCGTGACGTACTGGATCAGGCCCTCCCCGCGGCCCAGCGAGACGCACTGGTTGAAATAGCGCAACGGGGTGTTCGGGAGCTTTCCGCCGGTCAGGCGGGCCGCGATGGAGTCGGCGGCCTGCCAGGCCATCGGGAGGCCCGAGGCGCAGGACATGCGCAGCGGATTTCCGGCCGGGCCGGTCGCCATGGCCGCGTCGCCGATGGCGTACACGTCCGGGTGCGAGACCGAGCGCATGGTCCGGTCGACGACGATCCGGCCGGCGGCCGTGACCTCCAGGGCGGTGGCCCGGGAGATCGGGTGGACGGCGAAGCCGGCGGTCCACAGGGTGACGGCGGCCGGGACGACCGTGTCCTCGGCCGTGGTGACGTGGCCGGGCGCGACGGCGGTGACGGCGGTGTGCTCGTGCACGGTGATGCCGAGCCCGTCCAGGACCTTCCGCAGGTGCCGGCGGCCCTTCGGCGAGAGCCAGTCGCCGAGGGCGCCGCGGGCGGCCAGGGCGACGTCGAGGTCCGGGCGGGCCTCGGCGATCTCGGTCACGGCCTCCAGACCGGTGAGGCCGCCGCCGACCACGACGACGGGCTCCCCGGCCGCCAGACCGGCGAGGCGCTCGCGCAGCCGGAGCGCTCCGGTGCGGCTCGCGATCTGGTCGGCGTGCTCGGCGGCACCGGGGACGCCCTGGTCGTTCCAGGCGCTGCCGAGGGCGTACACGAGGGTGTCGTACTCCAGTTCCAGGCCGTGGTCCCCGTCGGGGCCGTCCACCTCGGCGGTGACCGTCTTCCGGTCGACGTCCACGGCGGTGACCCTCGCGAGCCTCAGCTCCACGCCGGTCCCGTCGAACATCTCGGCGAAGGGCCGGGGCCTGAGCTCCTGGCCGGTCGCCAGCTGATGCATCCGGACGCGCTCGACGAAGTCGGGTTCGGCGTTGACGAGGGTGATGGCGACGTCTTCGCGGTGCAGCCGCCGGGCGAGGCGGCCGGCGGCGACGGCTCCGGCGTATCCGGCGCCGAGGACGACGATGCGGTGCTGCATGTCCGTGCTCCTGTCATCCAGCTCTTCAGCGGGTCGCCCCCTGAACCGGGCGGCCCGCCGTTTCCTGACAGAAGGGCGGTGTGAAGCGGCTCACATCAGAGCCCGCATCAGGTCAGAAGAGGCGGAGCAGCGGGGCGCCGTGGTCGGTCGCCGCCCACTGCCTCGTCGCGCGCTCCAGCTTGTCCGGGTTGACCTGGTTGCGGAACGCGGCGATGCCCTCGGTGGTGATCTCCAGGCACATCACACCGAAGACCCGGCCGCCGACGACCACCAGCAGGGCGGGGCCGCCGTTGGCGGTCGTGGCGTACAGCTCGACGGAGCCGCCGGCCAGGGCCCGCTGGGCCGGGCCCTGCTTGAACAGGCCCCGCATGAACTTCGCGACCGCGAGGGCACCCTCGAACGCCCTGGCCGCGGCCGGGACCTTCCCGCCGCCGTCACCGACCGCGACGGCGTCCTCGGTGAGCAGCCGGACCAGCGGCTCGGTCCGGCCGCTGGTGGCCGCCGCGAGGAACTCCTCGATGATGCGCCGGGCGGCGGCCTCGTCGACCGCCGTGCGGGCCCTGCCCTCCGCGACGTGTTTCCTGGCCCGGTGCAGGATCTGCTGGCTGGCGGCCTCGGTGAGGTCGAGGATCCGGGCGATCTCCCGGTGCGGGTAGTCGAAGGCCTCCCGCAGCACGTACACCGCGCGCTCGGCCGGGGTGAGGCGCTCCAGCAGGACCAGGACGGCGTACGACACCGACTCGCGCCGTTCCGCGGTGTCGGCGGGGCCGAGCATCGGGTCGCCGGCGAGCAGCGGCTCGGGCAGCCACTGGCCCACGTAGGTCTCGCGCCGGGCACGGGCCGAGGTGAGCTGGTTGAGGCAGAGGTTGGTGAGGACCTTCGTCAGCCAGGCCTCGGGGACCTCGATGCGGCCGGTGTCGGCGGCCTGCCAGCGCAGATACGTCTCCTGCACGGCGTCCTCGGCCTCGCTCGCGGAGCCGAGGAGCCGGTAGGCGATGGCGGCCAGGCGCGGCCTGGCCGCCTCGAACCGGTCCACGTCGGTCACGGTCAGCGCCATGGGCCGGATCCTAGTCCTGGCGGTCGGCGGCGGCCCGACCGCGGTGGCGGTGGGAGCGGTAGTAGGTGACGGTGTCCGTCGTCGAGTAGTTGCCGTGGTCGACGTCGAGGACCGCGACCACCGCGATGTCGCCGTTCGTCGTGTCCCGCAGGCAGAAGGTGCGGCCGGGCGGGGCGTCGCGGAAGTGCAGGAGGTCTTCGGCGGGATGGTGGACGGCCCTGGCGGCGCACTGCGCGGCGGTCGGCGCCGCCTTGCCGGACACGACGTACACGTCGGTGAGCGGCTGGATCTCGAAGGCGCCGTCACCGTCGTGGCCCGAGTTGGTGCTGATGCTCCACTCGGTCTCCTCGGAGCCGGACACACCGGCGCGCAGGTCGAAGTAGTAGTGGTAGTCCTTCAGGAACAGCCTCCGGTGGGCGTACACCCGCGTGTAGCTCTCCGAGGCCGGGGTGGACGAAGAGGCCGAGGAAGCCGTGCCGGCATGGCCGTGGTCCGGTGCCAGCGCCTCGTAGACGATCCCGCTCGCCGTGGCCGCGACGGCCACCGCCACCACGGCGGTGGTCACCCGGTCCCGGGCCCGTAATCGACGTCCCCGAGCGGACGGCTCCGGCGTACGCACGGAAGGGTCCCCGTCCGGGCCGCCCGACGGGTCCCTGGACGGCGGGGGGTCGGAAGGGTCTCCGGGGGCCGGGGGGTCGGAAGGGTCTCCGGAGGACGGGGGGTCGGAAGGGTCCGGGGACGGCGGAGGGTCGGACGGGTCTCCCCTCGGGTCGCCGCCCTGGGCGGCCGGCGGCTCTGTGGGCGGGACGGCCTGGTCGGCCCAGGGCGACACCGCCTTGTCCACCGCCCCGGACGCCGCCACGGCGAAGGCGATGGCGATCGCCCACCGGTCGGCCGAGTCATGGGACGTCCACAGCCCCGTCAGCGCGTACGCCCCGGCCAGCGCCGTGCCGAACGTCCCCAACGTCACAAGGAGTAGAACCGCTCTCCGGCGCCCTGCGCTCACGTCCGCTCCCCCTGCCCCTCACGGCCCACCCAGCTTGACATGGAACCGACATGCCGGGGAGGGGTGATACCGGGCATCCGCCCGCCCTCGCCGGACGACGGTTAGGCGACCCGGACGGTCGGGCGACCCGGACGGTCGGGGCGATCCGGGCGGTCGGGGCGACCCAGGCGGTCGGGCGACCCAGGTCGCTGTTGCCGAGGGAAGTTGTGCACATATTGTCGTGAATAGGCGGTATGCACCTCCCCAGGAGGACGCCCGCGTACGAGGTGTGCCTCCCACCGCACACGACCGGAGGGCGAACGTCATGCGGCTCCGTGCCCGGCCCGGGAGTGATCTCCCGGTCGACGACGCCCTGGGCGCGGCGCTGGCCGACATGGTGCGCCGGACGGGCGCGGCGATCGGCGGCCTGTACCTCGTCGAGGAGCCCGCCGCGCTGCTGCGCCTGGTGGCGCTGTGCGGACTGCCCGTCGACTTCACCGCGCCCTGGCAGCGGCTGCCGCTGACCGCACCGGTCCCGGTGGCCGACGCGATCGCGGAGGACCGCCTGGTCTGGATCGGCTGCCAGGACGAGATGGCGCGCCGCTACCCGCGGGCGGCGGCCGTCCTGCCGTACCCCTTCGCGCTCGCCGCGGTCCCGGTGCGCGGGGCGCGCCGCCGGTGGGGCGGGGTGGTGCTGATGTGGCCCGCCGACCACCCCTCCCGGGCCACCACCCGCGAACGCCACCACATCACCGCGAGCGCCCGCCGGCTGGCCCGGCTCCTGGACGACTCCCCGGTGCCGCCCGCTCTCCCCGACCGGCCGCGTGTCGTGGCCGTGGACTCGCTGCACCACCCGGCCCAGACCGCACTGGCCGCGGTCGACTACCTCGACCGGATCCCGGAGGGCGCCCTGGCCCTGGACCTGGAGGGCAGGATCACGTTCATGTCCGCCCCGGCCGCACGGCTGCTCGGCCGGGACGCCGACCGGCTGCTCGGCACGCGGCCGTGGCAGTCGCTGCCGTGGCTGGACGACCTGAGGTACGAGGAGCGGTACCGCCTGGCGGTCGTCAGCCGGGCGCCGGTCGCCTTCAGCGCACTCCGCCCGCCGGACCACTGGCTGACCTTCCACCTCCACCCGGACGCCAGCGGCATCAGCGTGCGCATCACCGCCGGTGCGGAGACGGCGGCCGGGGCGAGCGGGCGAGCGGAGCCCGCGCCGACCACGCCGGGACGCCTCTATCAGCTGATCCACCTGGCGGCCGCGCTCACGGAGACGGTGACCACCCGGGACCTCGTCGCACTCATGGCGGACAACGTCCTGCCCGCGTTCGGCGCCCAGGGGCTCGTGATCAGCATCGCCGAGACGGGCCGGCTCCGGATCGCCGGAATACACGGCTACTCCGCCGAAGCCGCCGAACGCCTCGACGCCCTCCCCCTCGACACCGGCGTCACCCCGGTCGGCCAGGTCATGGCGAGCGGTGTCCCCGCCTTCTTCTCCAGCCCGGCCGAGCTGACCGCCGTCTACCCCCGGGCACCCCAGGTCAGCGGGAAACAGGCGTGGGCCTTCCTGCCCCTGATCATCTCGGGGCGTCCGGTGGGCTGTTGCGTGCTCTCCTACGACCACCCCCACACCTTCACCGCCGACGAACGCGCCGTCCTCACCCCACTGGCCGGTCTGCTCGCCCAGGCCCTGGACCGGGCCCGCCTCTACGACACCCAGCACCACCTCGTCCACCAGCTCCAGCAGGCGCTGCTGCCGCGCAGCCTCCCCGCCCTGCCCGGTCTCGACGTGGCCGTCCGCTATCTGCCGGCCGGGCACGGCATCGACGTCGGCGGCGACTTCTACGACCTGCTGCGCCTGGACGACACCTGCGCGGCCGCCGTCATCGGCGACGTCGAGGGCCACAGCATGGCCGCGGCCGCCCTGATGGGCCAGGTCCGCACCGCCATCCACGCCCACGCCACGGCCGGAGCCACCCCGGACCAGGTCATCGCCCGCACCAACCGGCTGCTCGCCGACCTGACCCCCGACCTCCTGGTGACCTGCCTCTACGTCCACCTCGACCTGGCCCGCCAGGAGCTCACCCTGGCCGGCGCCGGCCACGTACCGCCGCTGCTGCGCCCGGCGGCCGGCCGGGCCCACCCCCTCTACCTCGACCCCGGGCCGCCGCTCGGCGTCGACGCCTGCGCCCGCTACCCCGTCACCCGCGGCGCACTCCCGGCGGGCGCCGTGCTCGCCCTC
Organism: Streptomyces sp. NPDC058464; assembly: GCF_042721035.1. Classification (NCBI taxonomy): domain Bacteria; kingdom Bacillati; phylum Actinomycetota; class Actinomycetes; order Kitasatosporales; family Streptomycetaceae; genus Streptomyces; species Streptomyces sp. NPDC058464. The sequence continues at coordinate 22,824 of NZ_JBHXMA010000044.1, forward strand.
TACACCGACGGCCTCGTCGAACGCCCCGGGACCGACGTCGACCGCGCCACCGCCGACCTCGCCGAACACCTCGCGCACGCCGACGCCGACGACCTGGAGCGCCTCATCGACAGCCTCGTGCACCAGGCCTGGCCGGCCGGCGGCCACACCGACGACCTCGCCGTGCTCCTGCTGCGGACCGGGCGCCCGCGATCGTCGCGCGAGATCCGCTGACGGCCGCTCGGGACGCGGGGGATACTCACCGCATGCCGACGCTCTTTTCCCGGATCCTCGCCGGAGAACTGCCCGCCCGGTTCGTCTGGCAGGACCCCGAGGTCGCCGCGTTCCTCAGCATCGCCCCGCTGACCCCGGGGCACACCCTGGTGGTGCCCCGGCGGGAGGTGGACCAGTGGACGGACGCGGACGGCGAACTGCTGGCCCGCTGCGTCACGGTGGCCCAGGCGATCGGCCGTGGGGTGCGGCGCGCCTGGGACGCGCCCCGGGCCGGTCTGGTCATCGCGGGCTTCGAGGTGCCGCACCTGCACATCCATGTCGCACCCGCCTGGGGCATGGCCGAACTCGACTTCTCCCGGGCCCGGTTGGAGAAGGACGAGGCCGCGCTTGACGAGGCCGCGGCACGGCTGCGCACCGCGCTGCGCGAGCTCGGGTTCGCCGAACACGTCGAGCAGGCGGCGGCGTCCGGAGACTGACCCGGCCGGCCCCGTGGACCCGTCAGCGGGGGTGGGCCGTGAAGACGTCGTGCAGGACGTCCATGTAGGCGCCGTGGCCGCTGGCGCTGGCCCAGTCCGTGGCGGACTCGGCGGCCGTGCCCTCGCCCCATTCGTTGTAGGTGACGAGCAGTTGGAAGGGCGCGCCGGAGGTGGCGACGGTCGTGGCGTCCCGGCGGAAGCGGTCGAGGTCGCGGGGGACGACGGGCTTGTCGGCGTCGTACTTGTAGAAGCCCGGCGAGAGGATCGCCGAGTAGCCCTGCTGGAGGTCCAGGCCGGACGCGTACTGGTGCCAGCCCTGCGGCTGGTTCGCGCAGGTGCGGTAGCCGCCGAACACCTTCAGGACGACGTAGTAGCCGGCGGTGCGGTTGGCCTCGGTCCACCGGTCGACCATGGCGCAGCCGTCGTCGCCCGCCGCGTACACGAAGATCACCGGCTTGCCGTCGACGTGCAGCCAGGTCTTCTGGTCGGAGTACTTGCGCAGGTACACGAGGTCGCTGTGGATCCGGGACACGGACGGGTTCCCGTACGCCTCGTTCTCGTAGTACGTCGTCCAGGAGAAGCCCAGCCTGGCGCCCTCGGACATGAGCAACGGCATCCGCTTGTCCTCGCGCTTGCCGGCGCCCCACCAGGAGGCGATGCCGGCCTGGAGGCCGCCGTACTGCATGTCCTTGATCTGCCGGTCGACGGTGGCGGGGTCGTCCTGGTCGTAGTCGGCCGCGGACGCGGTGTACTGGCTGCCGCCGTCGGTGTGCGGGTTCTTGTCGTACCAGGGGTAGTAGAAGGCGGCGCGGACCGGGAGCTTCGTGTCGACGGTCGTGGGGGCCGGGGCCGCCGCCTTGGCCGTCGGCTTCTTGGTGGCGTGCGGACTCGCCGTCGCGGACGGCGACTTCGACGCGGTCGACGGCGACGGCGGCGGCGGCGGCGAGACGGACGGGGGTGCGGAGTGGGCGGTGGGCGACGGGGAGAGCGCGGCGGCCGTGGGGTCCGTCGGGTGGCCGGAGGCCGCGGCCGGGGAGTCCGCGGCGAGGGTGTATCC
>NZ_JBHXMA010000044.1:24579-98233 GCF_042721035.1 Streptomyces sp. NPDC058464
CCGAGCCGGCCCCCCGAGCCCGACACCCCCGCAGTGGCCGACTTGGCCGCCCTGCCCGACCTGGCCGCGCGTCCGAAACGGGCGGCGCGTCCGAAACGGGCGGCGCGGGTGGCGCGGACCGCGGACGCGGCCTGCGCGACCGGGGTGGTTTCCGCGGCGGACATGGCGTGCGCCGCGGTCGCGGAATGCCCGACGGTCGTGGAATGCCCGACGGTCGTGGAATGCCCGGCGCTTGTGGCGTGCGTCGCGGTCGTCGTGTGCGTCGCGGTCGTCGTGTGCGCGGCGGTCGTCGCGCCGCTGCCGCCGCCCGCCCGCAGGGCCGCCGCCGTCAGCGCGATGAGCACGGGCGGGACCGGTACCAGGGCCAGGTCCGCCAGCAGCCGCTCGGCCGGGACCACGTCGGCCCCGTCGAACACCCCCGCGCAGGCCGGGCATTCACGGGTGTGCCGGGCCACCCGCTTGCGCCACAGACCGCTCGGCCGTCCGTCCCAGCCGTACAGCATCCCGTCCAGGTCCGGGCAGCGCGGCACCGCCTCCAGCGCCCGCACCACCGCCCGCGCGACCTCGAGGCGCGCCTTCAGCCGCTGCACCCGGACGCCCGCCTGCGCGGGCGGGATCTCCAGGGCGGCGGCCAGTTCGGCGCGGCTGAGCTGCCCGGCCACCTCCATCCACCACACGGCGAGCAGTTCGCGGTCCTCCGCGTCCAGCCAGCGGGTCGCCTCGGCGGTCTCGCGCCGCTGCTCGGACAGGTGCAGCACGGTGATGGTGAGGTCGGCGAAGTCGGCGCCGGGATCGGCGAGTTGCGCGGTCTCGTCCAGCCACTCGGCGTCGGCCCGCGGCGGCGCCGCCCGCCGCAGCCGCCAGTGCCGGCGCACCTGGCGCATCGCGACCGCCACCAGCCACGAGCGGAACGCGGCGGGATCGCGCAGCTGCCCCACGTCGCGGACCATCTGGAGCATGACGTCCTGGACGACGTCGTCGGTGTCGGAGGGCGCGTTCAGGGCACGCCCGACGACGTTGTAGACGAGGGGCAGATGGTCCGCCACGAGCACGTCGAGCGCCCGCTGGTCGCCGGCCTGCGCGGCCCTGACGACGGCGGTCTGCGCGTCATGTCCACTGGGTGAGAAGTCGCTCATGCAAGGGGAGGGTCGGTCGACGCCGTCGGCATAACAGAAAACCGCGGCCAGACTAACGGCCGCACGGCGGCGGTGACGGTGGCGGTGGCGGCGGTGGCGGTACGGCCCTTCGGGCGCGGTGCGGCCGTCAGGTGGCCGGTGTCGTCCCCCTGGCCAGCCGCTCCACCCGGTCGTGCAGGTACTCGACGTGGTCCTCCGACTCCGGCTTCATGAGGACGCTGCGCAGGATCCGGGCGCCGTCCGCGTCCGCGGTGACCTTGGGGTGGCGGGCGGCGAAGGCGTCGCGGTCGGCCTTGAGGGTGCTGAGGAAGACCGGTTCGGAGGCGGTCATGCCGTCGGTCAGGACGCGGGCGGAGGCGGCGTCGATCGCGGTGAGGGCGGCCGGGTCGGTGGCCGGGAAGAAGGTGACGATGTCCAGCTGGGGTCGCTGGTAGAGCTCCAGGGCGTCCGACGCCTCGATCAGGTCCGCCCAGCGCAGGGCGGCCCGGCGCCCGGCCGCCAGTACCTGGCCGAGGCCGTCGGGCGTGGGCGGCAGGAGCCGGAAGGTGAGCCACAGGGCCGCCGCCGCGGCACCGGCGCGGGAGCACTCCAGGCTGATCTCGCCCAGGTGGAGCTCGCCGGAGGTGAAGTAGGTGTACGGCGAGTCGTGCAGGTAGAAGCGGCCGACGTCGGGGTCGCGGAAGAGGACGGCGCCGCAGCCGTAGGGCTGGAGTCCGTGCTTGTGCGGGTCGACGACGATCGAGTCGGCGCGGGCGAGGGCCCGCCAGGGCTCGGGCGGCAGGCCCTCGGGGCCCGCGGCACCGGCGAGGAGCGTGAAGAAGCCGCCGTAGGCCGCGTCGACGTGCACGCGGACCCCGTGGCGTTCGGCGAGCGGCAGGATCTCGTGGACGGGGTCGACGGCACCGAGCCCGGTGGTGCCGGCGGTGACGACGACGGTGCCGACTGCACCGGTCGCCAGGACGTCCGCCAGTGCGTCGAGGTCCATCCGGCCCTGGTCGTCGGTGCGGACGGGGTGGCTGGTCATGTCCAGGACGTGGCACATACGGCCGTGGGTGTAGTGGGCGTCGGCGCTGTGCGCGATGCCCCGCCCGGGGTGGAGCTCGCGGGCGACGAAGAGGGCTTCGAGGTTGGCGATGGTGCCGCTGGTGGTGAGGTGGCCGAGGTGGGTGTCGTACCCGAACATCGCGGCGAGTTGCGCGACCGCCTCACGTTCCATCTTCGCCGTGGCGGGGCCGCCGTCCAGGGCGTGGTTGTTGGGGTTGATCAGCATCGCGGTGAGGTGGCCGACCACCGCGGCGGGGTGCGGGGGCTTGAGCATCTGGCCCGCGTAGTGCGGGTGGAAGAAGGGGTAGTTGTCCTTGAGCCGGTCCGTGAACTCCGCGAAGACCGGCGCGAAGCGGTCGTCGGCGACGTCGAGGGACGGGTGGCGCCGGTAGGGGCCGAAGGTGTCGGCCCACTCCTGTATCGCGTCGGTGGCTCGGCCGAGCCAGTGCTGCAGATCCACGGATCTTCCTCTCGCTCGCGGTGCTCCCACCGTACGATTTAATTGACTAGTCAGCAATCACATAGTCAGTAATCCTCTAGTCAGCAATTGAGTGCGCAGACATCAGCTCGGCAGTGAGTGCCGTCGCAGTAGGGTCGGTCGCGATGAACTCCACGCCCCGGCACGACGCCGAAGCCGCCGCCCGCGCCGCCAACAGTCCGCTCGTCCGGGACTTCGGGCTGCTGATCACGTCCGCCACCCGTCTGGAGCAGCGCATCGACAGCGCGCTGCGCCGGGAGTGCGGGATCAGCCACACCATGCTGGAGGTGCTGATCCTGCTCTGCCGCCGGTCCGGCGAGGAGATCTCCCAACGGCAGCTGGCCGACGGCCTCACGCTCACCAGCAGCGGCACCACCCGCCTGATCGACCGCATGGAGGAGGCCCGACTGGTCCGGCGGGTGCCGTCCCCCGGGGACCGGCGGGTGGCCCTGGTGGAGCCGACCGCCGAGGGGCGGACGGCGCTCCTGGGCGCGGCCGCGGTGCACGCCCGGGTCGTGGAGGAGTTCTTCGTCGGCCCCCTGACCGCCGACGACTACACGCGGCTGACCGGCGCGCTGGCCGCGATCGACCGGGCCCTCCGCGAGGACACCGGGTGACGGCTTCACTACCCTGATACCGGACATTTTATATGGGGTGATTCTTGGGCACATCACCCAAAGAGTCGGTCATGGGTCCGGTTATTGGTTCGGTTGCTGGTCCGGTTACCGGTCCGGTTACCGGTCCGGTCGTTGCTCTGGGCAGGGGGCTCGTCATGAGTCTCGGCGTTTCGGGTGGGCGGCGGAGGCCGTTCGTCCGGGCGGTCGTCGCGGTCGCCGTCGGCGCCGGGTTCGCGCTGACCGGAGCCTGCGGCGGGACCGGAGGCAGGGGTGGGCAGGGGGCGGACCTCAGTGTCGGCGTGCTGCTGCCGGGTGGCGGTGCCTCGCGGTTCGGGCAGTTCGACCGGCCGTTCATCGAGCAGAAGCTGAAGCAGCTGTGCCCGCACTGCCCGGCCGCGGCCGTCGTGGCCACCCCCGAGCCGGACGTCCAGCAACAGCAGCTCGACGCCATGATCACCCGCCGCGTCGACGTCCTGATCATCTCCGCCATCGACCCCAGGTCGCTGCGCTCGTCGGTGGAGGCCGCGCACCGGGCCGGCATCCCGGTCGTCGCCTACGACCGGCTCGCTCTGGGCCCGGTCTCCGGTTACGTCACCTTCGACGGCGCGGCGATCGGCAGGCTCCAGGGTGAGGCGCTGCTGCAGGGCATGGGGGCGAAGGCCGACGGCGGCCAGATCGTCATGGTGAACGGCGCCGCGTCCGACCCCAACGCCGGCTGGTTCGAACGGGGCGCGCTCTCGGTCCTGCGGGGCAAGGTGCGGATCGGCAAGTCGTACGACACCCCCGGCTGGCGGCCGGACAACGCCTACACCGAGATGGCCGGCGCCGTCGCCGCCCTGGGCGCGGACAACATCGACGGTGTGCTGGCCGCCAACGACAGCCTCGCCGGTGCCGCGATCTCCGCGCTCGAAGCCGGCGCGGTCCGGCCGCTGCCCCCGGTAACCGGCCAGGACGCCGACCTCACGGCGGTGCAGCGGATCGTCGCGGGCCGGCAGTACATGACCGTCTACAAGTCCTACCGGGCCGAGGCCGGGGCCGCCGTCGAGATGGCCGTCGCCCTGGGCCGCGGCGAGCCGGTCGGATCCGTCGCCGCCACCACCGTCGACAGCGCGACCACCAGGGACATCCCGGCGGTGCTGCTGCCGGCCTACTCGGTGACGACCGGCACGATCAAGGACACTGTGGTGAAGGACGGTATCTACACGATCGACCAGATATGCACCCCCAAGCTGCGGTCCGCCTGCGCCAAGGCCGGACTCACCTCATAGGGCCCGGGGAAGGAGGTGGTGGCCCGTGGTCCAGCCCCTGCTGGCGCTGCACGGTGTCTCCAAGCGGTTCGCCGCCGTCCAGGCGCTGGTCGACGTCGACCTGGAGATCCGGGCCGGGGAGGTGGTCGCCCTGGTCGGCGGGAACGCGGCCGGCAAGTCCACGCTGGTCAAGGTGATCTCCGGGGTCGGTCCCCCGGACCGGGGCGTCATCGCGTGGGAGGGCCGCCCCGTCCAGATCCGACGCCCCCACGACGCCCGGGCGCTCGGCATCGCGACCGTCTACCAGGACCTCGCCATGTGCGGGAACCTCGACGTCGTCGGCAACCTCTTCCTCGGCCGGGAGATCCAGCGGTACGGGGTCCTCGACGAGGTCGAGATGGAGCGCCGCACCCGTGAGCTGCTGCGGACCCTGCCCATCGACATCCCGGACGTGCGGGCCCCGCTCGCCACGCTGTCCGGCGGCCAGCGGCAGGTCGTCGCGATCACCCGGTCGTTCCTCAGCGCGCCCCGGCTGCTCCTTCTCGACGAACCGACCACCTCCCTGGGCATCGAACAGACCAACCATCTCCTCGACCTCGTCGAGGAGCTCCGCGACCGGGGCACCGGGATCCTCCTCATCAGCCACAACATGGGGGACATCAAGGCCGTCGCCGACCGGGTCGCCGTACTGCGCCTCGGCCGCAACAACGGCCTGTTCGACGTCGGCACCACCTCGCAGGAGCAGATCATCGCCTCCGTCACGGGCGCGGCGGACCACTCCGGCCGGCACCGCCCCTCCGCCGACCCCGGGGAGAGATGGTCGTGAGGGGGCCCTTCACCGGACGCTTCCGGCACGGCCTCTTCCGGCTGGGCCGCTTCCGGCTGGGCCGCCTCGGACAGGACCGCCTTCGACAGGACCGCCTTCGACAAGACCGTCTCCGACAGGACCGTCTTCGACAGGACCGCGTCCGCGAATACGCGGACACCGCGCGCCGCCGGCTGCACGAAGGCGGCCTCGGTCCGGCCCCGGTGCTGCTCGCCCTCGGCGTGATCTGGGCGGTCTTCCAGAGCCTCAACGCGAACTTCCTGTCGCCGCGCAACCTGTCCGTGCTCAGCGTGGACATCGTCGGGACCGGGATGGTCGCCGTCGGTGTCGTCTTCGTCCTGCTGATCGGGGAGCTCGACCTGTCGGTGGGGTCGCTGGCCGGTCTGTCGGGCGCCCTGTTCGCGGCGCTGAACGTGAACCACGGGGTGCCGGGGTGGCTCGCCGTGCTGGTCGGGGTCGCGGTGGGGGCGGGCGCCGGGGCCTTCCACGGGTTCGTGTACACGAAGACCGGGGTGCCCGCGTTCGTCGTGACCCTGGCGGGGCTGCTGACCTGGAACGGCCTGATGCTCTACCTGCTGGGCCCGGAGGGGTCCATCGACTTCGACGGGGACGGGCTGGTCGCCGCGCTGACCAGCCGCCACTTCCCGGCCGCCGTCGCCACCTACGGCCTCGCCGCGCTCGGTACGGCCGCCTACCTCGCCGTCTCCTTCCACGACCGCGGCCGCCGGGCCGCCGCCGACATGCCGAACCGGCCCGCGGCCGAGATCTGGGTCCGCACCGCCCTGCTCGCCGTCGCCTCCTTCGCCGCCGCCTACGTCCTGGACCGCTTCGAGGGCCTGCCCCTCGCCCTCCTGATCTTCCTCGCGGTCCTCGTCGCCTCCGACCTCCTGCTGCGCCGCACGGCCTACGGCCGCCAGGTCCTCGCCCTCGGCGGCGGCGCGGAGGCGGCCCTGCGGACAGGTGTCGCGGTGGCCCGGGTACGGGTCTCCGTCTTCCTCGTCTCGGGCGCGCTGGCCGCGGTGGGCGGCCTGTTCGTGGCCTCCCGGCTGACCTCGGCGACCACGGTGCCGGGCTCCGGCATGCTGCTGATCAACGCCATCGCCGCCGCCGTCATCGGCGGCACCAGCCTCTTCGGCGGCCGCGGCTCGACCTGGTCGGCGCTGCTCGGCGTCCTCATCATCCAGTCGATCGCCTCGGGCATGGCGCTGCTGGGGGTCCAGCCCGCGGTCCAGTTCATGATCACCGGCGGGGTGCTGCTGATCGCGGTGGTCTTCGACGCCCTGGCCCGACGGGCGGCGGCGGGGCGGGCGCGGGCCTAGGGCCGGCCCAGGGCCTGTCCGGCGGCGCCGCGCGTCCCTGTGCCGGTTGAGCGGAGCACCGCCTGGCGGGATCCTGGGAACGGGGTGGGGCGGGGTACCGGGACGGGTACCCGGACGTCCGGAGGCACCATGGAAGGACGCATACCGGAGGACCTGGCGGTCGTCGTCGACGCCGACGGAGTGGTCCTGGTGTGGAGCGCGGGTGCCCGGCGGCTGCTCGGGTACGAACCCGCCGAGGTCTGCGGCCGCTCCACCCGGATGCTGCTCGCCGCCGAGTTGCCCCCGTCCGCGCGCCGGCACCTCGCCGACGGGCAACGGTGGTCCACCGAGGTGGCGCTGCGGCACCGCAACGGCGACCGGGTCGTCGTACGCCTCCAGGGAATCCCGCTCGCGGACACCGGCGACAGGCCGCTCTGGCTGGTCACCGGTGGCGCGCCGACGACCGTGACCGGGCGGGACCAGCCGGGCGCGGCGACCCTGTGGGACCTCACGCTCGCCCAGCTGCCCACCCCGGTGGCGATCTACGACCGCGATGCCCGGTTCGTCGCCGCCAACGACGTCATGTCCCAGATCATGGGCCTGCCCGCGGCGGAGATGCGGGGCCTGACCCTGTCGGAGATCGAGCCCAGCTTCCCCTTCGACGAGTACGACCGCCTCCAGCGGCAGGTCCTGCGCACCGGGCGGACGATCTTCCACGAGCAGCACGCCCAGGCGCCCGGCGAGACCCGGGAGCACTCCTGGTCGATGTACTTCTCCCCGCTCAAGGACGAGCACGGCACGGTGCAGGGCCTGTCCGCGGTCGTCTTCGACACCACGGAGCAGTACTGGGCCCGCCGCCACCTGGCCGTCCTCAACGACGCCGGCATGCGCATCGGCACCACCCTGGACGTGACCCGCACCGCCGAGGAGCTGGCCGAGGTGGCCGTGTCCGGGTTCGCGGACTTCGTCACCGTCGACCTGCTGGAGTCCGTGGCCCTCGGCGACGAGCCGGAGCCGCTGAGACCGGGCGAGCCGGTCGCCGTGCGCCGTACGGCACAGCGGTCGGTGCTTGAGGGCTGCCCGGAGGCGGTGGCCGACCCCGGCGACGCGTTCCGCTACCCGGTGGACACGCCTCCGATGTGGACCCTGCTGGCCGGCCACGGCACCCGCCACCGGCCCGGCGACCCCGGCATGCAGGAGTGGCTCAGGACCTCCCAGGCCCGCGCCGACTCCGTCGCCCGGCACATGATCCACTCGGTGCTGATGGTCCCGCTGCGGGCCCGCGGCGTCACCCTCGGCCTGGCCCACTTCCTGCGGCACCGCACGCCCGAGTCCTTCACCGAGGACGACCAGCGGCTCGCGGAGGAGATCGTCGCCAGGGCCGCGGTGAGCGTCGACAACGCCCGCCGCTACACCCGCGAGCGGCGCACCGCCCTCGCCCTGCAGCGCAGCCTGCTGCCCGGCCGGCCGCCGGGCCTGGCGGCGACGGAGGTGGCCTACCGCTACCTGCCCACCGGCTCCGGCGCGGACGTCGGCGGCGACTGGTTCGACGTCATTCCGCTCTCCGGGGCCCGGGTCGCCCTGGTCGTCGGCGACGTCGTCGGCCACGGCATCCACGCCTCGGCCACGATGGGACGGCTGCGGACCGCGGTGCGGACGCTGGCGGACGTCGACCTCGCCCCCGACGAACTCCTCACCCAGCTGGACGACCTGGTCATCCGCCTCGACCGCGAGGAGGGCCCGGAGGTGCCCGGCCGGACGGAGGCGGCGTCCTCCGGCGAGGTGGGCGCGACCTGCCTGTACGCCGTGTACGACCCGGTGACCCGCCGCTGCACCATGGCGCGCGCCGGCCATCCGCCGCCGGCCCTGGTCACCCCCGGCGGCGACGTCCGCTTCCTCGACCTCCCGGCCGGCCCGCCGCTCGGCCTCGGCGGCCTGCCCTTCGAGTCCGCCGAGGTGGACCTGGCCGAGGGCAGCGTGCTCGCCCTCTACACCGACGGCCTGGTGGAGACCGCCGACCACGACATCGAGGTGGGCCTCGGCCTGCTCCGCCGCGCCCTGGCCGACCCGGCCGCGCCCCTGGAGGAGACCTGCGACCACGTCCTGCGCACGGTCCTGACCGGCCGCCCGGCCGACGACATCGTCCTGCTGCTCGCCCGCACCGCCGCCCTGGACACCGCGCAGGTCCGCACCTGGCAGCTCCCCCAGCACCCGGCCGCCGTCGCCGGGGCCCGGAAGATGGCCTGCGAACAGCTGGAGGCGTGGGGCCTGACGGACACGGTCTTCGCCACCGAACTGATCGTCAGCGAACTGGTCACGAACGCGGTCCGCTACGGCGACGGCCCGATAGCCCTCCGCCTGATCCGCGACGCGTCCCTCATCTGCGAGGTCTCCGACGGCAGCAGCACGGCCCCCCACCTGCGCCGGGCCCGCGTCTACGACGAGGGCGGCCGCGGCCTGCTCCTGGTCGCCCAGATCTCGGAACGCTGGGGCAGCCGCCAGACCCCGACCGGCAAGACGATCTGGGCGGAACAGCCGCTGTCCGCCTGACTCACCGGGTCAGCGGCAGGTCCCGCCGCAGGGTGTCGGTCACGGCGGAGACGACGGCGGTGGCGACGAACGTCCCGGCCATGACCAGCACCACGCCGACCACGAAGAGCCCGCTGGCGTCGTCCGCCCAGTCGACGCAGGCGGCGAGGGTGAGCCCCGCGGTGGTACCGCCCACGGCGGCCGCGCTGTGGCCCCGGGCCGCCGCCCAGCAGACGGGCACGAGCAGGGTGAGGACCAGCCCGACGACCTGCCAGACCGCGTACGGGCCACTGGTCGACCCGTCGGGCCGTACGTCGTACTGCTGGTCCCAGCCCAGCCAGGCGGCCCAGGCCGCCACCGACACACCGGCGAGAACGCACACCGGCACCGACGCCCGGAGCACGGGCTTGTGAAGTCGCATGCCCCCAGCGTTCCTTCCGGGCCGGTGACCGGACAGAGTGCGCGTACTCAGACCGGCCGTCCGGATGCCCCGGGGGCGACCTGAGTACGGGTTTGGCCCGCCGTACCATCGCCCGCACCACGAACAACACCACGAACAATGCGGCGAACAACAACCCGACAACACCCGGGCAACGAACCATTGATTGACTGCTTTGCCTAACCGTCACATGAAGCGGTGACGTATCTGCGCGCCCCGTACCGCCCAGGAGAGCCACCCGATGAACCCCCGGCCAGGACAGGAGATGCGGTTCGGCGTGCTCGGCCCCGTGGAGGTCCTCCGGGACCACGTGCCCCTCGACCTGGGGCCCCGGCAGCGCCGGTTGCTGCTGCTGCGGCTGCTCGTCGAGGACGGCCGGCCCGTCTCGCAGGAGACGATCCTGCGCGACCTGTGGCCGTCGGACCGGCCGACCGGCGCCGCCTCCTCGGTGCGCGCCCACGTCAGCAGGCTGCGCTCGGTCCTCGACCCGGTACGGCAGGGCAGGTCCGCCATGCTGGTCAGCGGCACCTCCGGGTATGCCCTGAAACTGCCCCGCGAGGCCCGGGACACCGTGCTCTTCGAGGACGGCGTGGGCCGGGCCCGCGAGGCGATGCGGAACCGTCAGTTCTCCTTCGCCCGGCAGGAGATCGACACGGCGCTCGGGCTGTGGCGCGGCGAGGCCCTGGCCGAGGCCGGTGAGCACGCCTTCGCGATCCGTGAGCGCACCCGGCTCGACGGCGCCCTCCACGACGCCAGGGAGCTGCGGGCCGCGCTCCTCGTCCAGCAGGGCGAGACCGAGCAGGCGATCGACGTCGCCGAGAGCCTCGTCCTCAGGGCCCCGCTCCGGGAGACCTCCTGGGCGCTGCTGATGCGCGCCCTCTACACGGCCGGACGGCCGGTCGAGGCGCTGAAGCGGTACGAGCGGTTCCGCGACATGCTCGCCACGGAGCTCGGGCTGGACCCCAGCCCCCGGCTGCGGGACCTGCACACCGCGATCCTGCGGCACGACGTCGTCGTCCTCGGTGCCGCCGGGCCGCAGCCACCGCCCCCGGGGCCCGAGTTCACCGCCGCCTGCACCCACCCGCGACCGGCCGCCACGGCCGCGCCGTTCGCCGGCCGCGGCGAACAGATGGCGCAGCTGTCCGCCCTGCTGTCGGAGGCGACCGCGAACCGCCCCCACTGGGCCGTGGTCGCCGGCGAGCAAGGGGCGGGCAAGACCCGGCTGGTGGAGGAGACCGCCGCCCGTGCCGAGGCCGCCGGATTCACCGTCGCCCGCACCCGGGCCGGTCAGGCGCTCAGCGGCAACCGCGGGATCGTCCAGACCTGTCCCACCGTCCAGCTCCTGGACGCGCTGCGGCAGGACGGCAAGGACTCCGCCGAGGACGAGGTCGCGCAGAAGGACCCCCTCGCCACGGTCGTCCGCGAACTCACCCAGGCGCCCACGCTCGTCGTCGTCGACGACCTCGACCGGGCGCCGCAGGGCTTCCATCGTCTGCTGCGGCGGCTCGCCCAGGTGCTGCGGGAAGCCCCGGTGCTGTTCGTGTGCACCCTGCGCAACCCGGACGCCCCCGTCTCCAGCACGCTGCTCGCCGAACTGGCCCTGCTCGGCGCGGCCTGGCTCACCCTGGAGCCGCTGACCTCCGACGACGTGGCGGACATGCTCACGGCGCGCGGCGAGGAGGCCCCGCCCGAGGCGGCGTCCGCGCTGCACCGGCGTGCCGAGGGGCACCCGTTCGCCCTGGCCGAGCTGCTCAAGCTCCCGCCCCACCGGCGCCTCGGACCGGAGGCCCAGGTACCGGCCGCCGTCCGCAACATCGTCCACCACCGCCTGGTCGAGCTCCCCGAAGCGGCCCGGACCATGCTCACCTACGCGGCCGCCGACGGCGACCGGCTCGACCTCGACCTGCTCGCCGCGGTCCAGGGCGTCGCCCCGGACGAGCTCCTGCACCTGATCGACGCCGCGGTGACCGCCCGGATCCTGGTCTGGGACGCCGATCCCGGCGCGGCCGGCGCCGGCCGCTACCGGCTGCCCGAGCTGCCCCGCGACGTGGTGCTGAGCACCCAGACCCCGTCGGCCCGGCAGCTTCGGCACGCCGCCCTCGCCCGCACGCTCGCGGGCCGCGACGACAGCGACCCGGCCCGCCTCGACCGGCACCGCCGGGCGGCGGGCCCGACGGCGCCGACGCCTCCCTGACCGGGGCCCGCCCCCTGTCACTCCTGCCACCTCTGCCACCCCTGCCACCCCCCTCCACAGCTCTCCATCTCTCCGGCGGATCAGCCGATCCCCGGCAACACACGCACCTCAGGAGTCGTGATGAGCACGAAGACGGGACCCCAGCGCTACCCCGGCGCCAGCCGCGCCAACTGGTACCAGGACGACTTCGGCGGAGACCCGATGGAGGTCAACGTCGTCGTCCTGCACACCACGGAGGGCTACAGCCTGCCCACCTACGACGGCGGGGCCACCGCCCCCAATCTGACGGCGGTGCCCGACCTCGCCGCCAAGAAGCTGAAGTGGTACCAGCACTTCGACATAGAGACCTCCTCCCGCGCGCTGGTCAATCTGAAGGGCGGCGTCGAGACCAACACCATGAACGTGTGCCAGGTCGAACTGACCGGCACCTGCGACCCGAAGAGCCACGCCAAGTGGACGTCCGCCGGCCACGACCACGTCTACTGGCCGGACGCGCCGGACTGGGCCCTGAAGGGGGTCGCCGACTTCCTGGCCTGGATGCACGAGCAGCACGGCGTCGCGCTGTCCGGCCCGAAGTCCTGGCCCGCCTACCCCTCGTCGTACGGCGACGGCGCGGGCCAGCGGATGACGGGCGCGCAGTGGACGGACTTCAAGGGTGTGTGCGGGCACATGCACGTCCCCGAGAACGTCCACGGCGACCCCGGTGCCATCGACTTCGCCCGGATCGTCAAGTACGCGAAGGCCGACCTGGACGTGGACGACGACCCGGAGCCGAAGACCACCACCAAGCCGAAGGTCCCCGCCTTCCCCGGCCGCAAGTTCTTCGTGACCGGGGCCTCGAACTCCTATGTCCTCAAGCTCGGCAAGCAGCTGGTGAAGCGCGGCTTCGGCGACCACTACAAGGTCGGCCCGAGCCGGACCTGGGGCGACGCCGACCGGCTGAACGTGCGGGACTTCCAGAAGTCCCGCACGGAACTCCGCGGCGACGCCGACGGCACTCCCGGCCCGCTGACCTGGCGCCTGCTCTTCTCCTGATTCTCCTGACACCCCCGGTGAAGGCCCGGGCCGGCGCCGCCCCGGGCCTTCGCGGCCCTCTCCCCCGCCAACTCGGCGAAACCGACCAGCGAAGCCAACTAGCCAAGCCAACTCGGCCAAGATGTAAGGCTGTTCCTGCCCCCTTCCGGAAGGAGAGCCTCATGGCCGAGGAGTTCCCGCCCGTCGAGCCGTATGCCCATGGTCTTCTCGATGTCGGCGACGGCCAGCGGATCTACTGGGAGACCAGTGGCAACCCGGAGGGGAAGCCGGCCCTGTGTGTGCACGGCGGCCCGGGCAGCGGGGGGCGCCGATGGAGCCGCCGGATGTTCGACCCCGAGGTCTACCGGGTCGTCCTCTTCGACCAGCGCGGCTGCGGCGAGAGCCGGCCGCACGCCTCCGACCCGTCGGTCGGCCTCGCGCACAACACCACCGACCATCTGATCGCCGACATGGAACGGCTGCGCGAGCACCTCGGCATCGAACGCTGGCTCCTCTACGGCGGCTCCTGGGGCTCGACGCTGATCCTCGCCTACGCCGAACGCCACCCGGAGCGGGTCTCCGAGATCGTCATCGCCGGTGTCACCATGACCCGCCCCGAGGAGACCGACTGGCTCTACCACGGCGTGGGCCGCCTGCTGCCCGGCCCCTGGGAGGCCTTCCGCGACGCCCTGCCGCCCGCCGACCGCGACGGCAGTCTCGTCGTCGCCTACAACAGGCTGCTGAACAGTCCGGACGCCGCGGTTCGGGTCGCCGCGGCCCGTGCCTGGGTCACCTGGGAGGACGCCGTCATCGCCCACGAGGTGCTGGGCAGTCCCGGCGCCTACAGCGACCGGCCCGACGACTCTCTGATGGCCTTCGTCCGCATCTGCGCGCACTACTTCGCCCATGACGCCTGGCTGGAGGATGGTCAACTGCTGCGGGACGCCCACCGGTTGGCCGGTATTCCGGGGGTGCTGATCCATGGCCGGCTGGACATCGGCAGCCCGCTGAAGACCGCGTGGGAGCTGGCGAAGGGCTGGCCGGACGCGGAACTGAAGGTGATCGACGACGCGGGCCACACCGGCAGTCCCACGCTGCGGCGGACGACCCTGGCGGCGATCGCCCGCTTCGGCGAAGGGGGGTGACCGGCGCCGGGACTAGGCCGACCTGCTCTGCGCACCTGGGCCGCGGCGGCGCAGTGCCGGGTCGAGGAGGGCCGGCGGGGTGTCGTACTTCTCGTGTGCGGCCAGGTCGGTGCCGGGGGCGACGATCGCGTCGATGGCGTCCAGCACATCGGCGGGGAGCACGGTGTCGGCGGCGGCGAGCTGGGAGCGCAGGTGCTCAGGGGTGCGGGGGCCTATGAGGGCGGTGGTGACGGCGGGGTGCGCGGTCACGAAGCCGAGGGCGAGCTCGATCAGGGTCAGCCCGGCCCCGTCGGCGACGGCGGCCAGCCGCTCCACCGCGTCGAGCCGGGCCTGGTTGGCCGGCAGGGTGAGGTCGAAGCGGTCGGGCAGCATACCGGCGCGGCTGGTGGTGATGGACCGGCCCCTGCGCACGGCGCCCGACAGCCAGCCGGAGGCCAGCGGGCTCCACACCAGCACGCCCATCCCGTACTCCTCGGTCACGGGCAGGACATGGGACTCGACGCCCCGCTGGAGGATCGAATAACTGGGCTGTTCGGTGACGTACCGGCTCAGGTGGTGCTCGCGGGCGGCCCACTGGCCCTGCACGATCCGGTACGCCGGGTAGGTCGAGGAGCCGAAGTGACGGATCTTCCCGGCGCGTTGCAGATCGGTCAGCGCCGACAGGGTCTCCTCGTCGCTCGTGGCCGGGTCCCAGCGGTGTATCTGGTAGAGATCGACGTGGTCGACGCCGAGCCGCCGCAGGCTGTTCTCCAGCTCGGTGACCAGCCACCGCCGTGAACCGCCCCGGTGGTTGCGCTCGTCCCCCATCGGCATGCCGGCCTTCGTGGCCAGCACGATGTCGTCGCGACGGCCGGCGATGGCCTTGCCGACCATCTCCTCCGACTCGCCCTGCCCGTACATGTCGGCGGTGTCGATCAGATTGATCCCGGCCTCCAGGGCGGCGTCGACGATCGCGGTCGCCTCCTCCTGGGTGGTACGCCCGATCGCCCCGAAGTTCATCGCGCCGAGCCCGAGCGCGCTGACCTGCACGCCGGTACGGCCCAAGGTGCGGTACTGCATGACCGAGTCTCCTCACATGACGGAAGGACAGCTGCCCCAAACGGGACCGTGTCCCGTTTCACGTCTTCGACAATACGGAACACTGTCCCGTTTGACAACGCCCCGATAGGGTGACGGCCGAAGGGTGCGCAACGATGAGGGATCGCGACGATGAAGGATGAGCAGCGGCCGACCCGGCCCCGGCGGGCGGACGCCCGGCGCAACGAGGTGACGTTGCTGGAGGCGGCCGCGGCGGCGTTCGTCGCGTCGGGCGTGGACGCGCCGGTGCGCGACATCGCGGCCCGCGCGGGTGTCGGCACGGCGACGATCTACCGGCACTTCCCGACCCGTGCCGACCTGATCATCGCGGTCTACCGGCACCAGGTGGACGCCTGCGCCGAGGCCGGTCCGGCCCTGCTGGCCTCCGCCCCGACCCCGTACGACGCGCTGCGCGAGTGGATCGACCTGTTCGTGGACTTCCTGGCCACCAAGCACGGCCTCGCCGCCGCCCTGCACTCCGACCAGGCGGGCTTCGACACCCTCCACACCTACTTCCTGGACCACCTCGTCCCCGCCTGCACGCAGCTCCTCGACGCGGCGACCGCGGCCGGCGAGATCCACGCCCCGCTGACGGCGTACGAGCTGATGCGCGGCGTCGGCAACCTCTGCATCGGCGCGGAGCACGACCCCGGCTACGACGCCCGCCGCCTGGTCGGCCTGCTCGTCACGGGGCTGCGCCGCGTGGCCTGACTCGCCGGGCGGGACAGGCGGGAGCGGCGTCCGCGAGGACCCCGCCGCCGGGCGGGGCCGGGCGTCTCACCCGGCCGGACCGCCGAGCGCGGCCTCGATCAGTGCTTCGAGCCGGCCCGCGACCCGGTCCAGCGGCGCCGTGTCGCGCGCGGCGCGGCACATGGCGATCGCGCCCTCCGCGGAGGCCACCACGAGGGTCGCCAGCTCCGCGGCCCGGTCGGGGTCGGCTCCGTGCTCCCGCAGGGAACCGGCGAGCAGCCCCTCCCAGCCCTCGAACGCCTCGGCCGCCGCGGCGAGCGCGGGCGGGACGTCGTCGCCCGGGGGCGGCTCCTCGACCGCGACGGCCAGGACGGGGCAGCCGGCCCGGAAGTCGCTCGCCACGACGATCCCGCGCCACAGTCCGAGGAACGCGCGCAGCCCGGCCGCCGGACCCGCGGCCAGCTCCTTGCGCAGCAGCCGCTCGACGGCCGTGCCGGCGTACCGCACCGCCTCCGTCGCGAGCTGCTGCTTGCCGTCGGGGAAGTAGTGGTACGTCGAACCGAGCGGCGCGTCGGCGTGTTTGGCCAGCTCACGGATGCTCGTGGCGTTCAGACCGCGCCGGCTGATCAGGTCGGCCGCACCGGCCACGATGCGATCCCGCGACGGCGCACTGGACTTGGCCAAGCTCCCGCTCCCTCCGGCTCCTCCGACCCCTCTGGCTATAACGCTCGTCATAGTCTAGCGTGACCTCGCTCTATAACGATCGTCATAACCGCTGCTTCGTCATGGAGGAGACCCATGCCCCTGATCCGGCTCACCGCCCCGTCCGGCTCGCTCACCGACGAGGGCCGCAGGACCGTCCAGCGGGACCTGGCCGCCGTACTGCTGCGCTGGGAGGGCGCGCCCGACACGCCCTTCTTCCGCGCCCAGGCCTGGAGTCACCTCGTCGAACTGCCGGACGGCGCCCAGACCACCGCCGAGGACGACGCGCCCCGCTTCCTGGTGGACGTCACCGTTCCCGCGGGCGCGCTGTCCGAGCGGCGCCGGGCCGGACTGGTCGAGGACGCCACCCGCACCGTCCTGACGGCGGCCGGTCTCACCTCCGCCGACGCCCTGCGGGTCTGGGTCCTGGTGCACGAGCAGCCGGACGGCACCTGGGGCGCGGGCGGCTCGGTCGTCCGGTACGCCGACCTGGTGGCGCTGGCGGAGGGTGCGCGGGCCGATGCGTGAACTGACCTACGTCGCCCGCGACACTGTCGAGTGGCGTGAGGCCCCGGACCCGAGGCTGCGCGGCGCCGGGGAGGCGATCGTGGCCCCCGTGGCGGCGACCTCGTGTGACGTGGACACCGCGATCCTGGCGGGACACAGCTTCATCGAGCCGCCCTTCGCGCTGGGCCACGAGTGCGTGGCGAGGGTGGTGGAGACCGGCGACGCGGTGACCGTCGTACGCCCCGGCGACCTGGTCGTCGTCCCCTGGTCCATCAGCTGCGGCGGCTGCGACCACTGCCGCGCCGGACGCACCGCCCACTGCTCGGCCGTCCCGCACATGGCGATGTACGGCGCCCCGATCGGCGGCACCTGGGGCGGCCTCTTCTCCGACCTGGTCCGGGTCCCGTACGCGGACGCCATGCTCGTGCCGCTCCCCGCCGGCCTCGACCCGGTGGCCATGGCCTCGGCGAGCGACAACTGGTCGCTGTCCTGGCGCCTGGTGGCCCCGCACCTGAGGAGCAGGCCGGGCGCCCGGGTGCTGGTGGTGGCCCGCGGCAGCATCGGTCTGTACGTCGCCGACATCGCCCGCGCGCTGGGCGCGTCCAGCGTCCTCTACGTCGACCCCGACCCAGGGCACCGGGAGATCGCCCGGGGCTTCGGCGCCGCCACGGCCGAGAGCCTCGACCCGCCCGTCCACCACGGCTTCGACATCGCGGTGGAGGCGACGGGCCGCGTCGACCAGTTGGCCCTCGCGGTCAAGTCCCTTGCCCCGGAGGGCATCTGCGAGTCCGCGGGCAACCACTTCCGCCCCGGTGAACTCCCCCTCCTCGACATGTACCTCACCGGCGTCACCCTCCGCGTCGCCCGCGACAACGTCCGCGCCCACATCCCCGACGCCCTCGCCCTGGCCGGCTCGGGCAAGGTCGACCCGGCCCGCGTCGTCTCCCACGTCCTGGACTGGGAGCAACTGCCGGAGGCCCTCCCGGAGAAACACCTCAAGCCGGTCTTCGTACGGGGCGAGGGGTCGGCCGGGCCATGATCGACGCTCACGCGGTCGGCTGAACTCCGGCTCCGGCTCCGGCTCCGGCTCCGGCTCCGGCTCCGGTGAACATGGCGATCAGGCCGTGCGGGGAGTCGTCGCCGAACATGTGCTCGTGGAGCTCGGCGGCGTCGGCGGCCTCCGCGGCGCTGCGCGGGAACATGGCCCGCTCGTACGCGGTGAGCGCGGCCTCGGTGTCGTCGGGGTGCGCGGCGAGCGCCTTGCCGAGTTCGGCGCCGTCGTACATGGCCAGGTTGGCGCCCTCGCCGTTCGGGATCATCAGGTGGGCCGCGTCGCCGAGCAGGGTCACCCCCGGCACCCGGTCCCACCGGTGCCCGGCGGGCAGGGTGTGCAGCGGACGCAGGACCGGTGCGGTGTCCGCGTCGGTGATCAGAGCGGTGAGCTCGGGCGCCCAGCCGTCGAACTCCGCCGCGATCCGCGTGGCGACCGCGGTGGCCGGGGTGGCTTCGGTGGCCGGGGCCGGGGCGGCCGGGGCCGGATCGGTGAAGCCTGCCGCGGTGAACCACTCCTGCGGCCTGCGCAGCGCCACGTAGGTGTGGAGGGTACCGCCGGTCTCCCGGTGGGCCTGGATCCCCTTTCCCGGCGCGAGCGCGAACATCGCCCCGCCGCCGACCGCCTTCGCGGCGGCCGGGTGCCGGAGGTCGGCGTCGAACAGGTAGGTCTCGACGAACGAGGTGCCGGTGTACTCGGGTACGGCGGCGGACAGCAGCGAGCGGACCCGGGACCACGCGCCGTCCGCGCCGACCAGCAGGCCCGTGGTGACGACGGTGCCGTCGGCGAACGTCACCTCGTGGCGGCCCTCGCCGAGGGCGCGGACGCCGTCGGCCTTGTGGCCCCACCGGACGGTGCCGGGCGGCAGCGATTCGAGCAGGATCCGGCGCAGCTCGCCGCGCAGCACCTCGGGGCGGCTCCCCGTGCCGTCGTCGGCCTCCTCGAACAGGACGGTCCCGTCGGCGGCGAGGGCCCGGGTCGCCTCGCGCCCCTCCAGCACGAGGGCGCGGAACTCCTCGTAGAGGCCTGCCTCCCGGAGCGCCGGCTGGCCGTTGTGCTCGTGGATGTCGAGCATCCCGCCCTGCGGGCGTGCCGTCGCGGAGGCCTCCGCCTCGTAGACGGTGGCCGGGATGCCGTGGACGTGCAGGACGCGGGCGAGCGTGAGACCGCCGAGTCCGGCTCCGATGATCGTGACGGGCGTGACGGGCGTGACGGGCGTGACGGGCGTGCGCATGGTGACTCCTCCGGGGAAGGGGCCGGCCTCTCAGGGTTCAGGCCCGGGTCTGGAACGACATTCCATAATGGAATGCTGTTCCATGTTGGAACGACGCTCCAGCCGTGTCAAGATGGCGCCATGGCAACGCGGACACGCCGGTCGCAGCGGCGCACAGAGGCGCTCTCCCGGGAGCGCATCGTCGAGGCCGCCGTCGAGCTGCTCGACACGGCCGGCGAGAGCGGGCTGACGTTCCGGGCACTCACCGAGCGCCTCGCCACCGGGCCCGGGGCGATCTACTGGCACGTGGCGAACAAGGGCGAGCTGCTCTCCGCCGCCACGGACGCGGTCGTCACCGCCGCCGTGGCCGTCGGGCACACCACAGCCGGAGCCCCGCAGTCGCCGCCGGAGAAGCCCGAGCCCGCGCCCGAGACCTCGCCGCAGGACGGGATCCGGGGCGTCGCGCTCGGGCTGTTCGACGCGATCGAGCGGCATCCGTGGCTCGCGACGCAGCTCGCCGTACAGCTCACCCGCAGCCCCTGGGGGACGGTGACGCCGCGGATCTTCGAGAGCATCGGCCAGCAGGTCCGTGCCCTCGACGTGCCCGAGAGCGAGTGGTTCACGGTGACCTCCGCCCTGGTGCACTACATCCTCGGCGCCGCCGGCCAGAACGCCGTGAACAGCGCGAGCGCCCGCGACTTCGCGCCCGGCGTGGACCGCGCCCGTTTCCTCGACACCGTGTCCAAGGCGTGGGAGGAACTCGACCCCGACGAGTACCCGTTCACCCGGGCCGTCTCCGACCAGATGCGCGAGCACGACGACCGCGAGCAGTTCCTCGCCGGCGTCGATCTCGTCCTCGCCGGCATCACCGCCACCCAGCACCGGGAGCCCGGCCCCGGGCAGGAATAGCCGCCGGTCCGCGCCACGTTGCCGCGACCATGACGACGAACGCGCCACGGCCCGAGATCCTGCGCTACACCGCCTTCTCCAGCTCCCCCGAGGGCGGCAACCCCGCCGGTGTCGTACTGGACGCCACCGGTCTGGACGACGGGGACATGCTCGCCATCGCCGCCGAACTCGGCTACTCGGAGTCGGCGTTCCTGACCGCGCCCCCGGCCGACCTCGGCGGCCAGGACGGACGGGCTTACACCGTCCGCTACTTCAGCCCCAAGGCCGAGGTGCCGTTCTGCGGACACGCCACCATTGCGACCGCCGTCGCGCTCGCCGAGCGGACCGGCCCCGGGGAGCTGGTGTTCGCCACCCGCGCGGGCACGGTGCCGGTGACGGTGACCGAGGAGGGCGGGGCGGTCCGGGCCACGCTCACCAGCGTCGAGCCGCACACCGAGGAGATCCCCGACGCCGACCTCGCGGAGGCGCTCGCCGCGCTCGACTGGCCGGCCGCCGATCTCGACCCGGCCTTCCCGCCCCGCATCGCGTTCGCCGGCGCCCGCCATCTCGTGCTCGCGGCGGCGAGCCGCGCCCGCCTCGCGGACCTCGCGTACGACTTCGCGCGCCTCGAGGCGCTGATGCACCGTCTGGACCTGACCACGGTCCAGCTGGTGTGGCGGGAGTCGGCGACCGTCTTCCACGTACGGGACCCGTTCCCCGTCGGCGGGGTCGTCGAGGACCCGGCGACCGGCGCCGCGGCCGCCGCGTTCGGCGCGTACGCCCGTGAGCTCGGCCTGGTCCCCGAGGACGTCGTCCTCACCCTGCACCAGGGCGAGGACCTGGGGCGCCCCGGCGAACTCACGGTGACCCTGCGCGCGGGCGACCCGCGCATCCGTGTCGGCGGCACCGGGGCCCGCATCGCCTGAGCCACCGGGCCGGTCCCGAGCGCGGCGGTGCCACGGACATGCGGTGGCGCCACGGACATGCGGCGGTGGCACGGACATGCGGTGGCGCCACGGACATGCGGCGGTGGCACGGATATTCCGTGGCACCGCCGCCGGACCCGGGCGGAGACTCGTCCCCATGACGGACACGCCGGACACACCGGACCCGGCGCACGCGGAAGACAGGGCGCACACAGAGGCCGGGATGAACACAGCAGGCGCAGCAGGCGCGGCAGACACGGCAGGCCCGCCCAAAACGGCAGATCCGGCCGATGCGGCAAACCCGGCCGACGCAGCAGACTCGGCCGACACAGCAGCCCCCGCGACCGACGCAGCAGACGCGGCACCCACTGCACCCACTGCACCCACTGCACCCACTGCAGACGCGGCACCCACTGCAGACACGGCCCCCACCACGGGCGCAGCCCGCCCCGCGAGCATCGCGGTCACCCCCCGCCCACCCGACATGGCGGCCTTCCGGGAGGCCGTCCGCGCCTTGGCCGGCGGTGGGCCCGAGGAGCCCGCGCGGGAACTCGCCGACCGGCTCGGTGTGCGGGTCGCCGTACTGCTCGAAGGCCCCAGCGACCTCGCGGCCGTCGACGCGCTGGCCGCCCTGCGCGGCCGGGACCTGGCGGCCGAAGGGGTCTGCGTGCTGTCGATGGGCGGGGCGATGAACGTCGGCCGCTTCGCCCGCCTCCTCGGGCCGACCGGCCTCGGCCTGCGCCTGACCGGGCTCTGCGACGAACGCGAACGCCCCTACTACACCCGCGGCCTGGCGCGGGCCGGCGCCGCGGAGCACGGCTTCTTCGTCTGCGCGGCCGACCTGGAGGACGAGCTGATCCGCGCCCTCGGCCCGCCCCGGGTCGCCGAGCTCGCCCACGCCGAGGGCGACCACCGTGCCCTGCGCACCTTCCTGAACCAGCCCGCCCAGCAGGGTCGCGGCGCGCAGCAGCAGTTGCGCCGCTTCCTCGGTACGACATCGGGCCGGAAGATCCATTACGGCCGGGTACTGGTCGAGGCCCTGGACCCCGACCGCGTACCCGCACCGCTCGACGCCCTACTCGCGAGCCTCTGAGCCCCCCAGTCCCAACGCCCCGGCCAGCGCCCGGTAGGCGGGCAGCGGGTCGGTGCCGTCGGGGTGCAGTACCTGGAGCGCCACATGGTCGGCGCCCGCGTCCAGATGGGCCCGGACGCCCTTCGCCACCCGGGCCGTGTCGCCGTGCACGATCAGCGCGTCGAAGAGGCGGTCGCTGCCGCCGTCCGCGAAGTCGGCGTCGTCGAAGCCGAGCCGGCGCAGGTTGCCGACGTAGTTGGTCAGGCCGAGGTAGAAGCCGAGCGTGGCGTCGCCGATCGCGCGGGCCTTGGCGGGGTCCGTCTCCAGGACGACCTTCTGTTCGGGGGCGAGGAGGGGGCCGGTGCCGAGGACGTCGCGGGCCCCGCGGGTGTGCTCGGCGGTGACGAGGTAGGGGTGCGCGGCCGCCGTGCGGTCGCGGGCCAGGCGCAGGACGCGGGGGCCGAGGGCGGCCAGTGCCCGGCGGGCGACCGGGACACCTCCGGCGTCGAGGACGTCGAGGTAGTCGTTGAGGGCCTCGTAGGGCCGTACGAACTCCTTCGTGGCCTCCGGGTGGCCCGCGCCGATGCCCAGGAAGAAGCGGTCCGGGTGGCGTTCGGCGATGCGCCGGTAGGAGCGGGCGACCCGGTCGGCCGGGTGGGACCAGATGTTCACGATGCCGGTGGCGACCACCAGGTTCTCCGTGGCGTCGAGCAGCTGCTCGGCCTCGGTGAGGTCCGGGTCGTTCACACCGCCGAGCCACAGCGTGCCGTAGCCGAGGCGTTCCAGCTCGGCGGCGAGGCCGGGCTCCGTCTTGCCGTGGCGCCACACACCGACGGCGCCCAGGTCGATCTTGCGAGGGATCTCGTCCATACCCCGGAGAACCGGCGGGTCACCGCCGACTATTCCGATAGCCATCGAAATAGTTCGCGAGCACCGGCCACTACCCACCTTCGAGATCACACTCGTGAACCACAATTACATGCATGACCCTTGACGCGCCCACAACACCCTCCTAGCTTCGCAGAGAAAGCGCTTTCCGCAAGGTCCTCGATGGAGACGAACGGAGATGAACGATGCACGTCAGACCAGTCATCGCGGCCGTCGGCCTGCTCGCCGGCACGCTCGTCGCACTCTCCGGCAGCCCCGTGCAGGCCGCGTCCACCGTGCTGTACGTGTCGCCGAGCGGCACCGACGGCGCGGCCGGCACCCAGGCCGCGCCGACCACGCTCACCTCGGCGATCAGCCGTATCGCCGCCGGCGGCACGATCTACCTGCGCGGCGGGACGTACGCCTACTCCGCCACCGTGACCGTCCCGGCCGGCGCCAACGGCACCTCGGGCGCGCTCACCACCCTCTCCGCCTACCCGGGCGAGACCCCGGTCCTCGACTTCTCGGCGCAGAGCGAGAGTTCGTCGAACCGCGGCCTCCAGCTGTATGCCAACTACTGGCATCTGTACGGGCTCACGGTCGAGCACGCCGGCGACAACGGCATCTACGTCGGCGGCAGCAACAACGTCATCGAGCGAGCCGTGACCGCGTACAACCGCGACACGGGGCTCCAGCTCGGCCGGATCTCCTCCAGCACGCCCAGCAGTCAGTGGCCGGCGAACAACCTCGTCGTCAGCTCCGAGTCCCACGACAACGCCGACAGCGACGGCGAGGACGCGGACGGGTTCGCGTCCAAACTGACCACCGGGACCGGGAACGTCTTCCGGTACGACGTCTCGCACCACAACATCGACGACGGCTGGGACCTCTACACCAAGACCGACACGGGAGCCATCGGGCCGGTCACCATCGAGTACTCGCTCTCCTACGGCAACGGCACGCTGAGCGACGGCAGTCAGAGCGGGGACGGCGACCGCAACGGCTACAAGCTCGGCGGCGACGACATCGCCGTCAACCACGTGGTGCGGCACGACATCGCCTACGGCAACGGCCACCACGGGTTCACCTACAACAGCAACCCCGGCACGATGACCGTCTCGAACAACGTCGGCATCGACAACGCGGAACGCAACTTCTCCTTCGACAAGGGAACTTCGGTGTTCCGGACCGACACCTCGTGCCGGTTCGCCGTCAGCGGCTCCAACGACAAGACGGTCGGTGACGCCGACAGCTCCAACCAGTTCTGGACGGGCACCAACGGCTCCCGGTGCGCCTCCTACGCGGGCGCCCTCGGCTGGTCCTTCGCCTCCTCCGGCAAGCTGAACGTCACCTTCGGCGGGACGGTCGTCTCGCCCTGACGGCGGGCACCGCCGGTGCGGTGCGGTGCGGCCGGGGCCGTCCACAGGGTGTGGACGGCCCCGGCCCGCCGGGTCAGAGGGCTGCCAGCCAGGCCGCCGTGTCGTCCGGATGGCCGAAGCGGCGGGTGTCGAGCGGGGCGAAGCGCGGGTCCCGGGTACGGCTCCCGACCTCGCGTCGGCGGGTCCCGTGCTGCGACCAGGCCCACCAGGCCGGGTGCTCCCGGCTCAGCCGGCCCGTCCAGGTCTCCCTGTTGCCGCCGAAGAGGGACTCGCACGTGACGGTGCGCCGCAGGGACCGGCGCAGCACGCGGGGCATGACCACGCGCCTGGACACGTCCTCGGTCAGCCTGCTGTTGACCGCCCAGCCGGGACCGTCGAAGTACAGCGCGTCCATCTCGTGGTACCGCAGGCCCAGTCGGCCGCTCAGGGCCCGGGCGAGCGTGGACTTGCCCGCGCCGGTGACACCCACCACCAGGATCCGTTCCACGGGGGCACCCTGACCCGGTGACGGGCTAGGACCGCCGGCCGCCGAACGGTGCGAAGGTGTGGCTGAAGTACCACTGGTCCTGGGCGATTCCGGAGCAGGCGTTGGCGCCGGCGGTGCCGACGCAGCCGCCGTTGTCGCGCTGGAGGGCCCAGAAGGAGAGGGTGTCGATGCCCTGGGCGGCGGCCCAGCGCTCGACCGTCGCGGCGTTCTGGGTGGTGAAGGTCTCCGCGGGACCGAAGTCGTCGATGCCGGGCATCTCGGTGACGCCGACCTTGCCCCACAGGTCCTTGGCGCTCTTGTGCGGGTAGAGGGCGTGGAGTTGGGCGTGCAGGCCGTCGGCCGCGGTCTTCGTGTCGGCGGCCATGTCGTGGGCGGCGCCGTCGTAGTAGTCGAAGGTCATGATGTTGACGACGTCCACGCGCGCGTGGTTGTCGACGGCGTTCTGGAGGACGGCCAGTCCGTTGGCCTCCAGGCCCTTGGTGGTCGTCGGCAGGGTGTAGGAGAACTGGAGCGGGCGGCCGGTGCGTTCGGCCCAGCGCTCGGCCTTGGCGACCGCCTTGTTGCGGCGGTCGATTCCGGCCGCGTTCGCGAGGGAGTCCGCCTCGATGTCGAGGTCGATGCGGCTGATGCCGTAGGTCGTGACGAGCTTCTCGTAGACGCCGGCGATGGCGTCCACGTCGGTGCAGCTGTCGGCGAGTTCGGTGCCGGTGGTGTCGGCGCTGTAGCCGCCGAAGGAGGGGATGGCGTTGCCGCCGCGGGCCTGGAGGGCGGCGATGTCGGCGCCGAAGGTCGCCTGGCCGATGGGCTGGGTGGCGTCGCCGTTCCAGTCGGCGGTGCAGGAGCCCGCGTTCGGGGTCTGGAGGAAGGCCAGGGTGAGGTACTTGTTGCCGGACTCGGCGGCGAGCGCGGCGGGGCTCTCGCCGGTCCAGGCCTCGAAGTAGGGGGCCGCGACGTGGGCGGGCATGGGCTTCGCGGCGTGCTGGGCCGCGTGCGGGACGGCGGCGGGGGCCGCGTGTGCGGCGCCGGCCCCGAGGGCAACGAGCGCGGCGGACAGGGCGGTTGCGGGCAGGGCGTGCAGGGCACGAGTGCGTCTCATGGACGCCCATATTTGGACTAGACCAATTAACTGTCAAGGTTCTTTACAATCAACAGACCTTTTCGTTCGATGTGTCGTCAAGAGACGTTCCTGTTCAGTCACTTCCGGCCAAGATTTTTCATGCGAAGATTTGAACTGACCATAAGAGAGTCATTAGGGTCTGTTGCCCGAACCTCTGCTCGGAAGGAGCTCGCCTCCGTGGCGTCCCACCGTCGTGCCAAGCAGCCGGGCCGTGCCCGCGTCACCGTGCTCACCTCCGCCGCCGCGGCGGCCGTGGCCCTGAGCGCGCAGGCGGCCAACGCCGCGCCCAGCGAGAAGCCGAGCAAGAACGAGGTCAAGTCCCGCGTCGACAAGCTGTACGAGGAGGCCGAGCAGGCCACCGAGAAGTTCAACGGGGCCAAGGAGAAGCAGGAGAAGCTGCAGAAGCAGATATCCGCGCTCCAGGACTCGGTCGCCCGCGGGCAGGACGAGCTGAACGAACTCCGGGACGGCATCGGCTCCATGGCCACCGCCCAGTACCGCAGCGGCGGCCTCGACCCCTCCCTCCAGCTGTTCCTCTCCTCCGACCCGGACAGCTACCTGGACAAGGCGTCCACCCTCGACCAGCTGAGCAGCCAGCAGGTCGAGACGCTGAAGAAGATCCAGGCCAAGCAGCGCGAGCTGGCGCAGGAGCGGGCGGAGGCGACCGGCAAGCTCAAGGACCTGGCCGCCACCCGCACCGAACTCGCCAAGAAGAAGAAGGAAGTCCAGGCCAAACTGGCCGAGGCGCAGAAGCTGCTGAACAGCCTCACCGCCGCCGAGAAGGCCGCCCTCACCGCCGAGCAGGAGCGCGCGAGCCGCTCCTCCAGCGAGCGGGTGGACCTCGGCAACGACACCTCCGCCACCGGCCGGGCCGCCGCCGCCTTCGCCGCCGCCAAGACCAAGCTGGGCACCCCGTACGTCTACGGCGCCACCGGCCCCTCCTCCTTCGACTGCTCGGGCCTGACCTCCTGGGCCTACGCGCAGGCCGGTGTCTCCATCCCGCGCACCTCCGAGTCGCAGGCGACCATCGGCACCAAGATCTACTCGACCTCCGACCTCCAGGTCGGCGACCTGGTCTTCTTCTTCAACGACCTGCACCACGTGGGCCTGTACGCGGGCAACGGGCAGATCCTGCACGCCCCGCGCACCGGCACGGTCGTCCGCTACGAGTCGATGAGCACCATCGGCGGCCCGTTCATGTTCGGCGTCCGCGTCTGACCCGGGATCAACGGGATCTGACCCGGGCGTCCTCCAGGTAGTGCAGGACCGCCGCCACCCGGCGGTCCACCCGGTCGGCCGGGGACAGGTCGAGCTTCGCGAAGATGGACCGGATGTGCTTGTGCACGGCGCCGTCGGTGACGACGAGCCGTTCGGCGATCGCGGAGTTGCCGAGGCCCTCCGCCATCAGCGCCAGTACGTCGCGCTCGCGCGGGCTCAGCCGCTCCAGGCGGGTGTCCTGACGGGACCGGGCGAAGAGCTGGGCGACGACCTCGGGGTCGATCGCGGTGCCGCCGGCCGCCACCCGGTGCAGGGCGTCCAGGAACTCCTCGACCCGGCCCACCCGTTCCTTGAGCAGATAGCCGAGCCCGCCGACCCCGCCGGTGAGCAGCTGGGTCGCGAAGCTCTGCTCGACGTACGCGGACAGCACGAGGACGGCGAGTCCGGGGTGGCGGCGCCGGGCCTCGACGGCCGCGCGGATGCCCTCGTCGGTGTGGGTGGGCGGCATCCGGACGTCGAGGACGGCGACGTCCGGCGCACACGCCTCGACGGCGTCCAGCGCCTCGTCCGGGGTGCCGGCGGTCGCGGCCACGTCCATCCCCTCGGCCCGCAGCAGCAGGGCGAGCCCCTCACGGAGCAGGGGGTCGTCCTCGGCGATGACGATCCGCAGGGACGGGCGTGCAGCGTCGTGCGCCGGACGTACGGCGTCGTGCGCCGGACGTACACCGCCATGTGCTGGGCGGGCACCGTCATGTGCCGGGCGGGCACCGTCATGTGCTGGTGCTTCACGATCCACTGGGCAGGTCCACTTCCAGGGTTGTCGGGCCGCCGGGCGGGCTGGCCAGGCGGAGGGTGCCGTCGTGGGCCGCGACGCGGCGGCGGATGCCGGTGAGTCCGGAGCCGCCGGCCTCCTCGGCGCCGCCCCGGCCGTCGTCGGCGACGGTGAGCCGCAGCCGCCCGTCCCGGGCCCGGACGGTCACGGTGACGGAGCGGGCGCCGCTGTGCCTGGCGACGTTGGTCAGGGCCTCGGCGACGACGAAGTAGGCGGTCGCCTCGGCGGAGGCGGCACAGCGCTCGGGCGCGTCCACGTCGATGCGGCAGGGCACCGGGCAGTCGGCGGCGAGGCCGGACAGCGCACCCGCGAGCCCCCGGTCGTCCAGGACCGGCGGCAGGATGCTCCGCGAGACCGTGCGCAGCTCGGCCAGCGCCTGTTCGGCGGCGGACTGGGCGCGCTCCAGGATCTCCTCGGCGCGGGACGGATCGCGCGCCACCTGCCGGCGGGCGGCGCCGAGCAGCACGGTGACGGAGACCAGCCGGTTCTGCGTGCCGTCGTGCAACGCCCGCTCGATGCGCCGGAGTTCGGTGGCGTGGGCGTCGAGCGCGGCGGCCCGGGTGGCGGTGAGTTCCGCGACCCGCAGGGAGAGGTCCTGGTCGGGTCCGGCGGCCAGCAGCCGCCGCCCGGGGCCCGCCTGGAGCCGGGCCATGCCGGGGGTCAGCCCCAGGATGACGGCGAGCGAGCCGATCCCGAACGCGCAGACGGCGAAGGCCTCCGGCCAGGAGTGCGCGACGCCGAAGCCGACGGAGGTGGCGGTGGTGTCCTTCGGCACGAACTGCCAGTACAGCGGGAACGCCGTGTCCCGGACGGCGGACAGCGGCAGCAGGAACCCGGCCAGGCCCAGCAGCAGCCCGGCCGTGCCGT
This sequence comes from Streptomyces sp. NPDC058464, assembly GCF_042721035.1. Classification (NCBI taxonomy): domain Bacteria; kingdom Bacillati; phylum Actinomycetota; class Actinomycetes; order Kitasatosporales; family Streptomycetaceae; genus Streptomyces; species Streptomyces sp. NPDC058464. The sequence continues at coordinate 53,440 of NZ_JBHXMA010000044.1, forward strand.
GCCGGGCCAGCCAGCGCAGCTCCCGCCCGGTGGCGGGGTCGCCCAGGGCGGTGCGCAGCCGGGTCGGCGGGGCCGGCTCCGGGGCGAGGACCTCGGGGCCGCGCCGGCCGAGCCGCTCGCGTTCCCGGCCGGCCAGGGCGTGCAGGGCGCGCAGCAGCGGGGGCGCCAGGAGCAGCCCGACGCCCAGCGGCGCGGTCACCGCGGCGACCGCGAGCAGCAGGAGCAGGAGCAGGGCCGTCGCGGCCGTACCGAGCCCGCCGACGAGCTCCGCGAGCGCGCCGCCGGCGGCGCGTACCGTCCGCCCGGCGAGGGCCTTCACCCCCTCGACGCCGTCCACCCCCTCGCCGCCGTTCGTCCCCTCGCCGTCGTCCATCTCCTCGACGCCGTCCATCCCCTCGCCGCCGTTCGTCCCCTCGCCGTCGTCCATCTCCTCGACGCCGTCCATCCCCTCGACGCCGTCCGCCGCCGTGCCGCCGGGCGACGGGCCGGTGCCGGGCGACGGGCGGGTAACGGGCGACGGGCCGGTGCCGGTGCCGGTGCCGGTGACAGCCATCGTCAGGCCTCCTCTCGACGTCGACGACCCTAGGGCGTACGGCAGTTCGGCGGGTCCGGGATCCCCGGAAGGTACAGCCTGCTGTACCTCCGATCCGGCGGTCCACGGGATCGGCCGAGGGGGGTCACGGTCCGTAGCGTCGGGGCCCGTACCGCAGGACGTCGGCCCCCAGCAGGAGGTTCCCCCCGTGGCCCACCCCGACCCGTACCGCCTCACCGGCACACCGCCCGTCGACCACCGTGACGACCGCGCCGGAACCGGCGGCGTGGACCTCACCCGCACCCTGCTCTGGTCCCTGCTCGTCCTCAGCGCGGCCGCCGACATGGCGACCTCCTACGGCGGCACCGCCCCCTGGATCAACGTGGCCTGCGGAGTGGTGACCCTGCTCAGCGCCGGCACCCTGACCGTGCGCCGGCTGCGAGGCCGCCGATGAGCACCACCGTGACGGACACCGCCCGCCGGGCCCCGGCCATCGCGCTCGCGGGCGTCGGCAAGACATACCCGGGCGGGGTGCGGGCCCTGGACGACGTGTCACTCACCGTGGAACACGGCACCTTCCTCGCCGTGATGGGCCCCTCGGGCTCCGGCAAGAGCACGCTGATGCACTGCGCGGCGGGCCTGGACGCACCCACGTCGGGCAGCGTCCGCATCGACGGCCGCGAGATCGCCGGGCTGAACGAGACCAGGCGCACCGAACTGCGCCGGGAGCGCGTCGGTTTCGTCTTCCAGGCCTACAACCTGATCCCGTCCCTCTCCGTCGAGGACAACATCACGCTGCCGCTGCGGCTGGCCGGCCGCCGACCCGACCGGGACTGGATCCGCACCCTGGTCGAACGCGTGGGTCTGGCCGACCGGCTCCACCACCGCCCCGCCGAGCTCTCCGGCGGCCAGCAGCAACGTGCGGCCCTGGTAAGGGCGTTGGCCGCCCGCCCGGCGGTGGTCTTCGCCGACGAGCCGACCGGCGCGCTCGACCTGCGCAGCGCCCACCAGGTCCTCGACCTGCTCCGGACCCTCGTCGACGACCTCGGCCAGACGGTGGTGATGGTCACCCACGACCCGGCCGCCGCGGCCCGTGCGCACACCGCGCTGGTGATGGCCGACGGCCGGGTCGTCGAGGCCCTGCACCACCCGATGGCGAGCCAACTGGCCGCCCGGCTCGCCGCGTTGGGAGACCACTGACCATGTTCCGCTTCGCCCTGCGGATGGCCGCGCACCGGATCGCCTCGCTGCTCGCCGTGGCCTGCGCGGTCCTGGGCGGCGCCGCCCTGATCACCGCCACCGGGGTGCTGGCCGAGTCCGGGCTCCGCTCCCAGCTGCCCCCGGGCCGTCTCGGCGGCGCGGACGTCGTGGTCGCCGCCGACCAGGAGTTCCACGTCTCCGGCGACCTGCCGATCGCGCTGCCCGAACGGGCCACGGTCCCGGCCGGCCTCACCGCCCGCCTGGCGAGGCTGCCCGGTGTCACCCTCGCGGTCGGCGACCTCGGTCTCCCGGCCGCCGTGACGGACGCGCACGGCCGCCTGCTCCCGACCGGCGCCGGCCAGGACCCGGCGGCGGCCGGACACGGCTGGTCCTCGACGAAGCTGCTGCCCGGCGCGCGCGTCGAGGGCGCGGCCCCGGCGGCCCCCGCCGAGGTGGCGGTGGCCGCGACGACCGGCCTGTCCGTGGGCGACCGGGTCCTGGTCACCGCGAACGGCCGCGCCGCCACCGCCTACCGCGTCTCGGCGCTGGTCCACGCCCCGGACGCGGGCGTCTACTTCACGGACGCCAGGGCGGCCGAACTGGCGGGCCGTGGCGCGAAGTCGGCCGACGCCGTGGACCTCATAGGCCTCCGCACCCGGCCCGGCGCCAGGGACCAGGTGGCCGCGGAGGTCCGTGCGGCGGTCGCCGGCAGCGGACTCGAGGTGCTCACCGGAGCCGACCGCGGTACGGCCGTGGCCCCCGGCGTGGGATCCGCCCGCTCCCTCCTCGTCCTCCTCGCCGGCTCACTCGCCGGCATCGTCCTGCTGATCACCGGGTTCGTGACGACCGGCGCGCTGGGCGTGGCGATCGCCGGGCAGCGCCGCGACCTGGCGCTGATGCGGGCCGTCGGCGCGACCCCGCGGCAGATCCGGCGGCTGGCGGCGGCCCAGTCGACGGCCGTCGCCGCGGTGGCCCTGGTCCCGGGCGTCGCCCTCGGCTACCTGCTGGCCGGCCGCTTCCGCACCCTGCTCGTCCACCGTGACGTCCTCCCCAACCAACTCCCCCTCACGCTCAGCCCGTTCCCCGCCCTGGCCGCCGTCCTTCTCCTCCTCGCGGCCGTCCGGTTCGCGGCCCGCTGCGCGGCCTGGCGCACCTCGAGGATGCCGGCCACCGAGGCGGTCGCCGAGTCCCGCAGCGAGCCCCGCGCCCCCTCCCGCCCCCGCACGGTCGCGGGCCTGCTCCTGATCGCCGCCTCCGCCGTCCTCTCCGTCACCCCGCTCCTGCAACGCACCGCGATCGGCGCCTCCGCCACCTCCATCGCGGGCATCGTCGCCGCGATCGGCCTGGCCCTGGCCGGCCCCGCGCTGGTGCAGGCGACGGGGGAAGCGGCCGTACGACGGCTGCGGCCCGGGGTGTCCGCGCCGACCTGGCTGGCCCTGTCCAACGTCCGGGCGTACGCGCGACGCGTCACCGGGGTGGTCAGCCCGCTCGCCATGGCGGTCGTGTTCGTGCTGACGTACACCCTCGCCCAGACCACCGTGCTGGCCGCTACCTCCGACGACACCCGCACCGGGACGCTCGGCCAGTACCGGCTGACCGCCGGCGCCCTCGGCGGGCTGCCGACGGACACGGTCTCCGCGGTACGACGGCTGCCGGGCGTTCGGGCCGCGGCCCCCGTCGGCACCACCACCGTCGTCTGGCCGTACCGCCAGTTCGGCGACACCGAGACCGAGTCCGCCGCCGCGCTGATCCTCACCCCCGCCGCGCGGGACGTCCTCGACCTCGGGGTGACCCGGGGCAGCCTGGCCGGCCTCACCGGCGCCACGGTCGCCGTCAGCAGCGAGGTGGCGGGCCCGCGCGATGCGCAACTCGGCGCCCGTATCAAGCTGTTCCTCGGCGACGGTGCGCCCGTCGAGGCGAAGGTGGTGGCCGTCTACGACCGCGGGCTCGGCTTCGGCCCGGTCGTCCTCTCCCACGACCTGGCCGCCGGGCACACCACGTCCGGGCTCGACCAGAGCGTCCTCGTCCGCACCGACGGCACGGCCGGCGCCGAACGCGGGCTCACCGCGCTGACCGCCGCCCGCCCCGGCCTCGCCCTCTCGGACACGGCCCCGGAGGCGGGCGCGGACACGCCGCCCGAGGTGTGGGTGAACCTCGCCGTCATCGTCGTCCTGCTCGGCTACCTCCTGCTCAGCATCGCCAACCGGCTGGTCGCGGCGACGGCCCAGCGCCGCACGGAGATCGCCGCGCTGCGGCTGGTCGGTACGACGCCCAGGCAGATCCTCGCGATGATGCGCAGGGAGGCCGGGGTGATCGCGGTGGCCGCGCTGGTCTCGGGGGCGGCGCTGTCCGCGGTGCCGCTGGCGCTGCTGGGCGAGGGTTTCCTGTCCCGCCCCTGGCCGGCGGGCCCGGCGTGGCTGTTGCCCGCGGCGGCGGCGACGGTGGTGGCGACGGCGTACGTGACGGTGGAGCTGCCGACGAGAAGGGCCCTGCGGCTGCCGCCGGCCGAGGCGGTCAGGGTGGGTGTGTGAAGCGCCCTGTCTTTTTGGGGGCGCGGGGAACTGCGCGACAAGCCACAGCGGACCCGCGGTCGACACTGGACGGGAATGGCGGTCCGAGAGTGCCGCGATCCGTCGTCAGTCGGCTGCGCCATCGTCGTGGCTGGTCGCGCAGTTCCCCGCGCCCCTACGGGGGCGCTGCTCAGCCCGGGGTTCCGTTGCGGCCGGTCGCGCCCCCGCGGCGGTAGCCGCATATCAGATACAGCCCCGCGCCCCTAAAAGCCAAAAGCCAAAGGACAAAAGACAAAGACAGGGCGTGCTGATCAGCCCTCTGTTTCCGGGCGGCCCTCTGTTGCCCAGTGGGTGTGGAAGGCGCCCTCTCTGTCGACGCGGGCGTAGGTGTGGGCGCCGAAGTAGTCGCGCTGGCCCTGGAGGAGGGCCGCGGGGAGTCGGGCGGCGCGGAGGGTGTCGTAGTGGGACAGGGCCGCCGAGAAGGCCGGGACGGGAATGCCCCGGCGGGCCGCCGACGCGACCGTCTCCCGCCACGGCACCTGCGCGTCGGCGATCTCCTTCGCGAACTCCTCCTCGGCCAGCAGGCTGACGAGGTCCGGGTCGGCCCGGTAGGCCGCGCGGATCCGGTCCAGGAAGGACGCGCGGATGATGCAGCCGCCCCGCCAGATCCGGGCCACCGCGCCGAGGTCGATCTTCCAGCCGTACTCGGCGGCCGCGTCCTGGATCATCGTCCAGCCCTGGTCGTAGGCGATGACCTTCGACGCGTACAGGGCGTGTTCGACGCGGGAGGCGAAGCGGTCGGCCTCGGTGGCGCTGAGCGGGGGTGTGGTGCCGCCCGGCAGACCGGCGTAGGCGGCGCGCAGCGCGCTGCGGCCGGACGCCGCTCGGGCGAAGGTCGCCTGGGCGATCGCGGTGACCGGGGAGGCCAGGTCCAGCGCGGTCTGCACGGTCCAGCGCCCGGTCCCCTTCTGCCCGGCCGCGTCGGCGACGACGTCGACGAAGGGCGCGCCGGTGGCGGCGTCGACGTGGGCGAGGACGTCGGCGGTGATCTCGATGAGGTAGGAGCCGAGGCGGCCGCCGTTCCACTCCCGGAAGATGTCGGCGATCTCGGCCGGCGCGTACCCGCCGACCTGGCGCAGCAGGTCGTACGCCTCGGCGATGAGCTGCATGTCGGCGTACTCGATGCCGTTGTGGACCATCTTCACGAAGTGCCCGGCGCCGTCCGCGCCGACGTGCGTGGCGCACGGCTCGCCGCCCACCTTCGCGCTGATGTCCTCGAACATCGGCCCGAGCACGGCGTACGACTCCGCGGAGCCGCCCGGCATGATCGACGGCCCGTGGAGCGCGCCCTCCTCGCCGCCGGAGACGCCCACACCCACGAAGTGCAGGCCCTTCTCGCGCAGCGCGGCCTCGCGGCGGCGGGTGTCGGCGAAGTGGGCGTTGCCGCCGTCGATGACGATGTCACCGGGTTCGAGGAGCGGCACGAACTCGTCGATGACCGCGTCGGTCGCGGCACCCGCCTGGACCATGATCATGAGGCGGCGGGGGCGTTCCAGGGCGGCGACGAACTCGGCCGCGGTCTCGGCGCCGACGAAGTCGCCCTCGCTCCCGTACTCCTCGATCAGCGCGCGGGTGCGGGCGGGGGTGCGGTTGTGGACGGCGACCGGGTAGCCGTGCCGGGCGAAGTTCCGGGCCAGGTTGCGGCCCATCACGCCCAGGCCTGTCACGCCGATGGCTGCGGATGCGTTCACGGGGGGACTCCGTTCTGCGGACACGTGCTGTGCCCGGAGGTACGGGCCGACGGCGGGCGGGCGTTCAGTTCCGGGCGGGTGAAACGGTGCGGGCCGCGCCGGGGGCGATCATCCGAACAGGCGAAAGTCGTGGCCCCCGGGCGCGTGGGGCCACCTCCCGGCGAGCCGTTCGTCAGAGGATCCGAAGATGCGAACGGATGATCTACGGCTGCTCGTCGCCGCGCTGGTGCTCCTCCTGACCGGCGCGTTCCTCACCACGCCCGCCAAGGCCGCGCAGCGCCCCGGCCACTGCGCCTTCGGGCGGCCCAGCACCCCGCCCCCCGCCGCCCGCAAGGGCGGGACCGGACGCGCCGACGTCGTCAGTCACACCGGTCGCACCGCCCGCACCTCCCGCTCCGCCCGGTGGACCGCGCCCACGGTCCGCTACCGGCTCTCCGCCCGGTACGCCGCCAAGGGCCACCACTGGCAGCACCGGCACACCGGCCAGGACTTCGCCGTCCGCACCGGCACGCCCGTGTACGCCGTCGGCTCCGGCCGGGTCGTGGCCGCGTCCTGCGGCGACGGATTCGGCAACCAGGTCGTGTTACACCACCTCGACGGCTACTACACCCAGTACGCCCACCTGTCCGTCATCAACGTCCGCCCCGGCCAGCGGGTCTCGACGGGCCAGCGCATCGGCGCCGCGGGCTCGACCGGCAACGCGGACGGCCCGCATCTCCACTTCGAGGTCCGCACCAGCCGCCGCGCGGACTCCGCCATCGCGCCGCTGCCGTGGCTGCGGCACCACGGCGTGAGCGTGCCCGCAACGGCGTGCCCGGAGCACCCGCGCCCCCACTCCCATTCCCACTCGCATCCGCGCCCGCGCCCACACCCGCATCCGCGTCCCCACCCGACCCCGAGCACTCCGAGCATCCCCGACACCCCGTACCCGAGTGCGCTGCCGTCGGCCGACTGGACGGGACCCGCGCAGCCGTGGCACGGCCGGCCGCCGAGGGCGCCGGGGAAGCCGGGGACGCCGGGGAAGCCGGGGACGCAGAAGGCCCCGGCGACACCGTGGAACCCGGCCACGCCCTGGGATCTGACGACGCTGTGGGACCCGGGGACGAGGTGAACCCGCCGCCGGCACGGCGGTAGCACGACGACAGCGCGCAGGGTCACGTTATGTCCACATAGCGTGGCCCCCGCGCACGGAGCGGCCAGACTGCCTCCCATGGCACGTCTGAGGTTCCTGTGGGCCGCCGCGCTGGCCGCCGCCCTGCTGCTCCCGGTCTCCCGGCCGGAGACCCCGCGACCCGCCGCGCCCGGGCCGTTCGGGGCGTACGTCGGGTACGGGGCGGACGGGGTGCGGCGGGTGGCGGCGCTCGGGAGCTGGCTGCGGGACGAACCCCGGGTCGGGCACACCTACCTGCCCGGGGACGTGTGGCGGAACATCGAGGGCGCCCCGGACTTCGTACGGATCTGGGCCCGGTGGCGGCGGGCCGAACCCGACCGGCTCCTCGTCCTCAACGTGCCGATGCTGGAACACACCGAGGCGCACGTCCCGGACCCCGAGGTGCGCCGCCAACTCCAGCTCGGGGCCAAGGGGTTGTACGACGGTCACTTCCGCACCCTGGCCCGCAGGCTGGTCGCGGTCGGCGCGCCGGACACCGTCGTCGTGCTCGGCTGGGAGATGAACGGCGTCACGTACACCCACCGCTGCGGACCTGACCCCGCCTCCTGGCGGGCCTACTGGCGGCGGATCGTGACGGCCATGCGGTCGGTGCCGGGCGCCCGGTTCCGGTTCGACTTCGCGCCCAACCGGGGGCGGGACGACATCCCCTGGACCGCGTGCTACCCGGGGGACGGGTTCGTGGACGTGGTGGGGATGGACGCGTACGACGCCCCGCGGGGGATGTCCTTCGAGGAGCAGGTCACCGAGCCGTACGGGCTGCGGGCCCAGGTCGAGTTCGCCCGGGCCCACGGCAAACCGGTCTCCTACCCCGAGTGGGGGCTGTACGAGAACGGCGACGACCCCGCGTATCTGCGGGGCATGCTGGACTGGTTCGCGAGCAGCCGCCCGATGTACCAGACGATCACCGACTACTGCCCGCACGGCGTGTGGAGCTGCCGGGGCAACCCCAGGTCCACGGCCGTCTACCGGTCCCTGATGAGGAGCTAGGAGCCAGGAGCTAGGAGTTCGCGCTCGACGGGCCGAAGAACTCGATCTCGGCGATGGCCACCTGGGTGTCGGCCGACGCCTGGTACGAGGATTCGATCGTGAAGCGGACGGAGACGACGTCCGCCGCGCGGAAGTCACGGGTCTGGCCGCCGGCCGTCTGGTCGAGGGTCAGCTCGCGGGTCTCGGTCTTCCCGTCGTCGGTCTTGATGGTCGCCTTCATGCGGTGCGGCAGCGCCGACTTCTTCAGCTGGTCGTTGTGGGTCGACTCGCCGGAGGTGATGACGACGTTCAGGAGGCGGGTCGGCTCGTCGAAGTGCGCCTCGATCCACTCGCCCTCGCCGCCCTGGGTCACGCCCGGACCCCACCACGTGTTGTTCAGCTTGTCGAAGACCAGTTCCGGCTTGTGGCCGGCGTACGAGCGGGAGGCGCGGTAGGTGTCCGGGGAGACCTGGGCGCGCTTCGCGAAGTGGTCGCGGGTGGCGCTGATCGCCTTCGGCGTGTTGACCGCCAGGACGGTGACTCCGGTGAGGACGACGGCCGCGACGATCCAGGTGAGGACGCGGTCGAAGGTGCGGCGGAGGCGCGGGCGGTCGCCGGCCCACGGGGTCTCTCTCCTGCGGAAGTCGAGGATGCGGCGCCACCAGGGGCGGGGGGCCGAGGCGGCGGCGCCGGGGTGGCCGGCCATGGGCATGGCGCAGCGGGTGCAGAAGTGGCGGTCGGGGCGGTTGGGGGTGGCACACCAGGGGCAGGGGGTGCCGCCGTGGGCGCCGAGGTCCTCGCCGGGGGCGCGGACGGAGGCGGGGCGTTGGGGGGTGGGGCGGCCGGGGAGGACGGGGGCGATGGGTTGGGGGGCCGGGGTGGGGGTGGGCTCACTCACCGGGATGAGGAGGCGGCGGGCTCGGTCGTGGTCGGGGTCCGGTGCCGGTGCAGGCGTGGGTGTGGGCTCTGATTCGGGTGCGGATTGTGGGGTGGGTATGGGGGTGGTTTCGGCTGTGGAGAATGTGGCGGTGGGTGGGGGCTGGTCGCGCTCACGTGGCGGTAGCCGCACATCCGATTCAGCCCCGCGCCCCTGAGGGGGCGCTGTCGCCGCCGCCGATTCCAAGTCGCCGTGAGTCTGACGGGGCGCTGTCGCCGCCGCTGGTTCCCGTTGAGGGAGACCCGTGGCGCCGTCTCTTCGGGTGAAGGCGTCCCAGGCGGGGGCGGGGGCGGGGGCCAGGTCGGGGGCCGAGGGTTGCTGGGGCTGAGGGGGCTCCTCGCTGTTGCCGGCCCAGCTCAGGACCGCGCCGCACGCGTCGCAGAAGGACTGGCCCGGTTCGGCGACCGTGCCGCACTCCGTGCAGTTCCGGTTGGTCGTCATGGCTGCGGGGTCCTTTCGGCGGACGCGGTCACCTGGACCGTGTAGGGCATGTGAGCGGGGCGGGCGGCCGCCACGAGGTGTTCCAGGCGGACCTCGTCGGCCGGGGTGGGGGACGGGAGCGTGAGGTGGACGTGGAGGTGGGGGCGGGGGGCACCGGGGAACGGGCCGAGCGGGCGGGCGTTCCAGTCGGCGCCGCCGCTCTCCGTGATGTCCGGGGTCACGCCGAAGGCCAGACGGACCGTCTCGGACAGGCCGAGGCGGGTGCCCCGGATGCGGTGCAGGTAGGCGGCCGCCGCCACGGCCGCCCGGAGCAGGGGTTCCGGTTCGGTGCCGTCCGTCTCGGCGCCGACCCAGGTGCCGAGCCATTCCGCGAAGTCCAGCGGGGCCAGCGCCGGGTCGAAGTAGCTGGGCAGGCAGTCGAGGACGTTCGGGATCGGGGCGATCACGTCGTCCAGGCCGGCGACGAAGCGCAGCGCGAGGTCGTCGTCGGCGAAGACCGCCGGGAGCATCGCGCCGATGGGGACGGAGGAGCCGAGGCCGTCGATGGAACCTCTCAACGGAGGCCTCCGGACGGGTTGTTGCCGGTCATTCGCCGATCACCCTCACCCGGTGGTCGAAGGAGAAGACCAGGGACGGGGCGTCCAGGTCGATGCGGTCGGTCGGGTCGCCGCGCTTGCCGGTGAGCGGGTCGGCGGGGTGCAGGACGACCTCGTCGACCAGTTCCACGCCGGGGACGCGCTGCAGCACCGCGAAGACCTCGCCGGACTGCACCGGGCGCCCGAACCGCCAGCCCTTGCCGTCCGCGCCGCCGGTCAGCGGGTCCAGGTGGCGGTAGAGGGCGTCGTGGGCCTGGTGGCGGACCCGGTCGACGTCCACGCCGCGGAAGGCGTGCACGGTGGCGACGACCGTGACGCCCTGGTAGAAGGGCGGGCCGACCGCCAACCGGGTTCCGATGAGGCGGCGTTCGTCGAGGTAGCGGGTGATGCGGTCGAGCAGGGCGTCGCCGGGGACGAGTTGTTCGAAGCGAAGGCGGCCGCCGGGATCGGGGACCGCCTGGGGCACCACCAGGACCCGGACCGCGTACGACCCGTGCTCGCCCTCCTCGCCCTCCAGGCAGGTGATCCGGGCCGTCTCGGGGGCGGCGCGGCGGGCCAGCTCCTCGTAGTCGCGCAGGGTCACCGCCCGCTCCTGGGCGCGCAGCGTGATCGGCGCGCGGACCTTCGCCTCGGCGACCGTCTCGCCGTCCACCCCGCCGCGCGCGGCCTCCCGGTTGACGACCTCCGCCACGTACGGGATGGAGGAGCGGAGGATCTGTACGGCCCCGCGGGCCACGTTGCCGTCCCGGCCGCCGCCGGTGCGGTAGCGGCGGGCCCGGACGACCGCGCCCTTCGGGGCCACCGTGCCGTACTGGCGCAGGGTGCCGTCCGGTTCGCGGACCGCGGGGCCGAAGGCGATGTCGCCGGTGGTCGCGTCGAGGGTGATGTGCCGGTCGTGCGGGCCGGAGGCCGCGAAGTGCGGGACGACCTGCCAGTCCGCCCAGCCGTCCTCGCCGTCGTGCTCGGCGGTCTGGAGAAGGAGCGGCGGGGTGTCGCCGACCACGGGGGCGTGGGCGAGCCTGAGGCGCTGGCCGGGCAGGCCGGTGGACTCGCCGAGCGCCTCGTCCTCGACGGTCTCCGCGTGGACGGCGGCCGTGGTGCCGCCCACCGTGCAGGCCTCGACGAACCGGACCGTCGGGGAGGTGGTGTAGAAGGGCTGGTCGGCGTGCGGCTCGGTGACCCGGCAGCGCAGCCAGCTCGCCTCCAGGCCGCCGTTGCGGGACAGCACGTGACCACCGGGGACGTGCAGCACGACCTCGCCGGGGCGGTTGAGACCGCCGGTGCCGTCCCGGTCGACCTCGCACTCCCGCCAGCCGTCCTCCGTCCACGCCTCCCAGACCAGCGGGGGCTGCCGCGGGTCCACGCCGACACCGTCGACCCGGCTGTCCAGGTCCAGGGCGACCGCGCAGTGCGGGACGGCGGCGGAGAGGCCGAGCAGCATGCAGTCACCGGGGTTCGGGCTCTCGGTGAAGCACAACAGGTCCTTGCCCTCGGCGAGTTCATGGGTGAGGTCGACGACGGCCGCGCCGTGCTGCTGCCGCAGCAGGTGCCGCAACTCGCTCGGCACGATGGTCAGTTCGCGCTCGGTGGTGAAGACCACCGCCTCCTGCGTCTCGGTGCGGCGGGTCGCCACCTCGGTGCCGACCGGCACCGGAACCGGCTCCTCCTGGGCCGCCGACAGCCAGAACGTCACGTCCGTCCGGGCCGCGGAGGGCGGGAACAGGGTGATGCCGACCAGGTCCAGGAAGGCGAGGTGGTTCTTCTCCGGGACCCGGTTGAGGCGGTACACGATCTGGTCGGCCATGTGCGCGACCGTCTCCACCAGCGTGATGCCGGGGTCGGAGACGTTGTGGTCGGTCCACTCCGGGGCGCGCTGCTGGATGTAACGCTTGGCGTCGTCGACGAACTGCTGGAAGCGGCGGTCGTCGAGGTTCGGGGAGGGCAGGGCCATCGGGATCAGCGGTCGCTTTCGGAGGAGTCCGGGGAGGCGGGGGGCAGGTCCGGCTCGTCGTGGGAGGGGATGACGTAGAAGGGGAAGACCAGGCTGCGCGGGTTGTTGGTGCCGCGGATCGAGTAGCGGACGTCGATCATCAGCACGCTCGGGTCGGCGCCGGTGGTCACCTCGACGTCCTCGACCTCGATCCGGGGCTCCCAGCGGTCGAGGCTGGCGTGCACCTCGTGCTGGATCCGGCCGGCGGTCTGCTCGTTGACCGGGGCGAAGACGAGGTCGTGGATGGCGCAGCCGAACTCCGGCCGCATCGGGCGTTCGCCCGGGGCGGTGGAGAGGATGAGGCGGATGGCCTCCTCGACCTCCTTCTCGCCGCTGACCAGGGCGATGCCGCCGGTGGGCCCGATCCGCAACGGGAACGACCAGCCGGAGCCGACGAACTGCTCTGCCATCAGCCCCGCACCCGCCCCTCGGGGAAGACCTGTCGCCCGCTCACGGGATCACCATCACGGTCAGTCCGCCCATCGTCATCATGCCCAGGACCGGCACCTGGGGGGCCTGGATCCCCACGGTGACCAGGGAGCTGATCGCGACGGCGGCGTTGCCGCGCAGCGACAGGGCGGCGTTCGCCATCAGGCTCACCGCGGCGGCGTTCACGGTGACCGCGCCCGCCGGGGCCTTGATGTCGACGAGTTCCGCACTCTGCAGGGACAGCGGTCCCCCGCTCCGGATGCTGAGCGCGCCGCCCGCCTTCAGGGACAGGTTGGCGCCGGCCTCCACCGACACCGACCTGCTGCCCTTGATGGAGACGCTGCCCTTGCTGTCCACGGTGATCTCGGTCTGCTGCCGGTCCAGGAAGACGGTCAGCTTGTCGTCGCCGCTGGCCAGCCGGACGCCCTGTTTGCGGCCCCGCTGGTCGAGCAGGTCCATGCGGTTGCCGACGCGGTCGGAGACGGTGTGCCGGGTGGCCCGGCCGCGCATGCCGTCGTGCAGCGGCACGTCCTTGACCCTGGTCGGCTTGTCCTTGCCGTTGTAGAGGCCGCCGATGACGTACGCGTGGTCGAGGGCGCCCCGGTCGAAGGCGACGAGCACCTCGTCCCCGACGTCCATCGGGAAGACCCCGCCGCCGCGCACCCCGCCCCACTGCACGGTCCGGGTCCAGTCGCTGACGTAGGTGTCGTCCAGCCACGGGAACTTGACCTTCACCCGCCCCTGCTGGAGCGGATCCTGCACGTCGGTGACGAGGGCCTGCGCCACACTGGGCTGCCGGTCGCCGCCCGCGTCCCCGCCACCACCCGAGGCGACGCCGTACAGCGACCGCCACTGCCGCCCGCTGACCGTCACCCAGGTCTCGTAGTGCTTGGCGTCGCCGAAGACGTGCCGTACCGAGGTGACCGTGTACTTCCCCTCGAAGGGGTCCCCGACGTCCGCGAGCGCCACCGGCACCCCCGGCCGCAGCTTCGGATTGCCCCGCACGACCACCTCCACCTCGGCGAACGTCGAGGTGACGTCGTCGGAGAGGGCGTCGGCCGCGTACTTCACCTCGGACTGCTTGTCGTACGGCGTGCGCGTCTCCACCAGCTTCGACGTCTTGAACTCGCCGGCCGCCGCGCCCGGGGTGGTGCCGATGCTGTACCCGGTGTTGCTCGCGGGCGTCACGGTGGCCGTGAGCGCCTTCTTCGTCCGTACGTCCCAGCCGCGCGACTCGACCTTGTTCACCTGGTCGGAGGCGGTGACCGCGGTACGCAGCCGCAGGATGTCGTGCCCGGCCTCCAGCACGAACGGGCTCTTGTCGCCGTCGGTCCGCGGCGAGGGCGCCCCGGAGGCGCTCTTCTGCTTCACGAACTGGAACTTGCCGTCCGCGTCCACCGACATGACCATCTCGTTCTCGTCGGCGAGCCGGGCCAGGAAGTCCCAGTCGGTGACGTTCGACTGGCTGATGAACTCGTAGACGGTCCTGGTGGCCTGGATCCGGCCGATCGGCACGCCGTCCTGCGCGGCGAGCTTGCGGGCGATGTCGGAGGCGGTCTGGTTGCGGTAGGCGACCACGCGGCGCTGCCGCATCAGCCGGAACCCGTAGTCGTAGCCCCGGACCACCGCGTAGCTGCCGGTGCCGTCGTACTCGGCCTCCATGCCCGTGACCTCGCCGGTGAGCAGCGGGTCGCCGGTGCCCTGGCCGTCGGAGACCGGTGTGATCACCACCGGGGTGCCGAACTGCACGCCCAGCTTGCCCAGCAGCTTGCGCGCCGGGTCCCGGAAGGTCAGCTGGAAGGCGGCGGGCACCCCGACGCCCTGGTCCACGTGCGCGTCGACCAGATAGCGCCCGTACTCCGAGGTCGCGGTCAGCTCCTTGCCGCCGATGACGACCTTGATGACGTTCGAGAAAGCGTGCTTCACCATCAGGACCGCACCTCCTCGGCGGCCGGCAACACCAGTTCCGTCCCGGTGGGCAGCCACCCCGGGTCGTCGATCCCGTTGGCGTCCGCGATCGCCCGCCAGGCGGCCGCGTTGCCGTACTCCCGCCAGGCCAGCGACTGGAGCGAGTCGCCAGCGACGACCCGGTGCACGCGCTGCGCGGTGAGCGCGCCGGACGTCGGGTTCTGTCCCGCGGTCTTGCTCGGGATCTCGTGCAGCTGGAGCCGGCAGCTGGCCCGGATCGGCATCCCGCTGGTCCCGAAGAGGGAGTAGGAGACGTCGGCGGAGGCCACGTACGCCGTGAAGTTGGCCGTCGAGAACGAGCCCCACTGGAAGACCACCCAGGGCGGCGACGGCTGCTTGGCGGCGATGCTCTTGCCGGTGACCTCGCAGCAGGCCAGCAGCGACTCCACCTTCTTCATCACGTCATTGCTGTCCGGGTCGTCGGACCGGTCCAGGAAGATCTCCACGCTCATCTCACGCGGATGGGTGCCGAGGAACTCCGGGAGCGCGCCGTCCCGTTCGATCGGCGCCGCCGACGACTTCCAGTCCGCCCGGCGGGCGATCGACAGCTGCGCCGGGTTGAACTCGAAGCCGAACGTCTTGATGATGCCGCCCGGGCTGGTGCTGGTGCCCACGGGCGGCTCGTGAATCGCGAGGGTGGCCCGCACGAGGCTCTTGCCGGCGCCCCGGCTGCTCCTGGCCATGATCTGGTCTGCCTCTCAGTCCGTGAATCCGTGGTGGGCGATCTCCAGGACCTCGGTGGCGACGGACGGGCTGCCCGCGTCCAGGGAGGGCCCCTGCCAGCTCACCGGCAGCACGTCGAGAAGCCCCCACCGGGCGACCTCCGAACCGTCCGCGCGCAGCGCCGTGATCTGCCCGGTGGGCCGCTCGATCCCGGTCTGCACGGACGAGATCCACTTCGCGACCTTCGAGGTGTCCGGGGTGAGCGGGCGGGTCAGCCGGATGTGGGAGAAGGTGACCCGGGTCGGCAGCTGCCACACGAACCCGTTGTTCCCGCCCTCCTGCCGCTGCTCGATCTCCACCTGCGAGGACAGTCCCTCGCACCCGTTGAAGTAACCGAGGTCCTCGCCGTCGATGGAGAGGCTGAACCAGACCGTGGTTCCCGGGTCCTGGCGATCCATCGGGGGCCTTTCTGTGGAGGTGGAGTGGGTGCGCGGGTGTCGTGATCAGTCGCCATCAGGGGCGGAAGTCGCGGAGCTTGCCCACGCGTTCGCGGTCGCGGCGGAGTTCGGTGCGGACGTGCCGGGTGATCCGGTCGATGATCCGGTGGACGAGGGCGTCCACCTGGAACTCGGTGAGAGCACGCGGGTCGAAACCGCCGCCCTCGATCGCCGTGTAGCCGGGGGGCGGATCGTCGGCGGCCGAGGCGGAGGCGGAGTACCCGGGTGGCGGCGGGTCGTCGGAGGGCGGTGGCTGCCTGGCCGTCTGGGTCCGGGGAGCAACGGCGCGCGTGGTGTGGGTGGTACTCGTGACCGGCGCCTTTTTCAGGGAGGTCGTGGGGTGGTCCACGGGGAGCGCGGTGGTGAGCGGGGCGCGCTGGACGACGAGGGGGGCGACGGGCAGGGGGGCGGTGGCGGAGATCGGGGTGGTGGGGCGCAGGGGGACGGCCTGGGCGGGCGCGGGGGTGGAGGTGGCGGTGGAGGCGGCGTTCGGCTTGACCGGCAGGGCGGCATGCGGAGTCGCGGCTCGCTGCACGAAGAGGGGCAGGGGTGCCGTCGGTCCGGTGGGCGGCGGGGGGCTCGCGGGGAGCGGCGACTGCGCCGCCCGGGGGCTTCCGGGCCCGGGAACGGCACCCCGCTGCACGAAGGGGGGCAGCGGTGCGGCCATGGCCGAGGGGCCCGCCGTGGTGGGGCCGGGACGAGAGGGTGGCGGTGTCGGTACCGGTATCGGTACGGGGCCGGTGGCGGCGGGCTGCGCATGCCCGGCCGCCGTCGGCGTGGGCGTGGGCAGGCCCGGAGCGGACGCCCGCTGGACCGGCAGGGGCGGCGCTGCGGGGACCGGCCGGGAGGTGGCGGTCGGCGCCTCCCCGGAGGGACCCGCCGACGGACCACCTGACGAGCCACCTGACGAACCGCTCGCCGCCCGCCGCTGCACGGACGGCACAGCCGCCCGGCGGCCGACGGACCTCGCGACGGCCGCGCTCGCGACCGGACCCGTGAAGGGGGCGCCGAGACCGAGGCGGGGTGAAGCGGGAGTGGTCGCACCGGCACGCTGTACGGAGGCGGGGGGAGAGGCGAGGGGGGAGGCGGGGGCGGGCCCAGGGACCGACGTCGGCGCGGGCGCGGGCGCGGGCCGGGTCTCCGTGGCCGGAGTGGAGGACGACGGAACGGGTCCCCGCCCGCGCGGACCCGGCGACGTCTGCGCGTCCGGCACCACCGCTCCCGGCACGGCAGCGGAGGAGGCCCGCGGACCCTCTGCCGTCCGCCGCTGTACGGACACCTCACGGCCACCGCCGCCGGGCGCGCGCGAAAGCGGGGCGCCGAGGCCGGGGCGGGGGGCGTCCGGGGACGACGCGGCACGCTGCACAGAAGCCGGAGCCTGAGCCGGAGCCTGAGCCGACGAGGGAGTGGGAGCAGCAGCGGGCGTGGGCGCCGCCGTCGAGGTGCCGGCCGTAGCGTCCCGGCCGGGCTCACGGGGTGGCGTCGGCACGGCAGCCGGTACGGTTCCCCGCGCTGCCGGACCTGGCGCTTCCCCTACGGCACCGGGTGCGCCCGCGTCTTCCACCACCCTTCGCTGCACAGGCGTCTCGCGGCCACCGGTCGCCGTCGAGGACGCCGAGGGTCGCGCACGCCGCGGGACGGGGGGCGTGGCCGGCACGGTGGGCGAAGAAGCCGTGGCGGCTTCGGTGCCGGTGGCCGTCGTGCCGGTGGCCGTCGTGCCGGTCGGGGGCGTGGGTGCCGAACTCGCCGCCGTGCGGCCGCTGTCCGGTGACGACGCGGTGTTCCGCGCGGCCTGGCCGGTGACGGCACGGCGCTGCACGGAGGGCGTCGCGGGGCTGCCGGGCGACTGCTGCGGGGTCGTCGTCGAGCCGCTGGGCACGGTCGGAGAAACCGGCGCGCGACGGTCGCTCACAGCCTGCCGCTGCACAGGGGTCGACGCCCCGGCGCCGGGCATGCCGGAAGGCCCGCCGACGCCCGGGGGCGTGGCAGGCGACGTGGGCGGCGCGGGGGGCGTGGCAGGGACAGCCGGGGGTGTCGTCGTAGGAGACGCGGGGGCCGGACGAGCCGTGGCCCCGGGCAAGCCGGGTGCCGAGGCCGTGCCGCCACCGCCACCGCCACCGCCACCGCCACCGCCACCGCCACCGCCACCGCCACCGCCACCGCCACCGCCACCGCCACCGCCACCGCCGGAGGATGCCCTGGCCGGAGCCGGACCTGTCGTGTTCGGCCGGGCTGTCGACGGTCCACCGGCGGATGCGGACCGCTGTACGACGGCAGGTGCCGGAGCCCGTCCGGGAGCGGCGCTCCGAGAAGCGGGCGGAGTCCCGCCGGAGGAGGTGCTACCGGGGACGGCGCCGGCGTCACCGCCGCCACGCGGGCGCCCCCAGCCCCCGCTCACCCGCACCGGATCCCCGCCGTCGGCCGCCTGTCGTACGACCGTGTCCCGCGCCGTTCCGGCCCCCGCTCGGTCGCCCTCGCCCGAGGCGGTCACCGCGCCCTCGGCAACCGTCGCCCGCGGCGCCGACGGCAACGTACGCCGCTGCACGGCCGTCACCGACGTGCCGGCCGGTGCCTGCGTGAGCGCGCTGCGGCGCGGCGGGACGGGCGGTGCGGGCACAACGCGCGGACCGGTGGCCGGAGCCGGCACGACCGGAGTCGGCTGCGCCGCCCAGGCCACCGGCACCGCCGTCGAGGGGGCGGCCGTCGGTGTGGCCGACCGCTGGACGGCGGGCGTCGCCCGCTGCCCCTTCCCCTCCGCGGAGGGCGCCGTTCCCCCGGCCGCGACGGTCGACGGAGCCGACGGGAGCGCCGAGTTCGACGTGCCGTTCCCGTTCCGTGCCGCTCCCGCCGTCACCCCCGGCGTCCGGGCAGCCGCACCGCCACCACGTCGTCCGGCCAACGGCACCCGCTGCACCGCAGGCGCCACCGAACCGGCCGTACCCGCCGATCCGGCCGTACCCGCCGCTCCAGCAGCCCCCGCCGAACCACCCCCCACTGCCCCCACCGCCCGCAGCGGCACCACCGGAACCGAGGACCTCCGGCCGCCCGTCGGCCCCGGTTGCCCCGCCGCTCCCGTCGGCCCCGCCAACGGCAGTGCCTGCACCGGACGTTCGAGGCCGGACATGGCACCCGCGCCCGCCCCGGGCGTCCCGGCAAGGCCGCCCCCGGCGAGACGCGCGCTGGACTCGCCGTCCAGGACCGCGTGCGAGCGGGTGCCCGTGAACGACGGGTTCTGCCAGGTCGGCAACCGGCCGCCGAACCCGGCGTCCGCGACCGGCCCGCCCGTCCCCAGCGCACGCTGGATCGGCGGCAGCCCGGTCCAGGCCGCCGCCACCACGGGGCGCGGCGCCTCCGCAGGCGTCTCAGGTCTGTTCGCGTTCCCGTTCCCGGGCTCGCCGACATCGGAGGACGCCCCCCGGCCCCGCCCCCGCATCCGATCCCACAGCCCCACCCGTCAGCCCTCCGCCCCTGCGGCGGCCGTCGCCCTGGTCACCAGGGACGCGATCTCCGCCGTGTAGCGACGTCGGTCGGCGTGCTCCAGGTCCAGGATGTCCTCCAGGTTCCAGTGGAAGTGGTAGGCGACGTACGCGATCTCCTCGTGCAGCCGGTCGGTCGCGTACGTCACGATTCCCCCAGGCGGCTCCCGCCGAGTTCCACTTCGAAGGGCTCCGAGCAGTGCGGGCAGTTGACCGCGGCCCGGGTGTGCCCCTCCGCGTTGATCTGGCGGTAGAAGTCCTGCAGGAACGCCAGGTCGGAGGCGAACATGTTCTCCACGATCCCGTCGTGGACGAGGGCGAGCGTGCCGAGGCGGGTGATGACCCGGCCCAGCAGCACCACCGACAGGAACGCCGGGTTCTCCTGGACGCGGACGTCCCGCAGCGGGATCAGCTCGTCGCGTGCCGTGGACAGGCGCATCACGCCGTCGCGGTGGACGGTGCCCTGCTCGTCGACGTACCCGCGCGGGAGCTGGAACGGGAACTCCGTGCGCAGCACCTCGACGGGCGTCTGCGGTTGCTGGGGGGCCTGGGGCGCCGGCTCCTCCGGTGCGAGCGGCGCGCCCACTCCCCCGGCCCTGACAGCCGAACGCCTCATTACTCGATGACCAGTTCTTCGAACGTGATGGTCACCGATTCGGTCAGCGCGGACGCCTCGCCCGCCTTGACCGTGCTGGTGTCGATCTTGCTGCACCAGGCGTTGCGCAGGTTGTAGCGCTTCACCGGGTTGTTCTCGAAGTCCATCATGATGATGGAGGCGTTCTTGCGGGCCGTGGCCATCTGGCCGTTGATCGACTCGTTGATCCACTGGGTGAACGACGAGGACTGGGTCATACCGCGGACGACCGTGCAGGTGCCGTTCTTCTTCACGCCCGGCAGGTTGCGGACGTGGTTCTTCCCGTCCGGCGTGTTCTGCTGGTAGGTGATGACGTCCTGCTCCATCGTCATGCCGCTGACCTCGGCGAGGTACTCGACCATCACGCCGTCGATCTGCAGGCCGAAATTGTGCGATGTGAGGGCGTCACCCGGCTGGAGACTCATGTGTTACTGCCCGTTCTTCTCAAGGTGCCGTGACATCAAGGGGGTTGGGGACCGAGGGGCCCGGGGCTCGCTACTCCTGCAGCTCGCCGCTGCCGCTGCTGAACTGGGCCAGCCGGAAGATGACGAACTCGGCGGGCTTGACAGGGGCGATGCCGATCTCGCAGATCACGCGGCCGACGTCGACCGACTCCGGCGGGTTGGTCTCCTCGTCGCACTTGACGTAGTACGCCTCCTCGGGCCGCTGCCCGAACAGGGCGCCGCTGCGCCACTCGTTGACCAGGAACGCGGAGATGTTGCGCCGGATCCGGGCCCAGAGGTTGTGGTCGTTGGGCTCGAAGACCACCCACTGGGTGCCGATCAGGATCGACTCCTCCAGGTAGTTGAAGTACCGGCGGATGTTCAGGTAGCGCCAGGCCGGGTCGGAGGAGAGGGTACGGGCGCCCCAGATGCGGATGCCGCGGCCCGGGAAGGCGCGGATGCAGTTCACGCCGATCGGGTTGAGGAGGTCCTGCTCGCCGCGGGTGATCTGGAGCTCCAGGTCCACGGCGCCGCGGATGACCTCGTTCGCGGGGGCCTTGTGGACACCGCGCTCGGCGTCGTTGCGGGCCCAGACGCCGGACACGTGGCCGGACGGCGGGATCAGCCGGGACTGGCCGGAGGACGGGTCGAAGGTCTTGATCCAGGGGTAGTACAGGGCCGCGTACTTGGAGTCGTAGCCGGCCGTCTCCTGGCGCCAGACCCGGATCTGGCGGGCGTTGAGGCCCGGCGGCGGGTCGATGACCGCGACCCGGTCGCCCATCAGCTCGCAGTGCGCGATCAGGCCGAGCTGGACGGCCTTGACCTGCTCCAGGTCGATCGCACCGCGCTGGTAGGCGGCCATCAGGTCGGGGACGGCCACCATGGACACCTCGTCGACGGCCTCCAGGCCGCCGAAGCCGGTGCGGTCGGCCGAGTCGCCCAGGTACTCGGCGGGGCCGGGGTGCGAACCGGCGTCCGCGACGGGGGACGCGGACGCCGGCGTCTGGGTGGGGGCCGCGAGGGCCACCGTCTGGTTCTCCGGACGGGCCAGCTGCGCGGCGGGCGCGGCCTCGGTCACGGTGATGAGCCGGGAGCGCTCCTTGACCTGCGTGACGACGTAGTTGCGGCCGCCCTTCTTCGCGGTCACGTCGAAGGTCTCGGCGACCTTGCCGGCGTCCTTGACGACCAGCCTGAAGCGTTCGGCGGGACCCTCGCCCTCCGGGTCGGCGACCTCGACGCTCAGGTCGCCGGAGGCGATGGCGCTGACGCTGAAGGTGCCGAGCGGCTTGGCCTCGCCGGGCGGCAGGGCGGCCGGGGCGGCGGAACCCCGCAGCGCGGCGGGGGACTTGGCCTCGCCCCCGGCGCCCTCGTCGGAGCCGCCGACGCGGACGACGTACGCCGCGGAGCCGCCGTTGTTGAAGAAGCCGTAGACGGAGTGCGCGAGGTAGTACCCGTCGGTGAACTCACCGAAGGACGCGACGTACTGCGTCCAGTTGGTCACGAGTGTCGGCTCGTTCAGCGGACCGGTCGGGGCCAGGCCCACGAAGGCCGCCACCGACGTGCCCACCCCCTCGATGGGGCGCGAGCCGCTGGCCACCTCCTCGACGTAGACGCCGGGCGACAGGTAGGACGGCATGCTCTGCTCTCCTCGGGGTACGAGACAGGAACGCTTCCCACCCTCACGCGCGAAGCGCGTCCGCCGAAACGGCCACCGGTGCCCGGGCCCGGGCACATCCGTTGCCCCCAAGGGCAGCCCTGGGGGGCAGCCGTCCGCCGTACGTCGCTGGTCACCGGCCCGGAAGCATCCCCGACTCCCGTTCGTTAACCGGTCCGTTCAGTGACCTTCCCCTTGTGGACCAGCCCTGTTCACGCACTACCCTGCACGGCCAGGCGGGCTGCGCCCCGCTCACCGGCGCCCGCACGCGCCACCAGGACGACGCGGACGGGGCCCCTGGTCCCGGCGGGACGGGAGTGCGCGGGGTGCGGCGGACACGGAAACCGGTGCCGGGCGACGGCGGGGCGAGCGGTGCCGGGGTGAGCCGTGCCGGGCAGGGCAGCGGAGGCGGCGGCCTCTCCCGGCGGCAGCCGCTGATGTCGGGTGCGCTGGGCGGGCACCCGGCCGCCGTCGAGATGCAGAACCTGCAGAGCAGGGCGGGCAACGCCGCCGTGGCCGGCCTGGTCGAGGGCGGCAGGCAGCCCGCGCCGACCCGTACTCCGCCGCCCGTACCCACCGAGGCCCGGACGCAGGGGCCGCTCACGCTTCCCCCGTACCTGGCGGCGATGACCTCGGCGGGCCTGTCCACCGCCTCCGGGCTGACCGGCCACTCGTTCGTCGCCGCGGAGGTGACCCGGGTCACCGGGCAGGACGGCGCCGAAGTCGAAGCGATCCAGGAGGAGTTGGCGGGGCGGCCGGAGACCTTCTACGGCCGCGGGCGGGCCTTCGCCGTACGCGGGCCGAAGGGGGCGTCGTACGACGTCACCGTCGCCGTCAGGCCGCGGGACGAGGACGACGCGGCCGCGCTGTCGTTCCCGGACAGCGCCCAGGGCGAGGACGCCGACACCAAGGTCGACCACCTGCACAACTCGGCGGGCACGGTGGCCGCCGACACGGTCCGCACCCGCCAGTGGGGCGCCAGCGCCTCCGGCACCGTCCTCGTCCCGACGCCCACGCCCGGGGTCCTGGGCGGCGCGCAGCTCGCCGCCGGAGCCGCCCTGACCTCCACCCAGGACACCCACTCCAACCGCACCGTCTCCGAGCCCCGGACCTTCCGCAGCGGCGGCGGCACGGTCACCGCCCGGCGCCGGGTGAGCTTCGTCGTACGCATCAAGCAGCACGGCGCGCGGGGCCGGCACGCCGCGAGCGGCGACGGCGGCCTCGACATGCGCGTCCCGCACGAGCACCTGGTGCCGCACGGCACCGCACGGCCGGTCCCCGGGCCGGAGCTGAGCGAGGAGCAGGCCACCTCGGTGCGGCAGGCCGTGTCCATGGCGGCGCTGGCCGTGGAGGACCCCGGCGGCCCGCACGGCGGTGGCGGCGGCCTGTTCGACACGGTCGCCTCCGTGCTCGCGCCCTCGGTGACCGCGCCCGGCGCGCCCGGCCGGGCCCGGCTGTTCCAGGCCACCTCCGGCACGACCGTGCTGCAGGACCTGCCCCGGCTCCTCGCCGGCTGGGTGCCCGGCGAGGACCTGCCCGCCAAGGACGGCAGCGCCGCGAGCGCGTACCGGATGCGCGCCGACATCGTGTCCCTGACCCCCGGCTGGGGTGCGGGGCAGACCCAGCTGCGCACCCACCAGCAGAGCGCGCACGGCGCGGGCCGCACCGGCTCCAAGGGCGCGAGCGCGCTGTTCGGGGCCGGTCCCGCGGTCGCCTTCGGCGCCCCGGGGGTACCGCCGGTCGCCCGGTTCCAGGGCATGGGCTCCGGCGCTCTGAAGAGCGCCCGGTTCTCGTCGTCCGACCAGAGCGTGGCCACCCGGAAGGGCGCCGAGATCCGCGGTGACAAGGTGCTCTACCTCGGCCGGGTCCGGCTGACCGTGCAGGGCGTGGGACCCGCGTCCCCCGCGCAGCGGCTGCACCCCGGGCAGCGCACGGCCGAGCACACCCTGGACAGCTGGGTCAGCCTGAGCGCCCAGGAGGCCCGGCACATCGGGCTGCCGCTGCCGGAGGGCGTCCGGGCGGACCCCCTGCACCGCAAGCCCACCGAGACCGCGCCCGACGGGACCGAGCGCGAGACCGAACGCCGGCTGCCGTTCGGCGCCGCCGGAAACAGCGTCTCCCTCACCCACCTGGACGTGCGCCCCCTCGTCGAGGCGCTGGAGCGGCTGTTCGCGTCCCGGCCCGAACTGGCCGGCTACCTCCCCGACTTCGGCACCGGCGACCGTCCGGCCGGGCAGATCCCCGACCCGGCGGAGGCCGAGGCGCGCATGCGCAACTACCGCGAGCTGGTCACCGTGCTCTCGGAGACCAACCTGCGGGCGAAGAAGAACCAGCTGCTGGGCGCCGGCGTCCCGGTGCGGCTGCGCCGGAAGACCACGCTGCACTCCCACGACGTGCAGGTCCGGGTGCGCGGGCGGGTCGGCGAGCTCAGCTATCTCGGCGACACCGACAACTGGCTGGTGCGCAGCAGTTCGGGCGTCGCCTCCGGCGGGCAGACCGGCCGCGCCACCGCCCGCCGGGCCGGTGTCCAGGGCAGTGCCAACGTCACGCTGCTGCCGGGCGCTCTGTCCTTCGGCGTCACCGCCAACGCCGCCGTCGAGAGCGCCCGCCGGGTCCAGGGCGGGCCCGCGGTCCGCGGCGACTCGCTCAACAGCGGCGACGTGAGGACGAGTACGTTCGGTACCCGGCTGATGCTCGACGCCAAGGTCACCATGACCACCCGGGAGCGCACCCTGAAACGCTCCCTCACCCCCGGCAGCCCGGGCCGCGAGCAGCCCGAGGCCCGACCCGTCGCCTCGCTGGGCGACCTCGACGCCGCCGTACCGCAGCACTTCGACGGGAGCGCGGAGGGCCAGAACGTGGAGCTGAGCACGCCGGCCGCGCTCACCGTGGGCGCCGACGAGCACCGCAGGACGGCCGCCCGGCGGTCCAGGCCCGCCCGGTTCCACCTCGCCTCGCAGGCCACCGGCATCCACGACCTGCTCACCCGGCCGCCCGGCGCGGACACCGAACGGCAGGTGCGGGACTGGGACTTCGTGGAGACCGTCGGTGACGGCGAGCAGCTGCGGCAGCTGGCCTTCCGGCTGCTCGCCCTGGCCGCGCGCAAGGGCGACCGGGACAAGCCGGGCGACACCGCGTACCAGGCGGAGGGCCTCGCCCCGCGCCTGGCGCTGGAGGAGCGGCTCGGCCCGGAGTCCATCACCGCGGCCCTGCGGCAGGCGACCCGCACCGGCTGGGTGGTCGGCGACCTGCGCCACGCCCGGCGCACGGCCGCGCTGAACGGCGCCGTCGGCACCCGGCTGGCCCTCACCGGCCCGCGGGTCCTGCACCGCAGGCCGGAGCAGAGCGGGGTGGGCGGGGCCGGCGTGGAGAACATGGTCCTGGGCGGTCATCAGGCGTCGGGGCAGCACGCGTCGACGAAGAGCAAGGCGGTGACCTTCAACGGCACCGGGTCGGAGCGCGGCTCGGGGTGGACGCTGGCCCAGAGCGTGTCGCCCGCCTTCGGGCAGGCGACGACCACGACCGACACGTCGACGACCGGCGGCACGATCGAACGCAACGCCGTCCATCCGCGCTCCCGGCCGCTCTACCTCGTCCAGTGCGACCTGTCCGCGTGGATGGTGGCCGAGGTCGCGGTGAACGGCCGCGGCCCGTACGCCATGTCGCAGCGGCTGACGGTGCCGGGCGCCGTCGGACTCTGGCTCACCGAGCCGCAGTTGCGGAAGGCGGGCCTGAGGACGCCGGAGGAGCGGGCCCGGGAGCAGGAGCGGGCGCTGGCGGAGACCGCGGCGAAGTGGCGGCCGACATCCGGCGACCGGGCGGCGGGCACCGCCGATCCGGGCTCCGAGTCCGGACCGAGGGAGGGGCTGTCGGAGAAGGCGAGGGGCAAACTCCCGGAGCGGGCTGCGGGCGAACTCCCGGAGCGGGCGCAGGGCTCCGGCAGCCGGGACACCGGCGGGCAGGAGGAACAGGGACGGCAGGGACGGCAGGAGCAGCGGGACCGGCAGGAGCAGCAGGAGCAGCAGGTCGCTCCGCCCGCGCCACCGCGCGACGTGTCCGGCGTGCCGGCGCTCGCCGCGCACCTCCCGCTCGGGGCCGGTCTGGTCGAGGGCATGCCCGACTTCGTGCCGCTGCTCGGGCGGCTGCGGGCGGCGGTGCGGGACCGGGCGCTGGCGGCGGACCTGCTGCCGACCCGGGTGCTGGACGACCGGTTCGAGAACGTGCAGCGGCTGCTGCGGGTGCTGGACCAGGACGGCGCGGTCGGCCTGCTCGCCGGCGCCATGGACGGCGGCGTCCCCGTCGAGCTGCTGCGGAACAGTTCCGTCCCCGGCCGCCGGGCCACGTCGTACTGGGCCGTGTTCCACGTCCGCCGTACCGGACCCGGCACGGTGGCCGGGCCGTCCGGCAACGACCGGGAGATGGAGTTCGCCACCGTCGCCTCCTCACAGCGCGCGACCGGCAGCCAGGAGAGCCGCACCAGCGGGGTCGACGCCTCTCTGACCGGGGCGGGCAAGCCGCACGACGACCTGGTCGGCAGCGCGGGCGCCGTCGCGGGCCCCGGCGTCGGGAAGACCACGTCGACCAGGCAGGCCGCGTCCGCCCGGACGCAGACCGGGCTGCGCACCATCGTGGACACCGAGCCCGACTCGGTGAACGTGACGGTCCCCTTCCAGGCGGAGCTCGAACTGCGCTCCGCCGACGGCCGGCTGGCGTCCGTGACCCTCGACGGGTCCTTCCTGCACCGCGTGCTGGACAACGACCTGAAGGCCCTGGCCCACGCCCGGCCGGAGCGCGCCGCGGAACCCGCCCGGGGCAGCACGGCCCCGGTGCGCGACGCCACCGCCGCCGCCCTGGCCGCATGGCGTGCGGACGGCGCCGAACTGCCCCTGGAGGCACAGGTCAACGGCTTCCGGGGGGCACCGCAGATCCGGGAGCTGATCGGCCGGGCCATGGCACAGGCGCACGTCGGCGGCGGCTTCCGGAAGGCCGGTGACGCGGCGCACTACGCCCAGCAGGAGGCGGTGTCCACCGAGTGGCTCACGGCGGCGCTGCCGCTCCTGGCGTCGGCCGGTGCCCAGTTGCCGCCGGTGCACGTGTCCGGCGTGGAGGGCCAGGACATCGCCTGCTCCCTGCACGCGCGGCTGCGCGACGGCGAGATCCTCGGCAGGGGCGACAAGATGACGTTCGAGACGGTCGCGCAGAGCGGCGCCGAGGGACGCCCGGCGGCCGCGGACGCACAGCACGCCTCCCACCACGGCCGTTCCGCGCGGTTCATGGGCGGCGAGGGCCCGGTCCGCGCCGACTACTCGGGCATGAACAACGTCCCCGGCACGTACGGCCGCGACGGCGGCCCCACCGACGCCGCGGGCAACGCCTCCGGCACGGTGCCGCTGCGGAAGCCGAAGGCCGCTTCGCTGCTGGTGCAGTTCACCCTGCAGGTCAGGGCGGTGGCCCGGGTACGGCACCGGCACACCGGGGCGCTGCGGGATCCGGCGCGGGCGGTCGGCGTGCAGGACTACACCCTCACCTACCCGGTGGTGATCCGGATGCCCGAACCCGCCGTACGCCGCATGGCGGCCGCCGCGCGGGGCGGGCACGCGCCGGCCGATCCGCACCACGTCCTGGCCGCCGCGGACGGAGAGTCCTGAGGACGCTGCCCCCGAGACTGCCCGAACGACCCTTGCCCATCCCGCCCCGGCACTCGTAGTTGTGGTCGAGGGTCCGTCGCCGAAAGGTAGTTCATGCACGCACAGGAGGAACACGACCGGGCCGGCCGCCCGCAGGCCGCCCACCGCCAGGCGGCACGGGAGGCGTCCGCCGGCGCGGACCGTACGGCCGTGACCGGCACCGCGGCCGGGCTGCTCGCGCTCCAGCGGACGGCGGGCAACGCGGCGGTGGCCCGCACCGTCGAGGCGTCCCGCCACCAGCACGACGCGGGCTGCGGCCACGAGCCGGCGGTGCAGCGCCGGGCCCTGGTCCACCGGGTGATCGAGTCACCCGGGCAGAGCATGGACCAGACGCTGCAGTCGGAGATGGAGACCCGGTTCGACGGCGCGGACTTCAGCGGCGTACGGGTGCACACGGGTTCCCTGGCCCGGGAGTCGGCGAAGGAACTCGGCGCCAAGGTGTACACCACCGGCCGCAACATCGTGGTCGGCGACACCATGACGAAGGAGGACTGGGCCCACGAACTGACCCACTACGAGGACCAGTTGAAGGGCCCGGTCCCGGGTACGGACAACGGCGCCGGGGTGCGTGTCTCCGACGTCGACGACTCGGGTGAACGCCGGGCGGTGGACAACGCCCGCAAGGTGATGAGCGGCCCGGTGCCCCCGGTGCAGCGGATGCCGGCGGCGAGGACGGCGTCCGCCGCGCCCGCGGCCACCGACGCCGTCCAGCGGGTCACCGCCGTGCAGCGGGTCACCCAACTCGCCGTGCAGCAGGGGCCGTCCTGCTGGCTCTATGTGCTGGAGGCCATCGCCGAGCACCACGGGCTGCCCGTCCAGGCACTGTCCGTCGCGATGCGGGCCTACCCCACCACGGCCGACCGCGACGACCGCCAGCGGGAGGAGAAGCAGAAGGGGAACAAGGTCGAGGGGCGCCGGCTCGCGGTCATCATGACGGCCGAGGCGCTGGACTCCATGGTGCGCAAGCTCGACAACTGGCGCGCGCACCACGACCAGGCCGTCACGGACATCTCCCGCGACGAGGTCGCCCTGTTCGCCCGCCGGTCCATGGGGGCGGAGACCTCGCTCGACAAACTGGACTTCCAGGACGGAAAAGCACAGTTCGCCTCGATCCGCGAGGTCTATTTCAAGGCCGCCGACCGCGCCAGGATGCTGATCCAGAAGGTCGGCGCGCCCGGCGACGAGGTGAGCAAGCTCCTCGACACCGCCCCCGCCCACATCGACGCGAGCCAGAGCCTCGACGACGTACGCCTTGCCATGGAGAACCAGAGCCTGCCCTGTTACGCCGGTATCAGGCGGAGGTTCAAGCTGGGGAAGAACGACGACACGTCCGCCCCGGTGATCGACCTGACCAGCCGGTCGGCGAACACGATGGAGAGCACGGTCCACGCCGTCCTGATCGACTCCTACGACAGCTCGGCCCGAGTCGTCACCTACAAGGACCCCAACTACGGGAACGTCTCGCTGAAGGTGAGCCTCTTCCAGCTCCGGGCGATGGCCGGCAACAGCTCGCAGAGCATGACCCTGCGGCCCTACTCGACCGGCCCGCGCGCGAGGCCGGGACTCGACGAGCTGACGGACTGACCGCCGCCACTCTGCCCCGCCGGTCACGCGATGTGCCCCAAAACCTCCTGACCGGCGCGGGCGGCCGCCCCTAGCGTGACGGCGTGAGCCTGTGGACCTCCCTCGAACCCGCCTCCGCGACCGTCGATCCGGGCAGCAGCACGCGCGTGCGCCTGCGGCTGCGCAACACCGGTGACGTCGTCGACGAGTACCGCTTCGAACCGGTGGGCCCCATCGCGCCCTGGACGACCGTCGAGCCCGCCACGCTCCGGCTCTACCCGGGCACCACCGGCACCGTCGACCTGACCTTCGCCCCGCCCCGCACCCCGGACGCCACGGCCGGCCCGAACCCGTACGCGGTCCGCATCACGCCCACCGAGCACCCCGAGGCGGTCACCGTCCCCGAGGGCAACCTCACCATCACGCCCTTCACCGAACTGCGCGCGGAACTGGTCCCGCCGACCGTCAAGGGCCGCTTCCGGGGCCGTCCGAAGCTGGCGATCGACAACCTCGGCAACACCAAGCTCACCGCCTCCGTCAGCGGCAGCGACAACGGCGACCAGCTCGCCTACGACCTCCGCCCGAGCAACGTCCAGATCGAGCCGGGCCGCGCCGCCTTCGTGGACGCCACGCTGAAGCCCCGGCGGATCATCTGGTTCGGCCCGAAGGAGCAGCGGCCGTACCGGCTCACCGTGCAGCGGTCGGGGGTGACGCCGGAGCCCGTCGACGGGACCTACATCCAGCGCGGCTTCCTGCCCCGCTGGCTCGCCACCTTCTTCGGCACCCTGCTGGCCCTCGCCGTCACCTTCGCCCTGATCTGGTTCAACTACCGGCCGCACGTCCAGAGCCTCGCCCAGGAGCAAACCCAGGAGGCCGGGGTGAGCACCCTCGCGCCCAGCCCCTCGACGACCCCGACCCCGCCCCCGGCGCCCAGCGAGACCGCCGCCGCCGCGCCGGCCGCGGACCCGACCACCGAGGCCGCGGGCAACGCCGGCGGGGGAGGAGGCGGCGGAGGCGGAGGCGGCGGGGGTGCGACGGCCACCGTCACCGCCAAGCCCAAGCAGGACACGGCCGCGACCGCCGTGAACCGGCTCGCCGCCGCCGACCCGGGCGGCCGGCACATCTGCTACCGCGCCTACGTGCAGGGCTCCGGCTGGTCGAAGCCCGTCTGCGACGGCACCATCGCCGGCACGGTCGGCAAGAACACACCGATCAAGGACATCAACGTCGCGGTGTACGGCGTCGACGGCTCCGCCGGCAACTCCTTCGTCTACGACTCCCAGTCCACCAACGGGCAGGGCAAGTGGCAGACCTGGACCGCGGTCGTCGCCGACGGCAAGGACAACTACATCGGCAGCACGAAGGCGTCCGACCCGTACCTGGAGACGTTCACCCTCAACGTCGGCAACGGCCAGGTCTGCGGATTCGCCCATGTCCACAACGTGGGCTGGGGCAACCAGGCGTGCAGCGACGCCCGTCCCGCCCTTCTCACCCTGGGCACCTGGGACAACACGCTCTGGCTCGAAGCCTTCAAGCTGACGGTGTGAGCCGATGACTCTCTGGACCTCCCTCGAACCCGCCTCCGCCACCGTCGACCCGGGCGCCACGACCCGCGTACGCCTGCGGCTGCGCAACACCGGTGACGTCGTCGACGAGTACCGCTTCGAACCGGTGGGCCCCATCGCCCCCTGGACGACCGTCGAGCCGCAGACGCTCCGGCTCTACCCGGGCACCACCGGCACCGTCGACCTGACCTTCGCCCCGCCCCGCACCCCGGACGCGACCGCCGGCCCGAACCCCTACGCCATCCGCATCACGCCCACCGAGCACCCCGAGGCCGTCACCGTCCCCGAGGGCAACCTCACCATCACCCCGTTCACCGAGATCCGCGCCGAGCTCGTGCCGCCGACCGTCAAGGGCCGCTTCCGGGGCCGCCCCCAGCTGGCGATCGACAACCTCGGCAACACCAAGCTCACCGCCTCCGTCAGCGGCAGCGACAACGGCGACCAGCTCGCCTACGACCTGCACCCCAGCAACGTCCAGATCGAGCCGGGCCGCGCCGCCTTCGTCAAGGCCACCCTCAAGCCCCGGAAGATCATCTGGTTCGGGCCCAAGGAGCAGCGGCCGTACGCCCTGACCGTCCAGCGGGCGGGCGTCCATCCACAGCCTGTGGACGGCACCTACATCCAGCGCGGCTTCCTGCCCCGGTGGCTCGCCACCCTCTTCGGCACCCTGCTGGCCCTCACCATCACCTTCGTCCTGATCTGGATCAGCTACAAACCGAAGGTCGGAAGCCTCGCCCAGGAGCAGACCCAGGAGGCCGGGGTGAGCAGCATCGCCCCCAGCCCCACGGCCAGCGCGCCCCTCGCCGCCGCACCGGCGCCCTCACCGACCCAGGCGGAGCAGCAGCAGCCGGCGGACGACGGGAACGCCTCGTCGGACACCCAGGCGGGCGGCGGTGGTGGCGGCCAGTCCCAGCCGGCCCCGCAGGCGACGAAGAAGAAGACCGCGAAGCCGGTCGTCCCGCAGACGAACATCCTGCTCCGCAACACCACCACCAAGAAGTGCGCGGACATCCCCGGATACGGCAACGGCACCAGCAACGGCCCGGTGCGGGAGTACACCTGCAACGAGACCACCGCCGACAACCAGCTGTGGAACCTGGAGGTGAAGTACGCGAAGGACGGCCCCGGCTCGTCCGCGCTCTTCCAGATCCGCAACGCCAAGGACCAGTTGTGCATGGACCTGCCGGCCTACGGTTCGGCCAGGCTCTCCGCGCCGATCACCGAGTACAAGTGCGACGGCACCAAGGCCGACAACCAGCTGTGGTGGATCGACAAGCAGCCCAGCGGCGCCTACTGGATCCGCAACTTCGCCAGCGACAACCTCTGCCTGGACGTCGCGGGCTACAGCACCGGCGCCAACGACACCAACCTGACCCTGTACTACTGCTCGAACACCGACGACCAGGAATGGCAGATCGTGCGTCCGTCCGGGGACTGATGGCCTCGTAGGCGGCAGCGCCCCGTCAGGGGCGCGGGGAACTGCGCGACCAGCCACGACGGCGCGGCAGACGAAGAACGACGCACACCCCCCTTCCGGCGCTCACCCCCACGTGCCCGGCACCAGGCGCCCCGCCTTCCGGTACTCGCGGCGGGCGCCCTCCAGGAGGTCGGCCGCGGTGAGCGGCCGGTCACCGGCTGCGGCGAGGTAGGCGGCGGTCACCACCGCGCTGCGGATCGCGCCGCCGGCCAGCTCGAAGTCCCGGGCCAGCGGGCGCAGTTCGATGCCCGCCTCGCTGGGCACGTGCACCAGGCCGTGCCGCCACAGCGCCAGCCGCTGCTCCTCGTCCGGGAACGGGAAGTCGACCACCAGGTCGAGGCGGCGGGTGAAGGCCTCGTCGATGTTGGCGCGCAGGTTGGTGGTGAGCAGCGCGATGCCGTCGAAGGCCTCCAGGCGCTGGAGGAGGTAGGCCGACTCCAGGTTGGCGTACCGGTCGTGGGCGTCCTTGACCTCGGAGCGCTTGCCGAAGACCGCGTCGGCCTCGTCGAAGAGGAGCACGGCGTCGGTGCGGTCGGCCTCGGTGAAGATGCGTTCGAGGTTCTTCTCGGTCTCGCCGACGTACTTGTCGACGACGGAGGAGAGCTGGACGACGTAGAGGTCGAGGCCGAGTTCGGCGGCGACCACCTCCGCCGACAGGGTCTTGCCGGTGCCCGACTCGCCCGCGAAGAGGCCGAGCACCCCGCGGCCCCGGCCGCCGCCCGCGCTCAGCCGCCAGTCGCCGAGGACCCGGTCGCGGTGGCGGGCGCGCAGTGCCAGTTCCCGCAGTTCCGTGAGCGGCCGTTCGGGCAGCACCAGGTCCCGCCAGTCGACGGCGGGCCGGATCCGGCGGGCGTGCTGTTCGAGGCCGGAGGCGGACTGCTGGCGGGCGCCCAGCCGCAGGTGGGCGGCGGTGAGCGGGGTGCCGTCGAAGTCGGCGAGGGCCTGCGCGGCGCGGGCCGCCCGGGTGAGGCGGTCGCCGCCGAGGTGGTACGGGGCGACGGTGGCCGCGAGGTCGAAGCCGGGCTCGTCCGGCAGCGCGGCCGCCCAGGCCTCCGGGGCGGCGGCGCGCCGGGAGGGCACCTCCAGGACGAGCGGGTCGCGGTGGTCGCACCACTGGGGGTCGTAGGCGCGGGCGGTCGTGAGCAGCACGGTGACGTCCGCGGCACCGGTGCTCAACTCCCGTAGCAGAGGGCCCGGTTGATCGCTCTCGACCAGGACCGCCCGGCCGGTCAGGCGGGCCTCCCGGAGCAGCTCCGGGATCCGCTCCGCGGGCCCGGTGAAGTGCAGCGCCGCCCGCCCCGCGAGCCGCAGCGCGGCTGCAGCACAGCCGAGGCCCTCGCCCTCCCGCCGCTCCCGCAGGAGGGCGAGGAGCGGCCCGGCGGCGATCCGCGCGGCCAGCCGGCCCACGAACTCCGCGTCGGCGGGTTCGCTGTCGTACGACGGCTCCCGCAGGTGTCCGGTCAGCGCCGGGTCCGGGGTGTCGTCGCCGAGGAGGTGGGCCAGGACCCGGTCCGGGACCCGCAACGAGCGGCTGAGGAAAGGCCGTTCGGGCTCCTCGACGGTGAGCAGGCCGAGCGCGGTGAGCGGCGCGGCGGGGTGGAAGCGGGCGCGGGCCGCCGCGAGGTGTGCGGGGGCGCCGTACAGGTCGAGGGCGAGGCCGACGGTGGCGCGGCGGCGGCCGACGTCGTCGTTGAGGTAGCCGTACAGCGGCTCGAAGCCGCGGTCGAGGTCGGGGGCGAGGGCGATGAGGAGGAGGGCGGTGTCGAGCGGGGTGAGGCGCAGGCGGAACGCGAGGTCGGCGAGCGGGTCGGTGAAGTCGTCGGCGAGGGCGGGGAGTTCGGCCGGTTCCGGCGCGGGGTGCAGGAGGTGCCGTACCGCCTCCTCGGAGAGGTAGAGGCCGCGCAGCGGGTCGTCGGCCGTCGGGTCGTCGGCGGAGCGGTGGGCGACGAGGGCGGCGACCCGGTCGTGCAGCGCGGCCAGCCGGGTGAGGAGCGGGGCGGCCGGCTCGACGGAGACGTCCAGGGTCACGCCCGGCCCCTCCGGGCGGCCGTGGCCTCGGCGACCTGGCCGGGCCGGTGGGCCCGCTCCTCAAGGACCGGCGCGGTGTCGTCCAGGCCGTCGCGCACCCGCACGGCGGCGCCCTCGGTGACCGGCGGACCGGCGTCGTACTCGGGGTACGCGGGGAACGGCGCAGTGATCACCACGTCCAGGGACGGCTTGAGCTCGCCGCCGAGCGCCGACCAGATCTCGGCGAGGGAACGCGCCTCGGTCTGGATCCCGGCACACGACAGGGGCACCGTCAGGCCCAACGCGCCCAGCGAGCCCGGCAGTTCTTCCGGGTGGATCAGCTCCCGCGGGATCAGGGTCGCGAGCACGGCGCTGATCAGCCGGTGTTCGTCCTCGGGCCGCTTGGTCCACGCCGTCACCAGGTACGACAGCCGGAACCAGCGCGGCGGCTGGCGGCGCTTGACCACGACGTCCCGCTGGTCGCGGATGTCGACGTGCCCGCGCTGGCGCCGGTGCACGTCCTCCCGGATGTCGTACAGGTAGCTGTTGATCACGGGACCGTTGCGGCGGGCCGACCAGTCGCGGGTCGGGGCGTCGAAGGAGACCTCGATGCCGGAGCCCTCCAGCGCACCGCCGGTCAGCAGGTTCCGCAGCACCTGGTCCACCTCGTGGATCACGCCGTACTCACCACCCCATGGCCCCGCACGGACCCTTCGGCACTCACACCCATCCTGCCCTCCACCCCGGCCGCCCCCGCAGGAACGCCGGGGCAGACCGCCCTGCCCCGGAACCGGTGTCCGCTGCCCGATCGGTCAGATGTAGCCTTCCCGGAGGGCATGGGCGACGGCGTGGGCCCGGTTGCGCAGATGCAGTCGGGTCGTCAGCCCGTGCATGACGTTCTTGACGGTGCGCTCGGAGTAGGACAGCTTGCTGGCGATCTCACCGGTGTCGAGCCCCTCGGCGACCAGCCGGAGTACGTCCACCTCGCGGGCGGACAGCCCGGAGACCGGGGCGCCCGGGCGGCCGGCGGCGCTGCGGTGCAGGGTGCCGACCTGGTTGATGAGCCGGCCGAGCAGGTCGGCGGGCAGGTCCCCGTCGCCCCGGGCGGCCGCCAACACGGCTTGCACGATGCGGAGTTCGGTGGCCTCGTGGCGCCATACGATGGCCCCGACCCCGCACTCGATCACATCGAGCAGCTCGGTCTCGCGCAGCGCCCCGACCACGAGTACGGCCCGCGCCCCCTCACTGCGCACCACCCGGCGCAGCCGGGTCAGTTCGGGTTCGTCGAGGCTGTCGCTGATGAGCAGCGCCACCGTGCCGGGCCCGGTCTCGGACTCCTCGCGCACCTCGACCTCCGGGTGGCGCCGCAACTGGCTGAGCGCGCCTTCGCGGGAGATCGGGTCCGGTGCGTACACCGCCACGGGCGTGCGGCCACCCGACGCGAATGAGCTGTTGCTGACCAACCGCTTCCCCTATGTCCACGTGCCCGTCGCCTCCGAGGGAACAGTGACGGGCGGTAGTACTCCAGCCTGCTGTGGCCAAAGGGGCAAGGACAATCGTGGAGCACCACGACAGGGACCACGAGATGTCAGGGGGTCGGGTGGGGGTGCCTGGGGTCGTAGGCGCGTGCGGGTGCGTTGTGGCTGGTCGCGCAGTTCCCCGCGCCCCTTTTCGGGTGGGACCAGTGGACCCACCTGTTTGGGGGCGCGGGGAACTGCGCGAACAACCCCCACCGGCCCGCACCGCACCCACGACCCCAGGCACCCCCACCCAGATCCACAGCCCCGTATCAAATGTGCGGCCCCTGCAACAAACCCCCCGACCGCCCCCGCCACCCCACAACCTCTCCCACCCGCACCACCTCTAACCCCCCGAACCGACCAGCGCACCGCGAGGAGCCAGGCATGACCCGTCAGTCCCCTGAACTCGCCGCCGCCATCGACCTGTTGGCCGAGGAAGCCGCGCGCACGCGGTCCGGCGGCGGCCGGCTCGTGCTGCTCCGGGGCGCCACCGGAACCGGCCGCACCACCGTCCTGGAGGCCGCCGCCGAGCAGGCGGCCGCCCTCGGTCTGAAGGTCCTCCGGGCCCGCTGCTCGCCCGGCGACACCGCCATCTCCTTCGCGACCGTCCTGCAACTCCTCGGCCCGGTGCCGGAGTTCGCCGACCTCGCGGTGGACGGCGACGAGCGGGCCACCGCCGCCGGGCTCTGGCGGGTGCTGCGCGCCTACGCCGAGGCCTCGCCCCTTCTCGTCGCCGTGGACGACGTCCACCTCGCCGACGCCCCCTCGCACCGCTGGCTCGTGGAGTCCGCCCGGCACATAGACCGCTTACCGATCCTCCTCGTCGTCAGCGAACGCAGCCAGTACGACCTCGATCCGCCGGCCCCCGGCTTCACCCACACCCTCCCGCCGGCCCTGGTCCGCACCCACACCCTCGCCCCGCTCGCCCCCGCCGCGGCCACCGCCCGGGTGCGGGACAGGTTCCCCGACGCGTCCCGGCTCTGGATCGACGCCTGTGTGCACGCGGCGGCCGGCAGCCCCCTCCTGCTGGGCGCCCTCCTCGACGACCTCGGCGACAGCCGCCACCCGGACGTGCCCGAGACGACGGCCGCCCTCTACCCGGGCGCGTACCCGGCCGCCGTCCAGTGGTGGCTGGACAGCGCGGGACCGGCCACCACCGAGGTCGCCCGCGCCCTCGCCGTCCTGGAGGAGGACCCCGGCACCTGCCTGCCGGAGAACGAGATCACCCCGCTCCTCGCCGAACTCGCCGACGCCGACCCCACCCGGGTGGCCGGCTGGCTGACCGCCATGACCAACCTCGGCCTGCTCACCCTGGGCGCCGACGGCCGCCCGCACTTCCCGCACCCCCTGCTGCGCGACGCGATCCTCGCCGGCGTCCCCGCCGCCCGCCGCCGCACCGCCCACCGGGCGATCGCCGAGGCGATGCTGCACCAGGACGCCCCCGCCGAGGCCGTGGCCCGCCAACTGCTCGCGACCGGCCCGGTGGACGCCCCCTGGGCGCTGCCCCTGCTGCAGGACGCGGCCGCCGTCGCCCTCTACGAGGACCGCGCCGAGGACGCCGTCGGCTATCTGCGCCGCGCCCTGGAGGAGCCCCTCTCCGACGACCGCAGGCAGCGGCTGCTGACCGAGCTGGGCTCGCTGGAGTTCGCGGCGCCGCGCTCCTCCGCCGCGATACCCCGGCTCGCCGAGGCGGTCCGGATGCCCGCCGCCCCGCAGGACCGGGTGCGCGCGGCCGTCGCCCTCGGCACCGCGCTGACCGGCCGGGGCCGCACCCGCAAGGCCGTCGAGCTGCTGCGCTCCGTGGACGTCGAACTGGACGGCCACCCCGACCTGGTCCGCACCCTGCACACCGCCTCCGTGCTCCTGTCCGACCAGGACCAGGAGGTACGCCAGGAGGTCTACCGGCGGCTGTCCGAGACCGCCGACCGCTCCCCCGAACTGGTCGGCACGGCCGGCCAGGCCCTGCTGGTGCGGCACGCGGCCTCCGCGGGCCTGACCTCGGCGGGGGACGCGATGGGGCAGCTGCGCACCCTGCTCGCCGAGCCCGCCGACCCGCTCACCGAGCCGTTCCTCGTCGGTACGGCGGCCACCGTCGCCCAATGGGCCGACGAACTCGACGAGGCGAGCCGGCTGGTGGACCGCGGCCTGGCCGGACAGCGCCCCGACCTGCTGCACCCCATGCACCAGGCCCTGCTCAACAGCCGCACCGACATCGCGGCGGCCCGCGCCGACTACGCCCGCCTGACCGCCGTGCCCGACGCGGTCACGCCCACCAACGCCCACGCGCACACGCTGATCGCCCTCGTGGAGACCGGCCGGGTCGCCCAGGCCGCGGGTCTCGTCGCCGGGATCGACCTGCGGGAGGCGCCGGACTCCTGGGAGCTGAACCGGTTCCTGTACGCGCGGGGCGTGGTGCGGGCCGCCGCCGGTGACGCGGCCGCCGCGCTGCACGACTTCCTGGAGTGCGGCCGCCGCCAGACGGCCCGTGAGGTGATCAGCCCGGTGGTGACGCCCTGGCGGACGGCCGCCGCCGAGTGCCGGCTGGCCCTGGACCAGCCCCTCGACGCCATCGCGCTGGCCGAGGAGGAGCTGCGGCTGGCCCGGGTCTGGGGCACCCCGCGCACGGTCGGCCGGGCGCTGCGCGTCCTCGGCACCGCGACCGGCGGCCGCCGCGGCCTGGAACTCACCGAGGAGGCCGTACAGCTGCTGCGGGACGGCGGCCCGGCCGGTACCGAGCCGGCGCTGGCCCTGATCGCACTCGGCCGCCAGCTGACCGCAGCCGGTGAGGCGGCCCACGCCCGTGACTGCCTGCGGGAGGCCGAGGAGCACGCCGAACGGCTCGGCGCGGTACGGCTGCTGGAGCTGACCGAGGGGATCCTGCGGAAAGGCGGCGCCCGCTCCCCCAGACGCCGTACAGGCGCCGCCTCCCTCACCGGCAGCGAGCGTCGGATCGCCGAACTCGCCGCCGAGGGCCGCACCAACGTGGAGATCGCGGCCCTGCTCCATCTGGCCCGCCGCACCGTGGAGACCCATCTCACGCACACCTACCGCAAGTTGGGCATCCGCCGCCGCACGGACCTGCGGCCGGCCCTGGACCAGGCCGCCCCCCGCCCGTAACGGGGAAGGCCGGCCGCGCGGCGGCGAGAGGCCCGCGCGGCGGAACCCCGACCCCGACCATCCGCGCCCCCCGTCCTCCTCGCCGGCCCTCCCCGTCCCCCCTCTTGGTACCGCCGTACGGCCCGCCGCCCGGGGCGCGTTGCACACCCGGTGGGCGCGTGCAACGGACCTGCCGCGCCCCCGGCACCTCCGGTATGCGCCCCGGAAAGGTTTGCCGCGCTTGCCACGATGTCGGACGGCTGCTGCCAAACTGTCCGTCATGAGCGCGCACTTAACCACGGGCGGCGCTCCGGGCCGGCGGCCCCGGGTGGCCTGGCTGCTGCGCGTCAACCGCCTGCTCGGCACGGACCCCGCCTTCCGCTCCCTCCCGGCCTTCGCCGCGGCCTTCCGCGGCGGCTGCTACGACCGCGACGTCAGCGTCTCCACCCTGTCCCGCTGGGAGACCGCCCGGACGGCGGCGCCCTGGGCGGCCGTCCGCCGCTACGAGGAGCTGCTCGGCCTGCCCCGCAACCTGCTCACCGCGACCGCCCGCACGGTCTGGCGCTACCTGGCCCCGGCCCCGGTCCTGGACACCGCCCCGGTCGCCGCGGGCGAGGACCTGCTGGAGGACCTGCTCGAACAGGCCCTGTCCGGCGCGGTGATGACCGGCGAGGACTGGGACCGGCTCGCCGACGGGCTGTGCGCCCGCCCGGACGTGGTGCTGATGCCGTCCGGCACCTGGTACGGCCTCGCCGAACGCCTCGTCGAGGAGATGGTGATCGCCGACGACCTGCCCTGGATGCTCCGCTTCGAGACCCTCAACCGCCTCCTCAACCACCCGCGCGGCGGCCGTACCGTCGTCCTCGCCTGCGCCGAGCTCGCCGCGGGCCGCTCCCGGGCGACGGCCACCGAGATCGTGTGCGCCCTGGACAACTGCGGGCATCCCGACGCCACCGGCCGCGTCCTCGCCGAACTCACCGCCCCGAGCGGCCCGTTGGCCCACCGGGGCGCGGTGATGGCCTGCTTCCGCAAGGTCGGCTACCGGCACTTCGACCGCGGCCAGCTGCGCACCCTGGTCCGCGCCCTGCGCGACTCCTCCGGCGTGGGCCCGGTCGCCGACCAGGTCGACCCGCTGCGCCGCTGGCTGGCCCGCACCCACCCCGAGCACGCCCGCGACCTGCTGGGCGGCCGCGGCACGGCAGCGCCGCCGCCCCCGGCGGACACCGCGGCCGGACTGCTCACCCCGGCCGTCCGCCGGGTCACCGCCCCGGTGCGGGCCATCGAACCGGACCTGGTCCCGGACACCACCGTGGCGCACGCCCTGGTCGCCGAGGCCCTCACCTCACCGGTCTTCGACGTCCGGCTGTACGCGGCGTTCCTGCTCGCGGCCACGCCCTACCGGGAGCCGCTGGCCGACGCGGTCGCCGCCGAGCTGGCCCGGCCGTCGAGCGTCCGCCACGAGGAGCTGGCGGTGCCCCTGCTGGAGGCGCTGCGGATCCTCGGCGACCGCAGGCACCGGGCCCTGCTCAAGACGCTCGCGGTACGGCCGGGCGTGCCGCGCCGCACGGCGTACGTGGCGGTGCGCGCGCTCGGCCATGTGGCGGCCGACGACGCGGACTCCGGTTTCCTGCGCGGCGCCGTCGCCCACCACCACACCGCCTGGCGGCGCACCCGGGACCCGGTGAGCGCGGCCACCGTGGAGAGCCTGGTCTACGCCCTGGGCATGGCGGCCCGGGACGACCTGCTGGCGGAGATCCGGTCCGACCCGGGCTTCCTGCCCACCGCGCGCACGGCGGCCGCGGGCTGGCTGGCGATACCGGGGCACCGGCGGGCGAGCGCGCTGCGCTGAGCCGGTGCGCCCGTGCGCGTCAGGGGGCGCCCGTGCGGGTCAGGGCGCGCCCGCGTGGGTCAGGGGGCGAGCCAGTGGCCCGCCGCCGCGAGCAGCGCCCGTACACCCGTCTCGAGCGTCGGGTCGAGGGTGGGGGCGAAGTGCGGGGAGTGGTTGGAGGGGATCTGCGGGGGGATGCCGTCGCGGACCAGGGCCTCCAGGTCGACGCCCTCGTAGAGCTTGTGGTCGGCGCCGCCGACGAACCAGTAGACCGACGGCACCCCAAGGGCCGTGCCGAAGGCCCCGAAGTCCTCGCTGTTGGGCACCGGTGAGGTCAACTCGAAGGTGAAACCAGGGAATTCGGCGGACAGCGCGCCCTGGACGGCCTCGGTGGCCGCGGGGTCGTTGTGGGTGACCGGGAAGGAGTCGATGGGCTCGAACTCCGGTTCCTTCGGCGCGGCGGAGGCGGCGGCCTCGGCCCGTACGATCCGCTCGACGGCCGCCAGCACCCGCTCCCGGACGGCCTCCGTGGCGGACCGTATGTTGATCTTCAGCTCGACGGTGTCCGGGATGATGTTCTCCTTGGTCCCGCCGTGGATCGAACCGACCGTGACGACGGCCTGCTGGCCCGCGGCCACCTCCCGGGAGACGACCGTCTGCAGCCGCATCACCACGGCCGCGGCCAGCACCACCGGGTCGACGGTGGCCTCCGGCGTGGACCCGTGCCCGCCCCGCCCGAACAGCGTGACCCGCATGCTGTCCGCGCCCGCCATCAGCGCCCCCGCCCGGGTCCCGACCAGCCCGGCCGGCGCGGCCGCGACATGCTGGCCCAGGCACACGTCGGGGCGCGGGAACCGCTCGGCGAACCCGTCCGCGAGCATCTTCGGCGCCCCGCCGACCTCCTCGGCCGGCTGGAACACGGCGACCACCGTCCCCCGCCAGCCGTCCCGCACCGCGGCGAGCCGCCCGGTGGCCCCCAGCAGCCAGGTGACGTGCATGTCGTGGCCGCAGGCGTGCATCACCCCGTCGGTCCGCGACGCGTACGGCAGCCCGGTCTCCTCCTGGACCGGCAGCGCGTCCATGTCGGCCCGCAGCAGCACGACGGGACCGTCCCCGTTGGCCAGCACCCCGACCACGCCGGTGCCGCCGACCCCCTCGGTGACCTCCCAGCCCTGCGCGCGCAGCCGCCCCGCGACGACGGCCGCGGTCCGCTCCTCCTGGAAGGACAGCTCCGGATGCGTGTGCAGATCCTCGTACAGCGCCCGCAGCTCGGGGAGCTCCTCGCTCAGGCCGGTCAGGAGGGGGCTGGTGCTCATGGGGTCGTCTCCCGGGGTGTGTTCGTCACGTGGCTGCCGAGTCAAGGATCAGGATCGACCTCGTGACCGGACTTCGCACCTGAACACCGGAAAACGACGTGAAGGCAGGGCCCTGTTCGTCCGCGGCGCCGTCGTGGCTGGTCGCGCAGTTCCTCCCCCAGCCCTCGGCCGGGGGTACCCCCAGCGCCCCTGATGGGGCGCTGCAGTCGGCGCTCCTTTCGCGCCCCGGCGAATGCCTCGGACGCCGTCTTGTCGCCGTCGGCCTCCGCTCGGGACGATTCCCGCATGTTTGATGGAATCGGCGGGATCGACGGGCTCAAGAACCTGGCGGACAAGGCGAAGGACGTCGCCGAGGAACACGGTGACGCGATCGGGACCGGGCTGGAGAAGGCGGGCGACCTGGTCGACGAGCGGACCGACGGCAAGTACACCGAGCAGATCGACACCGGAGTCTCCCAGGCGCAGCAGCTGGTGCGGCGCCTGGGCGAGCAGGGCACCGAGAAGGCGTGACGGCCCCTACGGCTACGGTTCGTCCGTGGTCGGACGGGTCCGGCCCGGCTCCGGCAACTCGCCCAGCTGGAGCCGGGCGTGCAGGACGTCGCCGATGAACAGGTCGTAGACCAGCACCCCGATCACCGCGCCGATCAGCGGACCGACGATCGGGATCCAGAAGTAGTTGCTGAACCACGCCCCGTCCCCCGGGAAGGCGTAGCTCTTCCACCCGGCGAACCAGGTGAGCAGCCGTGGCCCGAAGTCGCGGGCGGGGTTGATGGCGTAGCCGGCGTTCGCGCCGTAGGACATGCCGATCGCGGCGACGGCGAGGCCGATGACGAACGGCCCGAGGTTGGATCCCACGGCCGTGTTGCGCAGGTCGACGACCGCGACGACGAACATGACGAGGAAGGCCGTACCGACGATCTGGTCGATCAGCGGCCCCCAGTTCCCGCCGTGGAAGTACGGCGCCGGGAAGGTGGCGAAGATGGAGAAGGTCGCCTCGGTGTGCCCGCCCACCTTCGGCGGTTTCGACGCGGCGTCGAACGCGTTGATCGCGTCGTGGTAGACGAGGTAGACCAGCGCCGCCCCGGCGAGGGCGCCGAGCACCTGCGCCAGCCAGAAGGGCAGCACCTTCACCCACGGGAACTTGCGGCGCACGGCGAACGCCAGGGTCACCGCCGGGTTCAGATGGGCGCCGCTGACGCCGCCGGCCACGTAGATGCCGAAGGTCACGGCGAGGCCCCAGCCCCAGGTGATCAGGAGCCAGTCACCGGCGGCCAGGAAGATGGTCGTCGGTGTCTCCGCGCGCCCGGACCCGGGCAGCGCCGCGACGGCCATCGCCACGACACCGCAACCGAACGAGATGAGGACGAAGGTCCCGAGAAACTCTGCCAGGCACTCACCGAGCAGACCTCCACGGCGTCTGAGCCGGGAGGGCTTGAGGAGAGGAGGTATTTCCACAGCCATCGCTGGCCTCCTTCAGCCATCGCTGGCTCCCTGCGGGGAGCAATCAGGCGAACACCATTTTGTCCCACAAGTGATGTTCGCGCAGATCGACCCTTCTGCACCCCGGTCAGCTCTCCAGGTCGTCGGCGTAGTGCCGGAACCCGTGCCGGTCGCGGTGCATCGCCCACAGCGTGTCGGCGAGCACGGCGGGGTCCTTGCGGGCGTGCCCGGCGACGATGGCCCCGGGGATGACCAGCTGCGCCACGTGGATCCCCTCCTCGGCGAGCCGGTCGTGCAGCAAGTGCCCGTACGCGCTCTCGGCGGCGAAGGCGATGGAGGTCCCGGCCCGGTCGGGGTGCGGGATGACGGCCGTGCCGCCGTTGACGAAGAGGATCGTCCCGCGGCCCAGTTCCCGCATCCCCGGCAGCACCTGCTGCACGGCGGCGACGGGCCCGTACACCGAGAACTCGACCGGCCCGAGCAGGTCCGCGTGGGTGGTCTCCAGGACGGGCAGCATGAAGTCCCGCTGCGGTACCGGGCTGTACTGCAGGATCTCGACGGTCCCGAGCTCCTCGGCGGCCCGGGCCAGCGCGTCCGCGAGGGCGAGCGGATCCCTGACGTCGGCCGCGAACCCGCGGGCCCGGACGCCCTCCGCGGCGAGCGCCGCGGCCAGGGCCCCGAGCCGCTCCCCGTCCCGCGCCA
The DNA here is from genome assembly GCF_042721035.1 of Streptomyces sp. NPDC058464. Lineage (NCBI taxonomy): Bacteria > Bacillati > Actinomycetota > Actinomycetes > Kitasatosporales > Streptomycetaceae > Streptomyces > Streptomyces sp. NPDC058464. The sequence goes on from NZ_JBHXMA010000044.1 coordinate 97,499, forward strand.
GCAGCGCCACCCCGTACCCCTCCCGCCCGAACCGCCGGGCGACAGCGGCCCCGAGCCCCGGCCCGGCCCCCACGATGGCGATAGTGCTCACGGCGTTCTCCCGAAGGCTGAGGTGGCGATGCGGTCGTGCACCTAGGTCCGTACCGCGCCGCCCCCGACTTCACACGTGCGCACCGGCCCCGAGCCGCCCGGCCCCGGTCCTGGCAGGATGGCGGCATGGAACGTGTGCAAGGCATCGGCGGGTACTTCCTGCGCTCCGCCGACCCGGCGGCCCAGAAGGCGTGGTACCGCGACTGCCTCGGCCTGGACATCGACGACCACGGCCTGTGGCAGCAGGCGGCCGGGCCGACGGTCTTCGCGGCCTTCGAGTCCGGGACCGACTACTTCGGCTCCCCCGCCCAGCAGACCATGCTCAACTTCCGGGTCCGCGACCTGGACGCGATGCTCGCGCAACTGCGCGCCAAGGACGCCGACGTCGCCGACGAGACCCAGGACATGGACGGCGTCGGCCGCTTCGGCTGGGTCACCGACCCCGAGGGCAACCGCATCGAACTGTGGCAGCCGGCCTGACCGCCTGACCGCAGGGTCCGGATGCGGGGGAGGGGGGGGGGGGGGGGCGGCGCCCCCCCCCCCCCCCCCCGGGGGGGGGGGCCCCCCCCCGGCCCGGGTTGACCAGGGGGGGGCTCGGTGGGGGGTTGAGTATATAAAAAAAAAAACACAAACAACACCCAAAAA